>JADJGQ010000002.1:600000-900000 GCA_016708025.1 bacterium | reverse complement strand
TGGGTGCTCTCTTTCTGAGTGGCGTGATCTTTATCGTCATCACTCTCTTTGGGATTAGGGGGTGGATCGCAGGCGCCATTCCTGAGAATCTCAAACGAGCTTTTGCCGCCGGAATCGGCTTTTTCATCATGTTTATCGGACTGAACGAGGCTGGCCTGGTTCGACTCGGTGTCCCCGGTGCGCCAGTCAAGATCGGTGATCTTTCCGCCGTCGGGCCACTGCTGGCACTCACAGCAGTTTTGCTGATCGCGGTCCTGATCATCCGCCGCATTCCAGGTGCGATCCTGATCGGCATGCTGGTTACCACTCTGCTTGCATTCGCATTTAACGTCTCCCCATTTCCGGAGAGCATTCTATCCGCCCCTCCCTCACTGGCGCCGATCATTGGTAAATTGGATATCGCGGGGGCATTAACCCCTGAATTCTTCCCTATCATTCTCGTCTTGTTTATCCTGGCATTTGTGGACACCATGGGGACTCTGATCGGCCTCTCTGCTCGGGCGGGACTTCTGGATGCCCACAATAATCTGCCTGAGATCGAAAAGCCGATGATGGCTGACGCGATGGCCACTACTGCCGCCGCTCTGGTCGGCACCTCCACTTCCGGGGCGTACATTGAATCGGCCGCCGGTATCGAGTCCGGAGCGCGGACCGGCTTTGCCTCCCTGATAACGGCCGGGCTTTTCCTGGTTTCGCTCTTTCTGGCACCGATCTACATGGCCGTTCCGGCAGTTGCCTATGGAGCCGCGCTGGTCATAGTTGGATTCCTGATGATGGCCCCCCTTCGCCACCTCCCGTATGACGACTATACCGAGCTTTTTCCAGCGGTGGCGACGATCGCGCTAATGACCTTCACCTACAATATCGGCTTTGGGATTGCGTCCGGTTTTGTCCTCTATGTCGTCTGCAAGCTATTCTCCGGTCGAGCGCGAGAACTTCACGCAGGCATCTGGATTTTGTTCCTGTTATCCCTTATATTGTTCATAGTCTATCCATATGAACGAATCTAACCGTCGGCGAACGTAACCTGTCTGCAACGGGGCTGAGGGGAAAACGAGTAGGGGACATGGTTTCTTTGGCGCGTCTTCTGATTGTCTGGCTTGTCTACTCGCTGACGGCTGGCATGACATCCGCCCAACAAGTGATCGAGCCCGATCCGATCGGCGATACCACTCTATTGCCGTATGGTGTCACTCACTTCATCGAGTCCAGCCATACCGAAAATCAGATGTCGGTCAATCGCCCCGCTCGACTTCTCACCACGCGCCGTACCGCATCAGATTCCATCGCGTACATCTTTGTCTCAAACTGTGCCATCAATCAGGATGATGCCGCCTCGATTTTTGTGAATTCGCTCCCCGACAACCGCACGCTCTCCCAGGACCCGGTTTTCCTGACGATCAGTGATTATTGCCTCTTCCGTGACTCCGTAAATCGGCGTGATGGTGTCGCATTGATAGGGTTTCGCAATGATTCCGCGTTCATTGCCCGCAATTTCCCCGGCTCCAACAAGTTCGATATGCTCTTTCTGACTACCGGAGTCGATCAGACCGGCAATGGCAAATGGATACCATCCCCCTATCATATCGCCAGCTTTGATTATGATTACGACGGTACGACCGAGCTGTTTTTCTACCTGATGGTTGGCCGCGACAAACGACCGCGGGTCTATTACTGCATTGATATCGAGCGGATGGTGGTGGAGTGGTCCATGCCGATGGCGGCCTCGGCTACCCCCGGCAATACAGTTAGCTGTTTTGATTCGATCGATCCGGGGATACTTGTTTGCGCCTATGGCCCGGAGAACGGCGTCACGGATCCGAATTTCGATGACCAGTATGGTTATCTGACACGCCTCAATCAACGCGGCGAGATCATCTTTAATTATCGTCTCGCCCCGAAATTCGCCAGCGTATCTATTCGCACCCTCCCCGGTGACACGCTGTATGCGCTCATTCACCAATTTGAGTTTCCCGGTCAGTCAGGCGATTCTTCCAATGACTGGCTCTCTATCATTGACGCAGATGGGACTCTCCGACAGTCCATAGCAGTTCAAGAGAGGACCGCCTTCCTTGAGTTGGTCGACCTGATAGGCGACGAACGACCGGAGATCCTTTTGATCGGCACCGGAGGAGACGCGTCGATTTTCGATCTGTCACTCCAACCGCTCGCCCGCATCACCGGGGCAAACCTGGGGCAGTACCTCACTCAGTTCCAACTCCCAAAATCCGGGGAGACGGTCCTGCAGTTTGTCGTGGAGGGCGGGTCTGTTTTGTACAGCAAGGGATGGGAATGCCGCGGGTACCTTCCAGGCATTGCCAGCGAACTGCTTCCGGCCGCGCTCGATTCAACCGGCGGCGTCACCATGTTTGTCACCAATGCCGGAAACGGATTCCTGGTCGGCAATCTGCAGGCGAAACCATGGTCGCAGCGATTGGTTGCGTTGCTCTGGCGTTATCGCACCTGGTTTGTCATTGCCCTCTTCCTGGTGTCAATTCAATTGGTTGTGGTGAATATCCGGCGCCGACATGCGATCAATGCGCTGAAAAAGGCTGAAGCCCGCAATGACGCGATGCTTAATGCCACACCGGACCTGATGTTCAGGATGACGGCTGACGGCATATTCCTTGATTATCAGGCGAGTCGACAATCCGAGCTCTTTTCTCCCGGTGATCAGTTCCTCGGAAAACCTGCACGGGACGTTCTGCCTCCGCCGCTGGCCGAGATGGTGCATGGAGCGATCGTTAAGGTGCTAAGTAACGGAGAGACTCAGTACCTTGAATACCAGTTGCCGGTGGGAAATCGTTTCGAGGACTACGAAGCACGCATCGTGGCTAGCGGACCTTCGGAAGTCCTGGCGATCGTCCGCAACATCTCAGATCGAAAACGCTCCGAGCAGGCCCTTCGGGATAGTGAGTCCAATTTCAGAGCGTTTTTTGAGACGATCGGCGATATGCTGATCGTGGCCGATAGAGCTGGTCGCATCCTTCTGACCAATAGGGCACTCCGGACCAAGCTTGGCTATTCAAGTGAAGAGCTCACGACGATGAAGCTGGTCGACCTGCATCCCGCGGATCGTCGGGAGGAGGCACTGAGTCTGATCGATGCTATCCTGCGGGGAAAGCGCAATGACTGCCCACTCCCCTTGCTGAAAAAGAATGGATCGTTGGTCTCAGTCGAGACTCGCCTCTGGTTCGGCAGATGGTATGGTTCCGAGTGTCTCTTTGGCCTCAGTAAGGACTTGAGTGCCGAACAGGAAGCCAAAATGCTGTTCCAGCAGCTTTTTCAATTCAATCCGGCTCTCATGGCACTGACGGACACTACACATGGGCGTTTTGTCGATGTCAACGATTCGTTCCTGCAAACGATCGGCCATGATCGGGATGAAGTGATCGGCCACACACCGAGTGAGTTGTCTATCTTCGTTGATATTGATCAGCAATCTGCCGCCGGTCGGCGCTTGAGACAGACCGGCCGGATCACAGATATTGAAATGCGAGTCCGCCGCAAAGACGGAGTGATACTCCACGGCCTCTTCAGCGGGGAAGTTATCCGAAGTCAGGAAACAGAGTTCTTTCTGACAGTTATGATCGATATTACGGAGAAGAAAATCGCCACGGAAGAATTGAGGGCCTCACGTGAGTTCCTTGGTATCGTGCTCGACTCGATCCCGGCGCGGGTATTCTGGAAAGACAAGCGAGGGCTTTACCTGGGATGCAATTCACAGTTTGCGCGAGATGCGGGATTCAACACCCCGGAAGAGATCATCGGCAAAGATGATTATAGCATGGTCTGGCGGGCACAAGCTGATCTTTATCGGGCCGACGACCGTGCGGTGATCGAGAGTGGAGAGCCGAAGCTGCTGATCGAAGAACCGCAGACTACGCCAACTGGTGAGATCATTCACCTCCTGACCAGCAAAGTGCCGCTTCGAGATCCCGATGGTACCGTGGTGGGTGTGCTGGGCACATATCAGGACATTACCGAACGAATGCGCGCCGAAGAAGCACTCCGGGAGAGTGAGGAAAAATTCCGCGGTTTGACCGAGCACTCCAATCTGGGGATACTGCAGTACGACGATGTTCAGGTGCTGTATGCCAACGAGCAACTCGCCCGTATGCTGGAGATCGATGTACACGAACTTATATCTATGCCGATGCCGGCCTTTCTCAAGGCTCTGGTCGGAGAAGAGAATGTCGTGGCATGGATGGATAGAATCCGCCGCCGCCTCACGGGTGGTGACGCACCGGCCCAATTTGAATCCGAAATCACGACTTTCAAGGGGACTCCCAAGCGGCTCGAGGCACTGGCTCGGCGGATCCAGGCGCCTGATCGGGTCCTTATCCAGGCGACCTGGCTGGATATCACGGCCCGACACCAGATCGAACTCAGTCTGCGCGAGAGTGAAGCGAAATTCCGAGCTGTTGCTGAGTCCGTGACCGCAGGAATCACTATCTTTGGAGCCGACCGCCTTCTCTACTGCAACCCCGCGTCAACGCGTATCACGGGGTACAGTCTCGATGAATTGCTGAAAATGAGTTTCTGGGAAGTCATCCACCCCGACTTCAGGCAATTGGTGACTCAGCGCGGCCGGGACCGGCTGGCTGGGAACGAGGTCCCCCCACGTTACGAGGTCAAGATAGTTCGCAAAGATGGTGAGTATCGGTGGGTTGATTACTCCGCAAAAGTGATCCAGTTCATGGGCCAGACCTGTGTGTTGGGAACGACCATCGACATCACTGATCGAGTTCATGCGGAAGCCGAGCTCCAGCGGATCTACCAGGAGCGTTACCAGCAGGTCCGTGAGATCGCGGGAGGTGTTTCGCACGAGATCTACAACTCCCTCTTCCCTGCCACTACCTGCCTCTACAAAATGCGTGAGCGGCTGGAAGGAAGATCAGGCTCTGGCGAAGAGGCCGAGCGAGACCTCAAGCTTCTGGGACTGGCCGAACAGGCGATCGCCCGGGCGATCCATATGACCGAATCGGTGACCCATTACTCGCGGCTGGAAGCGAATCGAAAGATCGAAGAAGTCTCTGTCGGCAATCTGGTCACAGAGATCATTGAGCAAAATCGAGCTCGCTGTGAAAGACACGGAGTTCGCGTCGACTCGAATATCTCCCCGGACGCTGTGGTTGCCTGCAGCGTGCCGCATTTCAACAGCCTGCTGAATAACCTGGTGGTCAACGCGATCGATGCGCTGCACGAAACGGAACAACCGCTCATCTCGATCACGGCGCGGACCACTCGGGATCAGGTATCGATCCGGGTTGCAGACAATGGTCCCGGGATCCCTGCCGAGAACCTACCCCGGATATTTAACGCCTTTTTCAGCACCAAACCGCGCAGCGGAACCGGTATTGGATTGGCGATGGCAAAGAAAATTGCTGAGATGTACGGAGGCTCGATCAAGGTCACTTCCGGACATGGACATGGAACAAGTTTTGACATCATGCTTCCGCGCTTTAACGCGGAAGCGGGAGGTACACGTGCCACTGAGTAAGATTCGCGGAAAAATACTTATCGTCGATGATGATCCGCTGGTGCTGGAAGCGCTTCGCGAAATTTTTCTGGACCGATACGAGGTGGTCGTGGCGACCTCCGGTCAGGAAGCACTCGATCAGCTTCGATCTCACACCGATACCGCGGCGATCATTCTTGATATTCGCATGGCCAAGATGGATGGCTTTCAGACGGCCCGACGGATCCGGGCTATCCCGCTCGACATCCCGATCATTTTTCACACTGGCTATCCGGGGGAATACTCGCACAAGCAGCGGGATGCAGAGCAGCAATACGACTATATTGGGAAGAACGAGAACCCCGAGCGACTGGAAACGGCCGTGCGCAATGCGGTTCGCAGTTCGCTGTTCAAAACACATCCGGAAACGCTCATCGCCTATGCCCGTGAGATGTTCGAAATGGTCGGACAGTCGCGCCAGATGCTGGAGATATACCGCCAGATCGACGAAATCGGTCCCAAGGACCAGAAAGTGCTGATCCTCGGTGAAACCGGTACGGGGAAAGAACTGGTGGCAAAAGCGATTCACCGCCTCAGCCCCCGCTTTGGACAACCGATCGTCGCCTACAACTGCGGTCAGAAGGCGCCGGATCTGGTCGCGGATGAGTTGTTTGGGCATTTCAAGGGGGCCTTTACCGGCGCGAATAGTGATAAGGTCGGACTTTTGCAGCATGCAAACAAAGGAACGGTCTTTCTCGACGAGATAGGAGAACTCGATCACAACACGCAGGTCAAACTCCTGCGAGTTCTGGAAAGCGGAGAAATACTCCGCCTCGGCGCGATCGAGACTGAACAGGTCGATGTCCGCTTGATCTGCGCGACCAATGCCGATCTCGCCGGAATGGTAGATCAGGGGAAATTTCGGTCAGATCTCTATTTTCGCATACGCGGGACAGTGATCTCGCTTCCCTCGTTGCGCGAACGAAGAGAAGACATTCCGGCCTTAATAGACTACTTCGTTGAGAAGTACTGCGATGAGGCCAGGATCGATCCCAAATATTTCGACCAGGAGGGACGCGATCTGTTGATCGAGCATAACTGGCGAGGCAATGTCCGCGAACTGTATGAGAAAATCAAAGCACTCCTGGCCGATACCCCTTCATACTTCATCTCCCGCCGGGATGTCCTGAACCAGCTCGAAATAGGCGACAAGGCTGCCGGTATCCCGAACGATTTTGATGAGGCGGTCAAGGATTTCAAGCGGATCCTGATAGTCAAGGCGCTGGATCGGCACAAAGGGAATGTCAGCAAAGTGGCGAGAGAGTTCGGCAAGGACCCAGCCAATATGCGGAAGCAAATTGACAACCTCGGTATCTCATTGGGTTAAAATTACCCGATTGCTTAGGCCTGATTTGAGGTGCATACCACCATATCATCACTAATCAGGTTGAGTGCTATCCGTATTGCACTATTCAACAACAGCATACGTCATCTAAAGTAGATAAGTTAGTTGGCATTCATATTGCGTATTAATTGCGAAGCTGGAGTCAGTCAGGGAGACGGTTGCCCTATGCGGCAAGCTCTCACGACCCCGGCAAAAAGTTGTCTCCCGGGAGCGGGACATCGCAAACGGGGAAAAATGCCCTCATGTGCAACAGAGGGTTAAACCACCCGGCAGCCATGGCGAGTTTGGTTGCTGGGTGTCTTTTTATCTCCGCCTTGCTCACCCCACTCTTTCCTATTTCTCTTTAACTCCCTTCCGGTTACATTGACTAACCAGTTGCCGACACGCTCCCCATCTGATGACTTGAGGGGTTGCCCGTGTTTTGGCCCCACCACCTAAAGAGGATATGTACGTGATTCAACTCATTGGATCGGATGGCTCTCAATACTACTCCTGGATGCTGGATAGCGGAAACTATGTGATCGGACGAAGTTCTGAGGCCGATCTGGTGGTCCCGGACAAAACCGTTTCACGCAAACATGCTCAGTTTGAGATAGGGCCCGATCCTCTGGTCATCTTTCTCACGGACCTTGAGAGTCACAACGGCACATTCGTTAACGGCAAGAAACTTAGCGGCCGGATTCAGGTCAAAGCGGGCGACCATCTGACCTTTGGACAGGCGCAATTCAAGCTCTCCTCCGGCACTGCCCCGGCCAACGATTCGACCAGTTTTCCCCGCGCGATACTTCCCGAGAATATTGCCGAGCACTCGGTTTTCCTGTCGATGAATGAAGCGCTCAAACCGCTCCCAACCCGAGTGACCGACCTTCCCGAACTGCTGCCGACTCTGTTCGATATGGCTAAAACCCTCGTCCTGCCGGAGCCGCAGGAAGAGATGCTTCGACGCGCCCTCTCCCTGGTCGCAAAGGTGATCCCATCGGAACGACTGGCGGTGCTTTTTACATCTTCCGACCAGAACGAGATTTTCGCCGCGGCGACTCTTCTGCCGAATGGCCGTGATCTGGGGACCTTTACTCTCTCGCGGACGATCGTTCGAGAGATCCTGACCAATAAAAGCGCGATCCTGATCGGCGATCCAACCAGCGATCCCCGCTTCGCCTCTCAGCAGTCCGTCATTATGTCGGCGATGAAATCGGCTATGGCGGTACCGATGATGGACGAAGACAAGGTGCTTGGGATACTGTATGTCGACACCACCAATCCTCTCCACCGGTACAGCGACGAATACCTTCGATTGCTGGCGACCTTCGGTAATATTATAGCCGCCCGGCTGATGAACTACCAGTTGTTGCAGGCGCGACAGGAAAAGCAGTTAATCGATGCCGAGCTGCACCGGGCCGCTTCGATCCAAAGCAATTTGCTTATCAAAATACCGCCGCGGATAAGTGGATTTGATGTCCACGCTTTTCAGCGCCAGTCACGACTGGTGGGCGGTGACCTGTATGATGTCGCGGCGCTCCCCGATGGTCGGCTCGTCTTTCTGGTGGCCGATGTATCCGGTAAAGGACTCGGCGCGGCATTATTGATGTCGAATATTCTTGCCTCGTTCCGAATCTTTTATAACGACCCGACTTTCACGCTCGAGCGGGCGGTCAAATCGGTTTCCACACAGTTGCACCGCTATAGCGCGCCGGAAGATTTTGCCACCCTCTTCATGGGATTGATCACTCCGGACAGCGAAACGGTCACATTTGTCAATGCCGGCCACAATCCGCCGCTGGTGGTTCGTGCGAATGGTTCGCTTGAGTATCTGCAACCTTCCGGAACTATGATTGGGGCGTTTGATTTTTCAACGTGGCAGGAGTCAACCATTCACTTATCTTCCGGGGAGTTCATTTTTGTATTCAGCGACGGTGTCACCGAAGCGATGCGCGGCGAAGAACCATACACCGATCTGCGCATGGAAAAACTTGTCGTTGCCAACCGCGCTGAGTCGATCGACGTAATAGCCCGTCGCCTGACGGAAGATATTGAAGCGTATGTCGGGGACGGCCCCCGCTCGGACGATATAACTATGCTGCTCGTCAGAAGGAAATGACCATGCTTGAGCCAGGCCAGAGTTTCGCCCATTTCAAGATCATCAAACTCCTGGGAGAAGGAGGAATGGGACAGGTCTATCTCGCGGAAGACCAGAAACTACATCGCGAGGTCGCCCTCAAGATCCTCTCTTTCAAACCGGGAGATGATGATGATCGTCTTGCCCGGTTCCAGCGGGAAGCCAAGACCGCCGCGCAGGTCTCACATCCGAACGTGATGGCGATCTATGACATTGACACCACCAAGGATGCCGCCGGCAGCGACGTAACTTTCATCGTCATGGAGTACGTCAAGGGAAAATCCCTTTCCGACTACATGAAAGCACGGTCCTCCGATATTTCCACCGTGGTTAAGTTGGCGGAAAAGATCGCCTCGGGATTGGCGGCGGCCCACAAGATCAATGTGGTACACCGGGATATCAAGGCGGACAATATCATCGTGAACGAGGATGACCAGCCAAAGATCCTCGACTTTGGATTGGCGAAGCCGGTGCAGCCGGTACAATTCTCCGAGGGTGATTCCACACGCACTGTTTCCAAAGAGCTGACCCGCGCCGGTAAGATAGTCGGCACGGTTTCTTATATGTCACCCGAACAGATCCGCGGCGAGGTAGTGGATATTCGATCCGATATCTTCTCGTTCGGTGTGTTGCTCTATCGGATGGCGACCGGCGAGTTTCCCTTCACTGGACCGACCGAGGTCTCCACTCTGGCCAAGATCCTCGAAGCGCGCCACGACTCTATTCGGATGCGCAACGAGACGATTCCCATGGAGCTGGAACGGATCGTTGACAAGTGCCTGCACAAGGACCCGAACGACCGCTACCAGGATACACGCGATCTGGTAGTGGACCTTCGCAATCTCCGCCGTCTCTACGAAAGCGGTACGTCGGATTCCATCTCTGCATTGCGCGCGGCACCACAGACGGTCAAGAAATCCAAGTCATGGATCATCGACTGGAAAACCGCCGTGATCGCGATCGCGGTGATCGGAATTGTCTGGAAAGTGTTCTTTTCTGAAGGCTCCAATCTGAGTTTCAGTGTTGACCTGCAGGCAAAGCCGAACAGCCTGGCTGTCTTGGACTTTGCCAATAAAACCGGCGATCCGGAATACGACTGGATGGAGTCCGGCCTTCCGGAGATGCTGCTGACCGACCTGGCGCAGAATAAGGAAATGAACTTGATCAGTCGCCAGCGCATTTTGGATATGCTGGAACCGAGCAAAGCCAATGGCGGCGAGATCTCCAGCGATGCCAGTCGGGCGATCGCCTCAAAGCTTGGTGCCACCAATGTCCTGACCGGTACACTCTTCAAGGTCGGGAAGCAGATCAGGATCGATGCTCGTTTGGAGGAAGCCTCCAGCGGTCGCGTACTGATGGGTGAAAAAGTTGTCGGCGAAGACCCGTTTGTGCTGGTCGACAGCCTGACCGACAAGATCGCCAGTTCGATGAATATTGCCACTGCCACGGGCGATCAGGATATTCGCAAATTGACCTCGGCCTCTCCCGAAGCCTTCAAAAACTACGTTTTGGGGCTGGAGAATTTCCTGAAAGGACTGAACGAAGAAGCGATCGTCAATTTTGAGCGGGCACTCTCGTTCGATTCGACGTTCGCTCTCCCCTATATGCGCCTGGGGATGATCAATGCCTTTCAGGGACGGCCGCAAAAAGCCGCCGGGTATATAGCCAAGGCTCTGCAATATCAGTCGAAACTGCCCGTCCGCGAACGGAGTCTATTGGATGTCTACGCCGATATCTGGATGAACAAGAAGTTCGATGACGCCTTCGCTAAGATGCGTTCCATGGTGAGCAACTATCCTGACGACATCGAAGCGCGCACCATCTATGGGATCCTGGTTTACGAGTTCACCAAGGATACGACCAAGGCGTTCGCGCAGTTTGATTCCGCGCTCGCCATAAACCCGACTTATCAGCTTCCGCAGGATTTCCGTTCGGAAATATACATCAGCTTTGACAAGTATGACGAGGCGATCCGGATCGCGGAGAAAACGAAACGGGAGCACCCGGATTCGCCTAATCCGTATGCCTTGTTGGCTAGCGCTTACCTGCAGCAGGGGAAGAGAGATCTGGCGGAAAAAGAATTTGACGCTATCCTGGCGCGCTTCCCGAAACATCGCGGCGCATTGGCCAATCTGATCCGTCTGGCTATCTATCGTCGCGACTTTGCCAAAGCCACCGCGCTAACCGAGAACTACAAGCAACTCGACCCCGGCAATCTGTATGACATGGTCGACTATTATGAGCAGATGGCCACGCTGGCGATCTGGAACGGCAAGTTCAGAGAAGCGCTGCAGCAGTACGATCGCATGGCTGATGCCGCCAAGCAACTTGGCGATAGCGGCATTCTCGCCAATACACTCCAGACAGTGGCTCGCGGCTATCTTCACTGCGGTATCACCGACACCGGACTCAAGTTGTATGAAGAATCCTATCGGTATCGCACCGCGAACATGTTCAGCAACTATGCGCTGGTTTTAGTGGAGCATGATCATTCCAAAGCTGATCAGGCGCGAAAGATGATTCGTGAGGATATCGCTCAATTCAAATCACGCATTCCGTCCGAGCTCTGGGGGATCACAGATGGGCTGGAGAAGATTTTCGAAGGTCTGGCAAGACCCGATACCGTGTTGTTGCTCGAAGGATATCGCGATCTGATCAAAACGCAGCAACAGGGCAACAGCGGCAACGATCGGGAGATGGCGTATATTCTGATCAGCCGTGGCTCTTACCAGGAGGGGATCGACATACTCAAGCGATTCGTTTCCGGTGAAGAAGAGAGTTCCGGCGGGATCGGCTATCCGATGGCTCTGTACTATATCGGGATCGGTTACGAAGGTCTGGGAAACAAGGCCGAGGCGACCAAGTACTTTAGTGAGATGCTTAAGTTTTGGGGAAATGCGGACATACAGATCGATGAGATCAAAGATGCGAAAGCCCGACTGGCGAAGTTAACGAGTTGAGCCTCATGGGCTAGCTCTCACGAGTGTTTCCAATTGTAACAGGCGCATGTGTAATCCTTCACATGCGCCTGATTCTTTACTGAAGTGTCCACGAAAATGCCAACAGGGACATTGTTGCGTGTGAGGTTTTTTCTTGCATAATCGATTCCCCTCTCCCTTATTACATCATCGTTGATGATCTCAACACCAACAATTAAAGACAAAAACCGGTCACATTTATGTCGCGGTCCTCACAGGTGATTCTCTAATGCGTGATGCTGTGGTGTGGGTGTGCGTCGAACGAAGGGGGGTGAACTCGCCAGAGAATCTCTGATCAAATAATTCCGCGGTTCTTGTTATTGCTGATTAACTAACTTCAATTGCAGGTGAGCGCCGCAATGCGACACTCCAGTTCTATGGAAACGTGACCGGCAGGCTCACATGCACAACCCTCACAGTTGTACGGAAGGATAGGCAAATGAGAACTTTTCTCACACTAGTTCTGGTTCTTGCCCTTTTCAGCTTCGCATCCGCAGCCGAGGATTTTAAAGTTGGGAAATCCTGCGTGGTCGAAACTGGTGCAACCTATGCGCCGGGCCAGGTAATTGTGAAATTTAAAGCCGACGTCGGCAGACAGGCGATCACCGCCGCTCAAGCCGCTCTGGGCACTACTCTTGCAGAAACCAATTCGTCGATCGGCATCAATCTTTTGAATATCCCCGCTGACAAGACAGTCGAAGAGATGGTTGCCGCATTCAGCAGCCGACCGGACGTCGAATACGCCGAGCCGAACTACATCGCTCAGGCCTTCATGACGCCAAACGACCCGTATTACAGCTACCAGTGGCATATGCCGATGATCAGCATGCCGGCCGCCTGGGATCAGTCTACCGGTTCAGGTGTTGTCGTGGCCGTTATCGACTGCGGCGTTGCTTATGAGACCTATGGAGCCTTTACACAGGCGCCAGACTTGGCAGGTACTTCCTTCGTGCCGGGCTATGACTACGTGAACAATGACACTCATCCGAACGATGACTGCGCCCATGGCACGCACGTGGCGGGCACGATCGCCCAGACCACCAACAACAGCCTCGGCGTGGCGGGTGTCGCCTACAATTGCAGCATCATGCCGGTCAAGGTTCTGGATGCTTCCGGAAACGGTACCTATACCGCCATCATCAACGGCATCACCTTCGCGGCCAACAATGGCGCTAAAGTGATCAACATGAGCCTTGGCGGACCCTCCACCTCGACCGCTTTGCAGGACGCGATCACGTACGCCTACAATCTCGGCGTTACGATCGTTTGCGCGGCCGGCAACGAAGGTACCTCTGCGCCGCAGTATCCCGCGGCGTACACGCAGTGTATCTCTGTCTCTGCGGTCCGTTATGACCAGACCTATACTTGGTACACCTGTTTTGGTTCGACCATTGATATCTGCGCCCCGGGTGGCGACGTTGCGGTTGACCAAAATGGCGACACCTACCCTGATGGCGTACTGCAGCAGACGCACGACGGGACGAACTACGGAACCTTCGGCTATTACTTCTACGAAGGAACGTCGATGGCCTGTCCGCATGTAGCCGGTGTTGCGGCTCTCTTGATCGCCAAGAACGGCGGCACGATGTCTCCCGCCGCGGTTCGCGCAGCTATCCAGAATACCGCCACCGACAAAGGTACAGCGGGCTGGGATCAGTATTATGGCTATGGTCTGATCAATGCCGCGGCGGCATTGAACTCCATTTCGACCAATAACCCGCCGGTCGCCAACTTCAGCGGCACGCCGACCTCAGGCAATGCGCCGTTGACAGTCAACTTCACGGACCTGTCAAGCAACAGCCCGACCAGTTGGGCCTGGAACTTTGGTGATGGTGGTACGTCGACAACTAAGAATCCGTCTCACGTCTATGCGGCCGCTGGCACCTACACAGTGACTTTGACCGCCACCAACGCGTACGGTTCCGATGGCGAAATCAAGACCAACTATATAACTGCCACGACGCCTTCCACCTGGACTACCATCACCTCGGACAATTTCGAAACCGGAATGGGGTCCTATACGGACGGTGGTTCTGACATGTCGCGTGCGCTGACGACCACGAATTCACATCAGGGTTCGTATTCTGCTGATATTCAGGACAACAGCAGCACCGCATCGTCATTCTACCATACGGCGAGCTACAACGTGACAGCGTATCAGCGGCTTGAAGTTGATTTCTGGTTCAAGGGTGTGAGTATGGAGTCCGGAGAGAATTTCTGGGTCCAGTACTTTAATGGTACTTCCTGGCTAACCGTCGGTAACTTCATATTTGGCACTACCTACGTAAATAACGCGTATTACCATGCGGTTGTATCAATCCCGCGCACCACGTACAACTTCCCGACCAACGCAAAGATCCGCTTCATGTGTGATGCCAGCAATGATCAGGATGATGTGTACATAGATGAGATCATCTTCCGTGGCACGACCTCTGCCGCTTTTGGCGGCGGGACGACTGGAGAGATCTCCGCGTTTGGCAATTCGTTGCCTGAGGAGTTTACGCTCGACCAGAACTACCCGAACCCGTTCAACCCGAGCACCACAATCGAATTCAGTCTGCCGACCGCCGGGCCGGTGACACTCGAGGTGTACAATATCCTCGGATCGAGAGTCGCAACTCTGGTGAATGGTTCGCTTGCAGCGGGTCGTCATTCAGTCGTCTGGAATTCGACGACAGATGGCGGCGCATCGGTCTCATCCGGTGTCTACTTCTATCGCTTGGTCACGGGTGATCAGGTGATGACGAAGAAGATGATGCTGTTGAAGTGATCTGATTCAGAGTCAATCTGACAAAAAAAGCCCGGCTGATTGCCGGGCTTTTTTATTGAATCGAAAATTTCTTGTGGACTAGGCGAACACTTCGCACACCTCGATCCGATTCCCATCCAGATCGTAAAACGCGAACCACTGAACTGATCCGCCGGACTGCACCGGTTCGGTCTGCACGCCGCGTTCGGACAGGGTTCGGTGTGCCCTGCGAACATCATCGGACATCAGGATAGGGAAGCAACCGGTTTTGGCCCCCGGAGTCAACGATTGACCCTCTTTGAGTTGCCAGAGCGTTATGGAGGTATCTCCGCCAAATGAGATGACCACCAGGTTCTCTTTCTTTTCGCCGAACAGCTCTTTCACACCCAGTTTTTCACGATACCAGGCGCGCGACTTTTCCAGATCAGCGACGCGGAGCATGACGGTATCTACTTTCCGGAAGAGGCCATTAGCGGTCATGGTGCATCCTTTTGCTCAGAAGTCAGAGTTATGACATCCGTGTTTGCATGAGTCCATCGATCGCGATCGGCGACTGATAGGAGCGGATCGCCCGTTCATGTCTGGCCGAGAGTTCGCGCACAAAGGACATGGCAATGAATGCGGCGATGACGGTCATGCTTTCGGATGCGACTATGATGTAGCCGGCCACTAAGGCCTGTTCGATTGTCTCAGCATGTTGCGACCACTGGAATCCAATCCTGTCCAATGCCCCCATGAGCAAGGCCGCCCCCCACCAATAACCAATGAGACTGGTACCTGACGGTGCAGCCACCGCGAATACGTTAGGAGATTGACGGACACAGCATTTGGTCCAGATCTCCTTAGCGATCTGATATGGGCGTACGACGTGGAGGATCGGAATGAGCCATCCAATCACCGCCCATTTCGTAGCGTATGCTGTGCCGTCGGGAGACCACTGAGCGACGTTTGCATAAGCGCGATGGAACCATGTTATGAAAAGTATTCCGCTGAAAAGGAAAGCCCCAAGCTGAAGCCAGACCAGTTGATCAATTCTCTCTTCAATCGTGACAGCCTCTGCCTCAAGGACCTCGTCCCCTGCCTTGATCCGACTGAGCAATTCAATTTCGGAGACAATGTTGAGGCCCTGCAGGACGGAGAGGACCGCACAAACGATGAGGGCAAGAATCACCACGTTAGTTAACGTACCTAGTGGTTTGAGATCAAGGAGCCGTTGTTTTGGAGAAAACGCTTGGTGTTCCATGACGACACCCTCCCAGGTGGAAGAAAAAAGTACGCCCGTCAGGATTTGAACCCGAAACCTTCTGGTCCGTAGCCAGACGCTCTATCCAGTTGAGCTACGGGCGCATGTTTGTGTCGTTGGAAGGACCAACTTAGCAAACAAGAGGTAGGGTTGTCAACCGATTTTCGGGGTCATTTCCCTTGTCCGAAGACGATGATCAGCACGGAGATAACGGCAAAGAGGGCGAACATTCCGATCAGGAATGCCTTGTTGGGCTTATGAGTTGACTCTACAGCCGGCTGCGGAGTGGCTTCAAACTTCTCCAGCCATCGGTCTTCCGCCCCCAGCGTACTATCCGATTCATGAGCCAGAGTTGCTGTTTCACTGGTCGGCAAGCCGGTGGAGGTGGTCTCTACAACCTGAACAGCCACAACGGTGACGTTATCTGGCGCGCCGCGATCCAGCGCCAATCGAACCAGGTTATCTACAATATCGTCAACGTTTTCGCGATACTTGACCGCCACTTTTTGGATCTCGTCATCATCGGAATAGCCGCAGAGGCCGTCGGAACAGAGGATGAATATCTCCCCCGCCTGGACCTTGAGCGCGCGATAATCTACATCCACCCATTCCCGAACCCCCAGGGCACGGGTGATGATATTCTTGCCGACGATATTGCTGGCTTCCTCGATCGTGATCTGCTGCGAACGCTGAATTTCGTTCAGCCAGCTATGGTCGATGGTCAGCGGAATCAGCGCCTTCTGCTCGAGGCGGTAGGCCCGGCTGTCGCCAACGTGGGCGATAGTAATATGGTCCGCCTCGAAGGCCAGGGCAACGATCGTCGTCCCCATCCCCGACAGCGCGGAATCAGCGGCAGATTTGCGGAAGATGGCTCTGTTGGCCAACCTGATCGCTCTGAGCAACAGACCGCCGGTCGCCGGGACCGGGGCGTCAAAATTGAGCGCAGGATCATCCAATAACTGATTGGAAAATTGGTTGAACGAACGATGCAGCACCTCACCGGCGAGATAAGAGGCAACCTCGCCCGCCTGAGCACCGCCCATACCATCACAAATGGCAAAGACGTTGTTTTTCAGATCGAGATGGAGATGATCTTCGTTCCCCGGCCTGACCAGACCCTTGTCGGTTTTGCCGGCTACTTTCAATCGTAATGGCACAATTTTCCCTTGATACTGCAGGTTATCGGCAGTCTCCATAATATCGGCCTTTTCAGATGCGGGCAATAGTTTTTCTTAGCCGGTTTTCCGGGGTCTGCAGACAAAGAAAAAGCCCCAAGATCGCTCTCGGGGCTCTTCTCTACTTGGGCTGTTCCCTATTTGACCAGCAACATCTTTCTGGATTGCTGGGCATAGTCGGTCACCAGACGGTAGAAATAGACGCCGCTGCTTAACGCTGAAGCATCGTACTCAACTGCATGATCACCAACCGATCGATACCCCAGATCGCGGCTCTCAACCGAGCGCCCGAGAATATCAAAGACCTCAAGGCGAACTTCGCTCGACCGCGGCAACGTGAACGAGATCGTCGTTGTCGGGTTGAACGGGTTCGGATAGTTCTGGTTCAGCGCAAAACCGCGCGGCAGATTGCCGCCATCCGGTACATCGGTGATCGACAGATACAAATTCACGTCATCGGAGTAGGTCTGCGACGGGTCGATCCCGGAATTAACGGTGTAGGAGATCACGTCAACCGTGTCGAGGGAGGAGGCGAAGATCGGCGTACGAACTTCAAATTCCACCGAGACCGTATCACCCGGCTGAGCGTACACGAACGAATCAAGCACGATCGAGTGGAAACTCGTATCGCTGTGGCTGGTCGAGATATGATAGAAATCCTCGCCCGTGCCGTCATTGCGAACTTTCACCGTGAAGCGGATTGTCCGATTAAACGTCGCCGCGTCGTCGCCCGGGATCTCGATCACAGTCATCGCCACGCTTGCCGCAGTCGCGGAAAGGACCAGTTCCTTTTGAGCTGATTCAGTATACGTGGGATCGCCGGAAACAACGGTCGCCGGACGACCATTGATCGTGAAACTGAGGCTGTCGCCGTTGATCGGTCCTTCATCAAGGCCCGCCGTGCTGGGCTGGTCACCATACACGTTCATAAAGCCAAAGAATCCGGCCGCGTTGGATGGTCCGATCCCCACCGTGTCCATACCGGAGAGTACTCCGTCAGGATCATAGGCCCGGATGATCGATCCGACTGGGACTGGTACACCGTTGTACAGACTCGCCGAGCTGTAGAAATTGACAAAAAACGGTCCAGGATACGGCTGTGCCGAGGCCAGGGTTGCCAGCATCGTCATCGCCAGTATGACAGTCAGATGTAACGTAATACGTCTTTTCACTTCTTCACCGCCAGTTAGTGTCCGGCCGGCTTAAGCCAGCCGGCCGGAACGTCTTGCAACGATGCTTACTTCAGCAGCATCATCTTCTTGGTATCGGTATAGTTATCGGCAGTCAGTCGGTAGAAGTACACTCCCGAAGCAACCGCTTCGCCAGTTTCGTTCTTACCATTCCAGACCACCTGATGCTCACCAGCTTCGACCGAGCCGTTAAACGGCACAGCCACCAGCTTACCAAGAACGTTATAGATCTCAATCTTCGCCGTACCCTTGGACGGGAGGCTGAAGGAGATAGTCGTCGTCGGGTTGAACGGGTTCGGATAGTTCTGCGCCAGCGAGAAGCTGCCCGGCAGAGTACCGCCCGTCGCCGTGGTCAAACGACCCAGTTCGATCCGGTCACCAGTGGTGGTCCAGACGATGGTCTCGTTGACATCTTCGCCATTCACGCGGAGCGTGAACTTCTCACCCGGCTTCAGACCGGTAATATTCTCATTCAGGCCGGCATCGGAGTAGACCGGCATAAAGCCGAACTGTCCGTCGCGCTGCATTCTGAATGAACCGATCTTTGTTCCGGACAGGCTGTACGCTTCGATCGAAGAACCAGCCTTCACTGTCCGACCATCAACTGTCAGATCACGCGAGTAGAGGTTCACCCAGGCGATCGTGGTATTGACGTCGGTCGCCGCGGAGACGCGGGCCGCCGCTGCATACGGAGACTCAATGGCGGTCGTCAGGACCGGTGTCTCGCCACCCGGATAGATCAGGACATCGTCTGTCGAGAGCTTCATCCAGTAGCCGTGGCAAGTCATCATCTCTTCGAGAGTATTGAAGTCGCCCATGCCCGGCTGATGGACCTGGATACCGTTATCGTATCCATAAGCGATCAACAGGTGGTCATTCACGCTGACCAATGCATCTTCGGGGATCATGGTCATTTCGGGCAGATAGCTCACGAGGTTCCAGCCGCGGTAGACCGGGATCGGCGTATTCGCCGGGACCACGGAACCAGCCAGTCTCAATTCAGGTGAGCAACCGGTCTTGACCTTGATCCAGTAGCCGCTCATATGGTCGGTCTGCCAGAGAGTCGAGAACTGCTCGAGTTCCGGATCATAGGTGAGTCCGCCACCCTCGAATCCGAGCACGACTTCCACACATTCCATGATCTCGCCGAGAACTGCTTCAATCGAATCAGTCGGCGTATCGACATTCCAGGAAACCAGGTTCCAGCCTTCCATCAACTGGCAAACCTTGCCGCCACGGAGCGAACCATTGACACAGACTTCAACCTGCGCGTAGTCGGCAGGATATATCACTTCGGAGGGCGAGGTTTCAGCGATCATACCGTTCACGTAGAACCAGAGCATGTCGCCGGTCTCGGCGCCTTCATCAATATCAGAACCGGCAGAGTCACGATAGACCGGCATGAACCGAATGACACCCGGTTCGGTGACGATCTGGCGACCAGCCAGGGTACCATCGGCATCTTTCACTTCGACGACCGTTCCGATCGGCAGAGCGATCGAATCATCGAGCGTGGCAAAACCGCAGTAGTAGTCAACCCAGCGATCAACCGGGATCAGCTCCTGCAGCTGGCGCAGTTCGATCGTACCGCACTGCGTGCCGTAGTTTTCGAGCTTCCAGTTCGGATAGTATCCGGACGCGTACGCATAAAGATCGTACGGAGTCGGATGCTCACCACCGAAGAAGAACGCACCGTTTTCGTTGGTGGTTGTGGTCGCCACTGGGCTGCCGTATGGCCAGTTCGCCCAGAGTTCAACCGTCGCGCCGGCGATCGACATGCCTTCTTCGTCGGTCACGTAGCCGCAAATAGTGTCGGTCATGATCTCATCGATGACCAGGTATCCCTCGGCGAAGCCAGGGGATAACGTTCTCTATCAATTCGCCGCAATTGCGGAGGAGTGACGGACCAAGTTCGCCGACTTCAACCGCCAGGGTTGAGCCGAGCGGAGTCTCGTCGCTTATCGAGAAGAAGATCGTCGCCCAGAGACCGGAACCTGCGGGGACCGCATGGTCCATATCAGGAGCGGTAAACGACATCGTCACGCCGGAACCATCCAGGTCGTAGGTCTCCATAAAGACTACGCCTTCGGGGAAGCGCGATCCAACAATCGAGATGGAGTCGATTGAAAGATAGAGACCGTTATAGCGAAGCGGAACTGATCCGGAGATCGTGTTGCACTCGGTAACCAGGTTGACCGGCACCACTGCCTTGCCACCCGGAGTACCGGCCGCGGTTCCTACCAAAATCGAATCGGTGAGGGAGACATTGTTTTCCTCAACATTGAGATGGAACACAAACGTCTTGGCTCGCGGCTCACAAATATGTTCGTCCGACGTAGTAATGACGCCGACCGCAAAATAGTTGTCGGCAGACAAGCCGGTCGAATTCGCCAGGATCTTCACCGTCAACGGTGTCATTCCGGCAACGGTAGTCACCGTGTCGCCGAATTCGTTCTCGAAGTCGATCCAGTTGGCGTCCATCGGACGGGAGACCATCACCTGGACAGCGCTTGAATCGCTGGCATAGATCGTCATCGTGCGGAACGCCGGGGTCGGCGCTTCACCAACCATCGCCGTGAAGCTGACGACTGAATCAGTCATCAACAAGTCGGCACACTGGGTGCCGGCAACGGTCAACTGCACACAGACGCTTACTGCAGTTGAGCAGATCAGGTGACCCTGAGTTTCACCCTCGGGTACTGAAATGCCGCTGATAAGCGTAAAGCAGTCGGTATAGGTCCCCGGCTCGCTCTTGGTTGCCATGTAACTAAAGACAAACTGATCGGGAGTCGCGCCAAGCATCGGTACGATAGTAAACGCGCTCGACGGATTGCTGATCATCCAGACCATATCCTGTCCAGTGCTGGTCAGCGAGATCGTGTCGGAGAACATCACCATCTCGTCCACGCCACCAGCGACCTGATAGAACGTATCAGAAATTACCAGGGTCGGGCAGAGGAATGGAGCAAGTTCCAGTTTCACGTACACGTACTGCGGAGAGTTTTCCGCAGCAGTCGCCTCGACCATAATGGAGTCGAGATAAACGCCTGCCGGCATATCAACGATATCGGCCAGCACGATAAGGCTGTCCGGGGTCGTTCCCGCATTCTTAGAGAGGAAGATCCACGGGGATTCGGTGGAGGCGATATATGATATCGCGGTGCCGCCGACTTCACGGATCACCATGATCTCCGGATCCGGAGCGGCGCCGTTTTCAGTCGAGAAGAAGTACAGCGTATCCGGATGAGTATCCAGAAGAACTGACTGGGCACCGGTCACGGTCAGGTTGATCGCAACTTTGATCGGGCTGTTGGTCACACCAGCAGCTTCGATCAAGATCGTGTCGGTATAAGCGCCTTCGCCCACGCCGGTGATGTCGATATTGACATCAAATCCACCGGGGGTGGTCAGAACGGCATTGGCAGTTGAGATCCAACTGGCATTTTCAGTCGCCGTGAAGGTGATGGGGAAAGAACCGAGTTCCGTTACCGCAACAGACTGCGGAGCCGGATTGGAGCCACCCTCGATCGCTGAGAAATTGAGGACTGTCGGATTCACTGACAGCGTCTTGGGAGCGGTGGTCACCGTCAATTTGACGGTCTTAAGAATCGGAGAGTTTGTCGCTCCGGCTGAAGTGAAGGTCACTGTGCCGAAATAATCGCCAGGAGCCAGATTTGAGGTCGTGATATCAACCCGTACATTGGCGGGAGTATTCCCGGACGGGTTGGTCAGACCAAAGAAATCGGAGATCTCGGAGGCGGTGAAAGGAATCACTGCGCCACCAGTCTCAGAAATGGCAAAGTTCTGGAAAACAGGCAATGAGCCCTGTTCCTGAACGGTGAAGAACAGAGTATCCGGTGTGACCGCAAGCACCTTCGGACGAGCCGCGACATTGAGCGTCACAACTACGAACGGGGAGTTGGTGGAGCCTTCACCGGCCACATTGATCGTATCAACATAGGTTCCCGGAGCCAGACCGGCAATATTCACGCCGACCGAAACGGCCTGCGGAGTGGTGCCACTTGCCGGATTCGGGATGATCCATCCGGCATAACCGGAGAGAGAGACGGCCACTACCTGACCGGTCTGCTCGGTGATATTAAACGGCTGGGCCGCCGGATTGGCGCCCCCTTCGGTTGCATTAAATGTCAAAGCCGCCGGGGCAGCTTCGAGCACGATCGGCGCAGCGCCGCCTTCAAACTGGAAGCAGAATCCCTGACCGGGGACGGGTGCTTCGCCGTTGATCCCGCGCCACTGCGGGAAGAGATCTTCCACACCGACGCCCGTGTTGTATACCCATTTCCAGACACCACCCGGTTCCCACCAGGAAGAGTCGATACAGATATGCTTGCCGGCGTTTGCGTCATTGGAGACCCACGCCATCACCGCGAGTGCGGTGTCATTGTAGCCAACCGGCATCTGGCGGGTGGCTGAGGTCGGCGTACCTGCGGCCAGAATACCGACAGTGTCGGGAGACTGACCATCAGTACTGAACCGCGTGAAGGCCATAACGATATTGAAGCGACGGAGCAGGGTATGCTCGCCGTCAACATTGATCAGGCCGGTTGAATCAAGCGTGGTACTGTCCCACACGGCTCCATCGGGTGAAGACAGGCGCCATCCCATAGAGATGTCGGCTTTCTGCCCTGAGTCGTTGTTCAGTCGCAATACAAAGCGAATTGGCGTATTGTTCGCCACGGTCGTTCCACTGACCAGACCGTCGACATGGTCCAGCTGGACGATGCCGCTCTGAGCCAGAGCCTGATCAGCCGTAAAGCCAACCAGCAACGCACACAAGAACGCAATCATAAGTGACATGCGCTTCATGGTGTTTCTCCTATATGACAGGTTTCGAATCAATGTCGAAGCTGTATGATACATGTAGTAATTTTCCGCCCCAGTATGATCCTGTCCCGGCGTAATGCCGGAGCAGGTCGCTCGGCTCCCTCTTAGGGTATGTAATTAGTCAACCTTAGCCCGGCAGGACGCATCGGACAAACAGACTATCGTCCGAGGGTAGCTGCCAAAGCACAAAAGTACCCGTTAGATATTCCTACGAGTCAATGCTGTTAGACCATGTGAAGACGAAAAGGCGGTGCCGTGAGGAGTACAAGGCGCCCTTTTCAAATATAGTCGACCGCCCAAAATATACCCGTTGGAATACATATGTCAATAGACTATAAGCAGGTTGCCCAAAAAAGATACACCCGTTTCTCCACCTAAACCTGCCCTTTTTTTGATCGCCAAACCAGCGCTACCAGCACCGATCCGACCGTGTCGGCCGCAAAGTCTGCGACCGAAGAGTCCCGCCCCGGGACAAAAGATTGCAAATATTCGTCCAAACCGGCATATGCCGCTGCTAGCCCAATGGCGAACAGAATTAGCCCGGTTCTCCCAACCCCGGTAGGCATGCTCTCCAGGGATCGCAGGATCAGCCAGGTGAAGATCCCATACTCAAGGCAATGAATCAGCTTATCTCCCCCAAAATCAGACAGTTTCGGGCCGCTCAGGTTGGGAATCGCAGAAAGCGAGGCGATCGCTGCCGCATAAAGTACCACCGGGAGGTGATACCAGAGGAGTCGTCGGCCAAGACTTTGGGCTGGTGCGGTTAGTGCCATTCCGGTCTGATTACGCAAATTCCCGGCCCGACACAAGCAAGAATGGAGTTTTAATTGCTTTTGGTGTGCTCAATCCGTTAGCTGATAGCAGCATGGCGGCTCAAATCGGATCCCTGACATTGTCCAAGGCCGGACGGCTACGGCTGGCCTTCCTGGGGCTTGCCCTCGTTCTGGTTGGCGGAACATCCGGAATGATGGTGATCGAGGATATGCGCTTTCTTGACGCGCTCTATATGGTCGTCATCACTCTCTCAACAGTCGGCTATGGCGAGGTTCAGCCGCTGCATGATGCCGGCCGGATCTTCGTAATGGTAGTGATCACGTTCGGCGTGGCAACCGTCACCCTGTTTGCCACTGTTGTGGGAGAGGTCATATTCGAAGGGCAATTCACCGAACTAGTGGCGAGGCGCAAGATGGAATCTTCAATCGCGAAGTTGGAAAACCACAGCATCATCGCCGGTTTCGGGCGAGTCGGACGTCAGGTCGCGCTGGAATTTTCGCGACGGAATGTTCCGTTCGTCGTGCTGGAACGTCGCGCCGAATCTCACGAGTTGCTGACAGAGTTGGGGTATCTGTACTATGAAGGAGATGCAACCAACGAGGAAGTACTCCATCACGTGGGGATCAGCCGCGCCAAAACCCTCATTTCCACTCTTCCGGAAGAAGCCCAGAATGTCTACCTGACCCTGACCGCCAGGTACATGAATCCCCAACTGACCATTATCGCTCGCGCAGATTACGAGGAAGGAGAGAAAAAGCTGACTATTGCGGGAGCAAACCATGTCGTCGTTCCCCACATTCTGGGCGGGACCCGCATGGCGATGGCGTCGCTTCAACCCAATGTCCTTGATTTCATGCGGATGACCGTGGGTGGCTCTACCGAGGGGCTGGTCGTTGAGGAATTGCTCGTACCCGAGGGTTCTTGGTTGGCCAACCGGACTTTGGCCAACTCTGAAATCAAGCAGAAGTATGGCGCCAATATCGTCGGGATCAAAAAGCAGAACCGGGAGATGCTGGTCAACCCTGACCCGGCCACTGAGTTGCGAGGAGGGGATGTCCTGGTGGTGATTGGCGAAGGGTCCAGACTGGAACGGCTTAGTCGAGAACTCAAGGGGTAAGCCGGTCTTCCTCAGGCTCGCCGGGGCCAGAAATGACTTGCGCGAACCTTTGTTGCAACCTATTGTTATGCTGATTGTAACGCCAAACGGCAGACTGGAAAACGTAGTCTCGCTTCCCTCGGCAGCCCCAAGCGCCGCCCGTCTCAGGAAGCTCGGATACTCCAACCGGGAATGTCACTTGCCGCCAAATGCGGCCAGCAATCCAGTACATTATAACCATGGTTCGGCTTCACGACGGTTGGAGTCAGGCACTACGGGCCGGACCGAACAGAGTAGTATGAAATGACAGGTAAAATCATCAACCTGATTCTGCTGGGAGTCCTCGTGGGCGTCCTCCTCGGCGGAATGCTCGGCGCGGTTATCCCCGACGCCATGCTTGCGACCGCGATTGTCGGCAAGCTGTATCTAAACGCCCTGGCGATCGTCGCCATCATTTTGGTTCTGGTTGGTTTCCCCCTGGCCCTTGCCCGTTACGGAGACCTCCGCCGGTTCGACAACAAATCTGCCGGTGCCTTTATTATGACCGTCACCTCGGCCGTGGTAATTATCGCCGCCGGTGTTGTGTTGGTCCGTCTGGTGGCCGCTCAAGCCATCTCCCCCCACGGCTTCACAGCCGCGATCATGTCCGATTTCTTCCAGGTTCAGGCTAACCTGTCTGGTGACTATCTCGGACAGCTCCTTCCCGAGGGCCTGCTCCGTGCAGTGCTCAACGCCAGCTACCTTGGGTGGGTCCTCTTTGCCCTGATCCTTGGGCTGGTTCTCCCCGGTGTTGGCACACGTGGTCGCACGCTCCAGATGTTTCTGGAGGATGTCACCGGAGCCATGATCCGGATATCCGAATTACTGTTCGTTCTGGCCCCACTCGGCCTGATCGTGGTGACGGGTGTTCTCGTCGCCCGGGCTGGTGGGTCGTTCAGCGACATCTTTTCGTCCCTGCTTTACCCGGTAATCCTCGTGATCGCTTTGGTACTTTACTGTGCAGTTGTCCTGCCCCTGGCTATCAAATGGTGGCACAAAGTACCGGAAAATCGTGGTCAACGGGATGACCGTGACCGCGGACGCAATGACCGGCCGATGATGGCGGGTGGCCGTCCGGGTCAGCGCCCGATGGGGCAGGATCGCGGTGGACGTGGCCGTGATCCGCGCTTCGATCGCAATCGCGATCGTGATCGTGATCGTGATCGCGGAGACCGTGGCGACCGCCCACGTGGGGATCGTGACGACCGCAGTCGTGGCGAACGTGGTGACCGCGATGACCGCGGTGATCGAGACAGAGGACGCCGCGACTTCCGTCGCGACCGCAACGAGGGACCGCGGACTGAGACGCCGCGTGAAGACTCTCCGTTTGCAGTGAGCAAGTCCACACATGTTTTTGATCCCGAAGCTCCGTCCCAGGCTGTGCCGCTTCCCGAGATCGCCGGTGAAGAGACTCCGCCGGTAGTCAGCGAAGAACAGCGTCCGAGCGGCGATATGCAGCGTCGTGACCGGGATGACCGAAATGATCGTGGTCCGCGCGACCGTCGTGACCGCGACCGTCGCGGTGGTGGCGGCGGACGAGATCGCCAGGGACGTGGCGGCCGTGATCGTGGCCGTGGACCGCGTCGCTTCGATAGAAATGATTCAGGCGACAGACAGCCGGCACCGGAGTCAGTCTCCGCGGAGGGCGAGAGTAACGACTTTGATGCTCCGTCAGATCTCTCCCGGATCTTCGATCCGGTCCCCGAGATCGACAATACCGATGACCAGCCGATTCGCAGCTCCCGACCGGAGCCACAGGGCGATAATGAATATTCGGGTGAGACCCCGAGTACTCCTGAAAACGAGCCGGAAATCGTCTATGGACGCTCACGGCACGGCAATCGACCGGAGCGACAGGAGTCGGATAACGCAAAGCCGACCCCGCCAAGTCCAGCACCGGAAACCAGCGATAACGAACCGAAAGCAATCGATCATTATTCGACCGAGGGTATCGAGTTTGGACGCGCCAGTCGCCGTAAGAATAGGCGGTAGCAGGGATTAGAAGTGTCGCTGGAGAGCGGTCCGATTTAGGAAACTTTTCGAACCGTTCCCCACTATATAGGGTAACTGCCGGGCCAGATCGCCCGGCCAAAGGAAGCGACACAAGGATAGGAAAATGAATACGCTGAAGACATTCATGCTGATGGTCTTTTTGATGCTGCTGTTCATGTGGCTTGGGTACATGTTCGGCGGCAGCACGGGGATGTTGTTTGCGCTGGTTTTCGCCACGTTGATCAATTTCGGCATGTACTGGTTCTCTGATAAAGTCGTGCTGAAGATGTACCGTGCGCGCGAGGTCACCGAAATGGATCACCCGCGCCTGTACCGAATCACGAAATCGGTGGCCCAGAAGGCAATGTTGCCAATGCCCAAGGTCTATATCGTCCCGTCTCAGGGACCGAATGCGTTTGCCACCGGGCGGAACCCGGAGCACTCCGCAGTCGCCGCAACCGAGGGGATACTGGCAATGCTTAACGATGATGAGCTCGAAGGGGTCATTGGACACGAGATGGCCCATATCCAGAATAGGGACATGCTGATCGGCACGATCGCCGCCACCTTTGCGGGCGCGATCGGGTATATCGCTCACATGGCCCAATGGAGCGCGATCTTTGGCGGTATGGGCGGCCGAAGCAGTGATGACGAAGGTGGCGGTGGTGGTGGAATGATCGGCGTACTGGTGGCGGCTATTGTCGCCCCGATCGCGGCGATGTTGATCCAGACCGCGATCTCCCGTCAGCGCGAATACAAGGCTGATGCCGAGGGGGGCCGGATCACCGGCAAATACCACGGCCTGGCCACCGCTCTGGAAAAACTGCACCGTTCGCCGGTCCAATTGAAACTTGACGACCGTCCGGCAACCGCTAACTTGATGATCATAAACCCGCTCTCCGGGCGTGGGTTGGTCAGTCTCTTTTCCACCCATCCTCCGGTTGAGGAGCGGATCAAGCGGTTGCGAGAAATGGCGCAGCACCCTGTGCACACTGGATATGCCGGATAGTCAATTGTCTGACGGAAATTCAATTTCTTCTGGTTTAAGGATGGCTGTCTGATATGGACGGCCATCTCTATTTTGAGCTGGGGGCGATCTTCCTCCTTATCCTGGCCAACGGCTTTTTTGCACTCGCCGAGTTTTCGGTAATTGCCAGTCGCAAGACCCGCCTCGCTGAAAAGAGCCAGCAACGGAAATGGGGCGCCGGCTCCGCTCTCAAACTCCATGACAATCCGGAGAATTTCCTCGCTTCCATCCAGGTCGGCATCACCCTGATCGGCTCGCTGGTCGGCGTGTTCTCCGGCGCCACGGTGGTGGAGGCATTGGAACTTTATTTCGGGAAAAGCACCATCGGCTTCGTTGCCGAATTTGCCTCCCCTATCGCCGTTGGCTCGGTGGTGGTGTTCATCACCGTCCTCTCCGTGGTTCTCGGCGAATTGGTCCCCAAGTACATTGCGCTCTCCTTCCCGGAACGTTGGGCCCGCTGGGTCTCCGGTCCGATCACCATTTTCATGAAGATCGCATTTGTCTTCACGCGCTCCCTCTCCGGTCTGGCCAAGGGGATCATCAGACTGCTCGGCATCCGGACCGATGATATGCAGGGGATCGTCTCTGAAGACGAGATCCAGCACATGATCATCGAAGGGCGCAAAAAAGGATTCTTCGAGGTATCGGAAGAGGAATTCGTTCGCTCGGTGTTTGATTTCACGGATACGCCGGTCAGGCGAGCGATGCGTCCGCGCCCCGATGTAGTGGCAATCGAAGTTGACACGCCTTCCGAAATGGTGCTTTCGATCCTTGCCGAGTCCGGCTATAGCCGTTACCCGATCTACGAAGACAGCATCGACAAAATAGTCGGAGTGGTGTATGTCAAGGATCTGATCCGGGATAAGCAGGACCTTCACCAGATCGAGCTCCGCAAATTGATGCGCGAACCGTTTTTTGTCCCGGACTCGATGCAGGTCACGCGCCTCCTCCGTGAGTTCCAGTCGGGAAAGAACCATCTCGCGATCGTCCTCGATGAGTACGGCGGCACGGCAGGGATCATCACGCTGGAAGATATCCTCGAGGAGTTGGTCGGCGAGATCCAGGATGAATACGATTCCGAAGCTAAACCGGTTATCAAACACTCCGAGACCGTGGTATACGCCAACGGCGAAGTCTGGCCAGGAGATGTGAACGAGTTGATCGGAACCCATCTACCTGAAGACCAGTCGGAGACGCTCGCTGGGCTCTTTATCGACACGGTGGGGCATGTGCCATCCAAGAATGAAGCACTGGAAATGTCCGATGCCCGCTTGACGGTGCTGGCCAAGCAACAACATCGCGTGATCCGCCTCAAGGTCGAACGAATCCCCCCCGCTCCCGAAGGCCTCGACTAAGCGTCATTTTTCGCTTAGAGAGATACCTGCCGGACATTATACTGCTCGTATGAGCGGCTCTCACTCTCATAACCATCCGATCCCATCGGGGAAAAAGCTTGGCTGGACGATCCTGCTGAATTTGGGGATCACCCTGGCGGAATTCATCGGCGGGCTGATGTCCGGTTACCTGGCACTCCTGGCCGACGCTGTACACAATCTTTCCGATGTTGCCGCTCTTATCCTTGCCTGGCTGGGCGCCAAAGGGGCGGCCCTGCCTGCGACCAAACGCTCTACCTACGGGTACAAACGGCTCGAGGTAATCACCGCGCTGATCTCCGCCACATCGCTGGTGGTGATCGCGGTCTTTATCTTCAAAGAGGCGTACGAACGGTATCTCCATCCGCAGGCATTAACGCATCCCACGCTGTTTCTCTCGATAGCGATTTTCGGCTTAGTTGGCAATATCCTCTCAGTCTGGCTATTGGCCGGCGACCGGCATCTCTCACTGAATATGAAGACCGCGTTTCTCCATATGGCGTTTGATGCCGTTTCGTCGGTAGCGGTCATCATCGGGGCAATTATCATTATCAGCTTCGACTGGATCCTGATCGACCCGATCCTCTCTGCGCTGATCGGTATCGCGATCCTCTGGTCCTCGTATTCGGTCATCAAAGAGGCGGTCCTGATCCTGTTTGAAGCGGTCCCCGGTTCGATCGATTTCGACGAAGTACACAAAGCGATTTCAGAACTGCCGATGGTGCGCGATGTTCACGACTTGCATATCTGGTCGCTGTCGTCGCAGGAGATCGCCCTCTCCTGCCATGTCTGCGTGGATGATTCCGACTATCCCAAAGGACCGACCCTCATCGGCAAAATAAACCAACTGTTGCATGATCGATTCGGGATCGGGCACGGGACTATCCAGATCGAAACCCAGGAATGTGCCCGAGCCGAGCTCCTCTGTCATTTCCGCCATGATCATCCGGGAGATGCGTGAACGATAAACTGGTTGAACTGGAAATCTCCGATCTCGCTTTCGACGGCAAGTCCGTCGCCCACCTCGACGGCAAAGTGACCTTCGTGAATGGAGGACTCCCCGGTGAGACGATCCTGGCCGAGATCACCCGCTCAAAACCGCGTTACAACGAAGCCAAACTGCGCGAGATCCTCAAGCGGTCGGATATCCGCGTCCCCGCCCGCTGCGAACACTTTCCTGCCTGCGGTGGGTGTACCTGGCAGGATCTTGAGTATCACCAGCAACTCACCTTCAAGCGCAAGCAGGTGGTGGACTGTATTGAGCGACTGGGAAAACTGGAATCGGTCGAAGTCACCGAGTGTATTGGTTCACGCGAAGTGTTCAATTACCGAAATAAGATGGAGTTTTCGTTTCATGTCGACCAGGAGGGAGATTTCACTCTCGGCCTGCATGAGCGGGGCCATTTCGACCGGATCTTCGACCTGAACGAATGTCACCTGACCTCGGACAGCTCGAATCGCCTGGTTCATTGGATTCGCGCCTATATCAAAGAACATCAGATCCCGGTGTACGATGTTCGCGCGCACACCGGATACGTCCGGTTTGTAGTGATCCGCCAGACCAAGCGGACCAACCAGACGATGCTCAATCTCGTAACTAATTATGGGAGCCTGCCGGATCAGGAACGGCTTGTCTCGTCATTGCGCGAGGCCTTCCCGGATCTGACGACACTGGTGCATAACCAGAATGGTTCGAAATCGAACATCGCGACCGGCGAGATAGAGACGGTGATCTACGGGCCAGGGTATATCGAGGAGCAGATCTTCGGATCGACCTTCCGCATTCGTGCTAACTCGTTCTTTCAGACCAACTCGCTCCAGGCAGAGCTTTTGTATCAGACCGGTTTTGAGCTGCTGGAGCCGCGCTCCGATGACCGCTTGCTCGACCTTTATTGTGGGACTGGCACTATCGGGATCCTCGCCGCGCCTCACGTTGAACAGGTGGTTGGAGTTGAACTGGTTCCATCGGCGATCCGCTCGGCGATCGAAAACGCTGAGTTGAATCAAATCAGCAACATTTCGTTTTTTGAGGCAAATGTCGTCGATTTCCTGAAGGGAGTCCCGGAAGAATTGCGGCAGTTCTCAGCCTTTCATTCTCGATCCGCCCCGGGCCGGTATGCACCCCAAAGCGGTGAAAAAAATAGTAGAGTTGGCTCCCCCGCGTATCCTATATATCTCCTGTAACCCGGCGACGTTTGCTCGCGATGCCAGGGATCTGGTGGATGCAGGGTACCGGCTCCCGAAAGTCACGCCGGTCGACATGTTTCCGCATACGATGCATATAGAGACAGTTGGGATGTTCACCCGCGCCTGAGCGCTCTGGATAGCGACCTGGAGGAATGATGCGCAAGATTACTTTGATATACGCGATCGCGTTTGTTGGATTACTGGTTGGACTCGGCCAGGCCGCCCCCAAAAAGAATGCCCGCTCCCAAACCCAGATCTTCGCCGAACTGAGCGCCGACATCCTGACCGGTCTGCAGTCTTTCTATCCGGTGACCGCGACAGAGATGGGAATACACGCTTACGATCACCGTCTGGCGGATTATTCCGCAAAGTCGGTCAAAGAGATGATCTCCCGGCTCAAACAATACGAGAGCCGTCTGGGCAAGCTGAACAACGCCAGCTTTGATGCCGACACTCGCGTCGATCTCAAACTGATCAAATCAAACGTCGATGTTGCTCTGCTGAATCTGGACAAGATCGGCTGGCACCGGAAATCGCCGGTATTGTACGTTGATGAAGCGATCAACGGGATCTACTACCTGACGCTATCGGCAGATAGTACTACTGCGGCGCGACTCAAAGCGATACTGGGACGCATGCGGCAGATCCCGTCACTCTTCGCCACCGCACGCACGAACCTGCAACATCCACCCAAGGTATTTGTGCAGGCGGCCAGAGAATCATTGGCCGCCGGAATTGAATTCTATCGACAGGTGGGTGGGGACCTGATGGTTCAGTTCCCTGAGCAGGCGGACTCGATCCTGGCGATCACCACCTCCGCGCGCGAAGCAATGAACAGCTTCCTGGGGTATCTCGAATCCGTTCAAGTCGGCGATGACAAGTCGTTTGCGATCGGCGAGACCAACTTCAACTATATGTTACAGCACGAGCAGTTTCTCAATTTTGGCGCCGATTCGTTGCTGAAGATAGGTGAATCACTCTTGGTCCAGGCTGACCGAGTTTACCGTGAGTTTGAGAGTACGGTCGAGAAAAATCACCAGACCGGACAGGATTCTGTGTTCATTCCATCGACCTTCACTCGCGACGACATTCTCGATTACTACCAGTGGGAGGTCGAGCAGGTCCGTGTTTTCCTTGAGATGAACAATGTCGTCAGCGTTCCGGAAGATATCGCCCCGTGCCGAGTGGTGGAAACACCCCCAATGCTTCGCACGATGATCAGCGGCATCGCCTATCAACCGGCCGGACCGTTCGATTCCGAGCAAGTCGGCCACTTTTATGTCCGCCCGCTGCCTGACAGTATGGATCAGGTGCAGCTTGATGCTCGCTATCGGTATGTCCACCGTCGGGGATTCCGTGGTTCAGTGGTGCATGAAGCCTATCCGGGTCACCACCTACAGATGCAGATCGCGGCACGCGCCGAAAGTCCGATCCGCAAATGGCAGCGCAATAATATGATGATCGAAGGATGGGCACTCTTTAGCGAAGAGTTGGCCTATCGCTCCGGCCTGTTTGGCGCCGAAAATCCCGCGCAATGGCTCGGCGTGCTTGGCGGTATTCGCTTCCGTGCCGCAAGGATCGTGGCCGATGTCAATCTCCATACCGGCAAGTGGAGCTACGATGACTGTGTCGACTGGATGACCCGCACGCTGGATATCAACACGGAATCCGAGGAAGAGTATATCCGTCGCGAGGTCCTTCGCTACACCCATACCCCAACCGTGCAGATGTCGTATCTGATGGGGAAACGCGAGATCGAGCGACTGCTCCAGGCGGCGCAGATGCGAGAAGGCTCCAATTTCTCCGAGAAGACATTTTATGATCAGATTCTGGCCGAGGGCTCGGTGCCGCCAGCTCTGCTTTGGGAGTTGTTGAATTTAACTCCTCCGTTGACTCCTCAGCCCTGAAAAAAGGGCGGGGAGAATTTGGTGCGAAGTCATTATCTGAATTGAGATTCTGGCGGTCTGGACCGCCACCGGCGTTTCCCAGCTAATTCTTTGCCTGACATATCGTTATCGTCTGCTTCTTTGCGCAAGCAGGTCTTCATTTCCAGTTCTTCATTGAGCCTACTCGCAACAGCTTATAGGGCAAACAGATAGCCAGACATTTCCACAATTTCACTTTTTTCGACCACGCTCCCAGTGTATATTTCTGACACTATGACAGATGACATTTTATGGGCTCCCTGGCGCTCCGCCTTTGTCCTCAACAAGAAGGAGAAGGGGTGTGTCTTTTGCCGGCGGTACAAGATGAAAGACTCTGTGGAAAACCTGATTGTCTATCGAGGCAAGCGTGTCTTTGTCATCCTGAACAAATTCCCCTACAACACTGGACATACGCTGGTGGTCCCGAATCGTCATGTTGGACATGTCGAGCGACTAACGCCGGAAGAGGCGGCGGAGTTTTTTGAGCTGACCCGCCTCTCCATCAAAGTGATCAAGAAGGTGCTCAAACCCCAGTCGATGAATCTGGGAATGAATCTCGGGCGCGGCTCGGGAGCAGGCGTACCGGGACATTTGCATATGCATATCGTTCCTCGCTGGAGCGGCGATACGAACTTCATGCCGGTTCTGGGGAAAACCAATGTCGTGTCAGTGCCACTCGAACCGGTCTACGAGCGGATGCGAAAAGCGTTCGGGGCAGTATGAGTCGCAAGCGGACCGCCCCCACCAAAACCGAACTTCTGCAATTGCAGAAGTTGTACAAGACCGATGAAAAGATCGGCGAGCGGTTGGGTGGCGTCCCCGCGTATCTGGTTGCCTACTGGCGCCGCAAAAAGAATATCCCCAAACATTCACTCCCCAAATTCTCCGAGCCCGAGGTCCGCAATCTTTGGGAACGGTATGGCGATGATGAAAAGGCCGGGCTCGAACTAGGCCTCTCCAAGGCGGCCTTTTACAACTGGCGTCGACGCTACGCCATCAAGGAAAAGCCTGCCTTTCTGAAACTGGAGCAGTTGGAGCTCGACTTCCCGGGCGTCAAGACCAGCCAGCACTCAGTATCGTTGTACGGCAAACAGACCATCGCCCAGAAGATCCTCTCCCGCCTGGCCAATCGTGAACGAGTCGAGATCGGTGAGACGGTGACGGTTGAACCCGATGCCGTCATCACGCACACTGAACTTGGCAAAGTCGTTCAGCAGTTTCGTGATTCCGGCGCGGACTACTTCTGGAATCCCAACAAAGTAGTAGTCTCCCTTGATTACGGTATTTCCGACAGCGGCACAAACGGGAATAGCCAGCCGCTCGGAAATCGCGAATTTTTCCGTCGCCAACGAGTGAAGCAGTTGTATGATCTGCGCGACGGCCTCTGTCACCAGGTTGTGATTGAAAAAGGACATGTTCTTCCCGGCCAGTTGCTGGTCGGGTCAGATCATCAGGCAACCATGTTTGGTTCGGTCGGAGCGCTTGGACTAGGATGTCCCCTTGCAGAGATCCCCCCGATCTGGGCACACGGGAATGTAAGTTTGACCGTGCCGGATTCAGTGCGTGTATCGATCAATGGACGCCGCGGCAAGGCTATTTCCGCTCGGGATATCATGTTCGCACTATATCGCGATCTGCCTTCCGACGGAATTGCCGGAAAAACAATTGAGTATGGCGGCGCGGTCATTTCACAAATGACCCAGAGTGAGCGCATGGCAATCGCCGCCTATTCCTCCGAACTCGAGGTCGCCGGAGCGCTTCTTCCCTATGATGCGACGACGCGCCGTTATCTGACGGGTCGCCACTCAACGACCTACAAGCCGGTCATCCCTGACAAAAACGCCGAATATAGTGAACTGCTGCAAGTCAGTATCGACCATGTCGGCCCCTTGATCCTCACTCCCAACAAATCAGAGCGGATCAAAGCGGTCGCCGAACTGGAAGGAACCTCGGTCAGCCTGATCATTGTCGGCTCCATCTCATCCGGGCGGTTCGATGACCTGCGGGTTGTCGCAGAAATTCTTAAGGGAAAACAGGTGCATGGTGACTGTCGACTGGTGATCATGCCTGCCTCGCGATCGGTCTATCTCGAAGCCCTCAACAAAGGTCTGGTCAGAGTACTGGTCGAGGCCGGCGCGGTGATCACCGCCTCCGGCAACTCCGGTATGCTCGCCTTTGGCGGTACGCTGTCGCAGGGAGAACGGTGTCTCTCCACTACGTGTCAGAATCTTCCGACGTTTGTCAAATTGCCAAAAGCTGAGATCCTCTACTGCTCGCCGGCGACTGCGGCGGCATCAGCGCTGCATGCAGCGATCACCGACCCAACCAGATTCATCCGCTGAATCGACTGCAATAAAAAAGGCCCCGCACCGCAGGGCCTTCACTTAGAAAACTTTCCAATCTATCTAATTCTGACACTCAATGGCTGAGTCAGACCGCATTCAGAGGTCTCAGTCCAGCGAGTGGTGGCATTCTCAAAGACCGCCGTCTGCGTGCCCATGTTATAGGTGAGACTGGCTGACCACTGGCCATTAAACTGCACGGAATCGGCTTCGCTGAAACAGCCGGCATTTAAGCCACCCGACATCCTGATGCTGCCTGACGACGGACAGTCGCCCAGTTCGATCACGTTGAACATATTCAGGGCGACATTATTCCATGAGCCATCCAGATCAAACGCAAACGAACATTCGTAATTCGTTTCCAGATTCTCGACATGTCGGTTGGCCGAGCCATTCAGGGCGGCGCCGCTGTTGATCACCACATCGCCCAAACCGGCGATCTCCCCGGCTTCGCCGACGATGTTGGCTTCCTGATGGATCGAGAGCGAATCCGCGTCAACCTGATTCCATCCTTCGGCGACCCTGCCAAAGCGAAGCTCTGTCAGCAACGCCGAGTCAGGGACTGCGACGGCATCATTGCCGTGTCGGAATTGCAGAGAGTCGCGTACATACCACGCGATGATCGATTTGATCGCGTCGCTTCCATCGACATATTCGGTATCGACCTGGCTATGGACACGATACCAATAGTCGGAGTCAAAGTGATACTCCAGTGTATCGGCCGCGACCGCGCTTGCCGACCTGATATCAATCCGGCCAAGTGGCGCCTGTGCCTGTGAGCCGACAACTTCGGAGACCATGTCGAGTGCTTCGCCGATACCATCGCTCCCAAGTTCATTGGCATCGGAAAAGACCTGTTCCGCCGCTTTGTATTCAGTGGCGGTAGTATCGCCTGCTGTTTTGGCAACCGGGTCAGTTCCATTACTGCTGCATCCAACCAGGCCGACCAGCATGGTCAGCAATACGGACGTGAGGATCATTCGTGATCTGTTCATTCAATTTCCTCCGGTGAAATGACACTGTATCTGATTGTACACAGTATCGGCAGTCTGGTTGGCCAAAGTTACCGTAATATCGTAGAGTAACCAAATCCTCATAGATCCACGAAACCTATTGATCCAGAATTATTTGCGCCTTTGCGAACCACCGTAAATTCCAAGATCGGAGATACTCCCGTCAGGATCATACGTGGTCGAATCGCCACTGTTGATGGCCGGTGATTCCGGCTTGAGATGGAAATCCCCATTCCCCACAAACATCGGGTCTTTGCTTTGATTGAAGTTGTAATCGGTCTGATCCCAGATCGCCTGGTAATTACCTGCCTTGTTGTTGAAGACCAGATTATTCGTGAAAACCCACTTAGACCAATCTCCGTAAAACCAGACACCTACACAGGGGCATACCCATTCATCGCGCCATCCGTTGTCGACGATGATATTATTGACGATCCGTCCGCGGGCATCGGTCGACCAGGGAGCCACGCCGCAATTGCCGTTGTGATAAACGACGTTATTAGTCATGTCCATGAAGGATTCACCGGTTGCGATCATCCCCCAGCCAAGATTGTCATGCACCAGATTATTCCGGGCGATCACCCATGACGTTCCAAACGCGCCGATTCCTTTCCAAAAACCGGAAACATCGTTGCGATAAGCAGTGCAGGTTCCATCCCAGGTCACTCCGATCCCGGCGCCGCGACCATCCTTGATGACACAATCTGTGACGGTGACATTGGCTCCTCGATAAAGCGCGACTCCGTCCCACCCATTGTTGATGATGCCACAATGGCTGATCGTCACTTCGGAAGCCTCACGGCTGAATATCCCGCCGATCCCCACCACCACGCTATCCAGCCGGTGAGTGTTATCACGGACATCGACCTGCTCAATCCGAACCTTTGAAGAACGAATCACTATGCCGGCATCGGTGGCGTTGCCGCTGGTATCGCGGACCCCGCCGGTGATCGTCAGATTGCGGATTAGTGTTTCTTGGGAATTCTCAATATACAGCCCATAGCCGGCGTTAGTGATCAGGCGTGTTCCAGCACGATCTGACCCGACGATAGTGATCGATTTGTCTTTGATGATAAACCCATAGGTCGCGGCGACCGGCGTGCGCGGATCGAGACAGTTGCCGCAAAGCGGCTCGACAAACGAGGTCGGCTTGGCGGAGAACTCTGCCGCAGAAAGGATCAGTGTATCACCGGATTTGGCTTTGTCGATAGCGGTTTGCAGATCGGTATTGACGCGGACTGTCCGCGCGTTTACTGCGCCGGATGAAACCAGCGCGATCAGGAGAAAGAGCGGGATGTATCTTTGCATGCCGCCATCCTACCGATGGCGGCGAGGTGAATCAACTAAAATGGATCATTTCGGCATGCGCAGGCGATAGAACCCTTTATACGAGAACTCTTGGGGCGGCAATCCCTTCAATTCATCGAGGGTGAGCCAGGGATCGTTCTGATTGTCGTGGAAAAGAGGGATATAAAAGTCACATGGCGGATTTCCACCGGTGGCGATCAGGTAACGCTTATCACCCTGGTCATTCTGCAGAATGGTCAGGATCACATACACACGACCGGTTGTCCCGATCTCGGTTCGGGCGATCAGCATATCGCCGGGTCGAAGGTCCGCTTCGCTGACCGAATCGCTGTTTGTTTCCAGCGAGAGATAGTTGCTGTTGTCGGCGACCAGATTGAAAAACCGATTGTATTCGAGCGAGTCCGGCATCCGCACTTCGGATGGCTTCAGGATCAGGCGCATCCGCGAGTCATAGATCGGCGTCGAATTGAGCCAGCGCGCATAACTCATCGTATCCCCCGCTTTCGGGAGGATCTGCCATCGGTCGGCCCGCTGTTCTTTCAACAGCCACTCGAGTTGGATCTGCATCGGGATCACATAGTCGAAAAACTTGCTGGTCCGCCAGGGAAGCATGACACATCGGGATATCTCATCCGCTTCAAACGCCAGTCCCTGTCCCAGAGTCGCCACCCCTTTCAGGGAATGCCAGAGCGGCATCCGCGAAACCCAGGCCTGATATTTGGTCATCTTGGAATCAGGCATCCGCTTGAATCCGTCAGGCCAGGCAAACTCAGATTCCGCGTTGAATATCTTGGTTTTGTACAGGACGTACGGGTAATTCTTGAAAAACTTGTTCAGTTCTTCCTCAGAGACTTTGTTGGGTGTCTGCGACCAGATGGTCGAACCAACCATCAACAACAGCAGCGTTAACAAAAGTAGTTTGCGCATTATCCTTTTAATTCCTCCCAGGTCCGATAGGCCCGGCGAAGGTGTGGGATTGTGATCGATCCGCCGACCACCAATGCGATCGACATCACTTCATCAAACTCAGCATCGGTCAATCCGGCTTCTTTGACCTGGATGACGTGATAGGTGATACAGTCATCACAGCGAAGAACCAGCGAGCCGACCAGACCAAGCATCTCCTTGGTTTTGGCATCGAGCGCCCCCTTGCGGTAGACCGCTGAGTCTATCCCGAAGAATCGCTTGATGTTAAGGTCTTCTCGATTGAGCACGATCTCGTTGAGGCGTGCTCGTTCTGCCTGCCATTCTTTTACCCGCTCAGACATGATTTGCTCCCATCTTTTTTGCGTCGGAATATAGGAGAGTTGAAAGCAAGCGGCAAGTGGCGCCGTCCGTTAGCTTGGAAAGTCGCAGCCACTTCGGATATAAATCGAATGGGCTTATTCTCAACAAAACGCGGAACCGAATCCGGCTCCGCGCTCTATTTCAAATCTGAGTCGACTGAAGACCTAGTATTTGTACATCGGCTCCCAGTCGTTGACCCCTTTCGGCATCAGATCCAGCAGATGCCAGACCGAACAGTAGAGGTCTCCCGGTCCGAAATAATCGTGACAGACCCGCACGATAGAACCATCCGCATTCCGCTTGAAGGTTGAAACTCCGGGGTACGGTGATCCCTTTTCATTCGCAAATCCGAGATCCGGAAAAAAGCTGGTGCCGTGGGAGGAGTAGATCGGGAAAGTCCAGCCGCGGCCGGTCGAAAACTCCTTGACCTTCTCCGCCGAATCAGGCGTGACAACCGCAAACGGCGCACGGTTCGCCAGGTGTTGCCAGATACCATTGAATCCGTCGGCCCAGAGTGTGCAATACGCGCAGCCTCGTCCCATGTTATGGATCACCATTAGCTCATCTTTGCCGGCGAACAGATCGGAGAGCATAACCGGTTTGCCGTGCGTGTTGGTCAACACATAGTCCTTGACCGGAAGCGGTGGTTGGGCGCGACGGACCGCGAGTAGGTTTTCCCGGGCTGCCTTAAACTGCTCTTCGGCAGCCTTCAGCTCTTTCTGCTCATCACCGATCAACATGACAACCTCCTGCAACAGACTTGACAGACTCCGTCCCGATACCCGGGGCGGATAATGGATATAATAAGTATACGATAATCAGAAGAGGATGGAACCCGGAAAAGTGCTGATTCGGACCGGCTCTGACCGCGCCGCAAAGGTGCCGCGCGGTATGCTATTATGATCAATTCGGAGCCGGGTTGTTGCGTTCAGGCTGTTCGCCCGTATTCGGTTCGGGTGAAACAGCTTGCGGGGCATCTGTCGATTCGGCGGCTGGTTCGACCGGTGGCGGTGGTGCCGGCTGGTTCTGGAAGACTTTCGCCCGAAGTTGTGTCACCTGCGCATTGAGACGCTCCAGCTCCGCCCGTGCCCGCTGGGCAAAATCCTTGTCGCTCGACGCATACAACACCGAGCGCGAGACATTGATCACCGCCGGTTTGCGGAAATTGTCGCTCCCTAAAATAGCGGCTTCTTCCAGCGAGCCTCCCTGTGCTCCGACTCCGGGGATCAGGAACGGCATCTCACCGGCAACATCGCGAATCCCTTTGAGCTGATCCGGATGCGTTGCGCCGACCACCAATCCGCAATTCCCTTCTTTGTTCCAGTAGAGCACTTTTTCCGCGACATGCAGATAAAGCGGTTTCTGGTCGATCTCCAGCAACTGAAAATCCTTAGAGCCGGGGTTGGAGGTCAGGCAGAGAATGAACGCTCCCTTATCTTTGAACTCCAGAAATGGCCGCAATGAATCATACCCCATATAAGGGTTCAGCGTCACCCAGTCTGCGCGGTAGCGATCATACATCGCTTCGGCATAATACTGCGCCGTGTTGCCGATATCCCCACGTTTTCCATCCATGATGACCGGGATCTCTTCCGGGATCCGATCGCGGATCACCTTGAGTAATGACAAACCATCCGGGCCAAGCGATTCATAAAAAGCCATGTTCGGCTTGTAGGCACAGACCAGATCTGCGGTAGCATCGATGATTCGATGTGCAAAATCAAAGAGCCCCTTGGCCGAACCGGAGTATTCCGATGGCATCTTCTTGGGGTCGAGATCCAACCCGAGACAGATCATCGAACGATTTTTCTGCTGTATCTTGAGGAGATTGCGAACGGCTGACATTACCACCTCTGTACTTTACCGACCAGGTCAGCGACCGTGGCCAGTTTTCTGCGCTTCATATATGCTTTGAGCCCGGTCGCGATCTTGACCGGCGAATCGGGCTCGACAAACAGATGTGTCCCGATCTGCACGGCGGTCGCTCCGAACAACATGAACTCGACGACATCCTGCCAGGTGGCGATGCCGCCGATCCCGATGATCGGGAGTTTCACTCCACTGCGATAGACGACATCAACCATCAACAAGGCCATCGGCTTGATCGCCGGGCCGGTCAGGCCGCCGCGATTATTGGTCAAGCGTGGGCGCCAGGTCTCGATATCGGCTGAGGTTCCGAATGCCGAATTCATGATCGCCAGTGCATTGGCGCCACCAGCTTCGGCCGCCCGGGCGATCGCCGTGATATCGGTGACATTCGGGCCAAGCTTGGCGATGATCGGACGTTTGAAAACGGCGCGAACTTCTGAGACACATTTCTCGGTCATCACCGGATCAACGCCGAACTCGATCCCGCCTTTGTCAACATTCGGACAGGAGATATTCAGTTCGATCATATCGACGCGCGGTGAATCGGCCAGGCGCGCGGAAACATCAACATACTCTTTGATAGATGATCCGGCGACATTGACGATCACCTTGGTTGGCTGCGTTTCGAGCCAGGGGAGTTTGTCGGTCAAAAACGCATCGATCCCGACATTTGCCAGGCCGATAGCGTTGAGCATCCCCGAGGCGGTTTCTGCTGTGCGGGGCGGACGGTGTCCCATGCGTGGCTTCTGCGTGATCGACTTCGTCACCAGTGCTCCCAACTTTGAGAGCGGAAAGACATTTGCCAGTTCTTCGCCATATCCACAGCAACCGGAGGCGGTCATGAGCGGATTGACGAAATCAACACCGGCAATCGAGACGCGAATATCGGGAGTCATAGCTGCACCTCACCGATATTAAAGACGGGTCCTTCGACACAAACACGGACATATTCACCGGCAGTGGTTTTCACCACGCAACCGAGACAGACGCCGATACCACACGGCATTGGTGCTTCGAGTGAAAGCTGTCCGGCTGTCTGGTATTTGATCCCAAGGTCATTGGTCGCTTTCAGCATCGCTTCCGGACCGCAGCCGTACATGCGAAGGTTTTCGTCACCATGCTCCTGCAGGAACTTCTCGACCGGTTTGGTCACCAGCCCCTTGACGCCGGCCGATCCATCGTCGGTGGCGACATGCAAATTGACGCCAAGTTTTTTGATACGGGTCCGCTCAATGATATCTCCCTCCGAGCGGCCACCGTAAAAGAACTCGATCTTTTTCGGATCATATCCTCTGGCGACCATGTCGGTGGCCAGATACATCAGCGGCGGAAAGCCGACGCCGCCTGCCACCATGATCACTCGTTCATTCTTTTTGGGGAGAGCAAAAGGGACTCCCAGCGGACCGAGGATGTCGATCGACTGGTCTTTGCTGAATTGCGACAGCAGTGTCGTCCCACGTCCGAACACCTTAAAGATGATCTCTATTTCTTTCTTTTTCGGATCGATCGCAGCAACCGACATCGCGCGCCGGAAATAAACATCGGTGTGCGGCAGGCGCACATGGATGAAACTGCCGGGGCGGCATTCTTTGGCGCGAGTGTATGGTCCGAAAGTCAGGGAGAAATAATTGTGTGAGAGATCACGGTGACGGAGTAGGCGGGTTTCCTCACAGGATGGTCGAATCATTTCAAGTAATCCGGTTTTTCAACGATGTATTTGTACACGTACCAGCGTCCCCGCGGATCTTCCTGATCCTCCGGAAGAGTGATCATCTCAGACTTCCGTGTCAACTCCTTGTTGACCTCCAGCGGGTCAAACGACATGGAGCCGACGGTCAGTTCCGCACGACGATTGATTTCGTCGTGAGGCGCCGGTGATTTTAGCTCAAAATCAATCACCTTACCCGAAAAATCAAGCAAGATCTGGAAATAGACCTCAAACTGGTAACCTTCGATGCTCGAAGCTTCAGCGGGATAGTCAAATTCGATGCGAGTTTCGATAGGCTTGATATCGAGTAGGATCAATTGCTCATCTTTCGGCCCCTTGTAGATCCGCTCTTTGGGGTCGATATACCGCCCGGTCGTGTCGGCCTCGTCGGTCTTGATCGGCGTCGCAACCTGCGGATCGCCTTGCTTGATATCATCCCGTTCCGATTCTTTGACCTTGTCCGGCTGAATATACTGCTTTTTGGCGGGCGCCTTATAGGTGATCCGCTTTTCTGCCTCCTGCGCCTGCGGAGTGCCCGGGAACGAGTCGATAATCGCTTCATAGGCAAAGATCACTGAGGAATCACCAGGAGATTGATAATTCTCCAGAATATAAGCGATGTTGAAGCGCGCCTGTACGCCAAGTGACGAGTTCGGGAAACTGTCGATGATGTACTGATAGTAGTAGCGGGCCGAGTCGGCATTGCTCGAATCGATCAGGTAATTCTCGGCCAGACGATAGTAATATTCCGGATATCCCTTATCCTCAGTGGTCCCGACTTTTCCCATCAATCCAAGAATTTCCGGCGCATAGTCAGTATTAGCATAGATCCGGTATGCTTCCTGCAGGATCGAGTCTGCACCCAGTGTGTCGGTCAGATGTTCCCGGTACATGGTGCTGAGCGCCAGCATGGCGCGAGGGGCGTATGAAGTTGTGGAGTAGTCGCTGATCAACCCCTTCAGCTCCGCAATCGCCGAATCCGGCTTATTGAGCTGGAACCAATACAGTTCGGCCAATTGGAAAATGATATCCGCATCCGCTTCCAGTTTGGCGACGCGCTTGCGCTCGGCGGCAATTGAATCCGCTCTTGCCTGCTGTTCGGGCGTGGGAGCTGCTTTGGCTAGTGTTGGAGTCTGCTGCATTGCCTTCATTCGCTGTGACTGCTGCGCGATCTCTTCTGCATCGCTGGTCGCTTTTGTCGAATCTGTAAGAGTGGAATCGACTGCCCCGGAATCCGGCATCACCGCAGGCGTCAGAGAGTCAATGCTCAGGGAATCGGTCGGCACAACCGCTGGAGCGAGAGAATCAGAAGTAACGGTATCTGCATTATTCACAATACGGATCAGGGAATCAACCGAAACCGCGCTGACGGTGTCAGTCGCTTGAGCCGCATTCCTGATACTGTCTGCGATCAATGAATCCGCCAGTCGCGCCGCATTTTTGACACTGTCTGCAATCAACGAGTCCGCCAGTCGCGCCGCATTACTGACACTGTCGGCAACCAACGAATCCGCCATCCTGGTCAGGTTTTCCAGCGAATCCGCAGCTGCGTTGATGGCAATCGAGTCGACCTCATCCACCGTCTCAAACAGCGAGTCGACCGTTACCGAATCGGTCAGAGGTTCGGTGGAGTCTGCGGGCAGTGTTGTATCGCGAGTTGCGCTTGGTACGGCCGTGGAATCGCTTTTCTTCTTGAGAGCTTCTTTCCTGGCTTCTTCATCCGCCTCGCGATTCGCCTTCTGCTTCGCTTCGATCATCTGCAGTTTGGCGATATCCGCCGAGCGCTGCACCGCGTCTTTCCCCGCATCGAGACTCTGATTCCCCCTGACCGCCTTGTCATAATATTCTTTGGCTGTCGTCAGGTCGTCGTAATCAAACTGGTAGATCAGGCCAAGCTGATAGTTGGCGATAGTTGACCAGTTGTTGTTATCCGATGTACTGATGACATCTTCGTAGGTCGCTTCAGCCATCGAAAGGTCACCCAGGTATTCATATCCGGTCGCTTTGGTCAACTTGATAGCGCCGAGCGAATCATAATAGATCTGATCCTTGGCTAATTCATCCAGATAATCAAGACCGGTGTTGATCCGTTGGAGGCGATACGAGCAGACGGCCGAGCGGTGCAATGCGCGATATTTCAGATTTTTGTCCGGCTTCATCCCGAGGATCTGCAGATATGCCTTGAGAGCGTCGGAAAAAGCGAATTGATCGAAATAGCTGTCCGCCAGGTGGCTCTGGGCAGTCAATTTCTGCTGATCGTTGCCTAAAGAATCGCGGATAGAGAGAAAGAATCCGCGCGCCCGTTCCGGGTCCTTCTCTTCGGCATGATACAGCCCCAACTCCATGGCGGCATCCGCCTTGTAGGACTTGTCATAGTCTCCGGCGAAGATCTCTTCGAACAGCTCGATCGCGGCATCATGGTCGCTCAGCTTCAGTTTGGACTGCGCGAGATAGACCATCGACTGCCGGGCAAACTCGGATTCCGGAAAGTTAGCCAGCAGCTCGCGGAATCGGCGTTCTGCCTTGGAGTACTGCTGGGTATGATAGTACGAGGCCCCTACAACATAGAGCGCGTCATCGTAATACTTGGAATTCGGGTGATCTTCGAGCACCTTGAGAGACTTCTCGATCGCATTCTTGTAGCTCGACTGGCTGCCGGTGCCGGACTGCTTCCGCATCTTTTCCGCCGTGTTGAATTCCTTCTTGGCATTGTAGAAGGTGTTGTAATACACACAACCTGTCAGCCCATAGAGGAGCAGGAGCGAGAGAGCAGTGAAAAGAGTAGTTCGGCGCAGCATCATGAGATTATAAGTAGCTTCTTCCTCAGTTGTACACCCCGGACCGGTTCCGGATGCCCCAATTTACTGAACCCGTCCGACTTGCGACAGCTTTTCCACCAATTGGGGAAGTATTTCACCCGATTTCGCCGGAAAATAGTAGTCTGCCAGGGAGGTAAGCGGCGTTTCGTCCGGGTTGATCTCCACCAATATCGCCCCATGCCGCTTGGCCACAACCGGGAGGGTCGCTGCCGGGTGAACCAGAGCTGAGGTCCCGATCGAAAAGAAAATATCCGCCGCCTCGGCGGCGTCAAAGGCCGCCTGAATTGTCTCTTCGGGGAGCATTTCGCCAAACCAGACAACATCGGGGCGGATTTTCCCGCCGCAGGCTGGACATTTTGGGATGGCTGACGGCTCTATTTCGTTCTCCAACTCAATTGGACGGTTGCAGTCCGCACACTTGTTTCGCAGGATATTGCCATGGATCTCCAGCACATGGTCAGATCCGGCCATCCGATGCAGATTATCCACATTCTGAGTCACCAGGGTGAACGAAGGGAACCAACCGGCTAGTTCCACCAGCGCATAATGTCCCGCATTTGATTGTACCTGGCGAATAAGATCGCGGCGCCAGTTGTACCATTCCCAGACCAGCTTGGAGTTGGCGATGAATGCGTTCATGGTGGCGAGGTCTTCGGGGCGAAACTTGGCCCAAAGCCCTTCGTTCCCGCGGAAAGTTGGGACACCGGATTCGGCCGACATTCCGGCACCGGTTAATACAACGCCGGCACGGCTCTGCTGAATGATCGAGGCCAGTTCTTCAAGCACGAGAAGAAGATACGGCAATTCCCCCCTCCCCACAAAAGAAAAGTGGGCGACCCAGAACCCTAGAAATTGCCCGCCAGAGCTGAGCTGGCTATCTCACGAAGAACCGACTCTTTACTGCCGGCATGCAGGGTGAATTTCATCTGCATCGGCTCGGGTGAGATCGATATATGGAAGCAATTGAGAATCGTGGTTCCCTGATAGACCTTCTCGAATCCAGCCTCGGAGAGTGAGACCGTGTGTATAGGATGATGCCAGATCTCTCCGGCCCGTTGCGATTGCAGCACTACCGCCAAACCTCGCCAATCATCCACCATGCCGACACTGGAGACTTGCTGATGGCTACCGACAGAGTCAAGGAATGATTCGCTCGGACGCTGGCTGTCGATCAGGAGGTAGCGGTCATGGGCATGACCGGCTTGGAAGCTGAAACTGTTTTCAATCGCGAAATGAGTCGACACGGTTGAGCCATCGGTAGTCCGAAGCTCGTATGTGATCTCCAGTCGGTCGGCTTCTTCGAGGAAGTAGAAGTTTTTGGTCAGCCTTACCGCGTGCTGTCGTCCGTGGGAGCCAACCTTTCCGTCGCGCGTCAGAGTCACCCGTCCCGAATCTGCATCAAACTCGGCCGCGTATGCCCCGGTGGCAAAGTCTCCCAATTCTTCGACCTGCGCCGACTGGAACAGCTCAACCGAGGTTTTCTCCGCGAGGAAATGATCGATAAAACAGCGCTTCAAGTACTGGTCCTCGACAAGTATCTTCTCGAGCCCCGGCTCCTTGGCAATTACCAGGTCATGGATAGAGGCGGTCCCGTCATGCGGGGTCTCGCTCTGCGCCACTGCCAGTTTACGGTGGTACCCTTCCTTGCGTCGCGCGAGTGTATCTGTCAGGTCAAACGCATGTCTGAGAAGTCCAAGGTCGACCAGCATTCCGCCGCGATCCGGCTTAAAGACGGCGGAGAAGGCCGCAGACTCAACCAGGATCTCATCGCGACGATCCGCATCATGATCTTTGGCTGCGATCGTCACGACTCGGGTATGCGCAAGCTCCCTCAGTTTTGACTCTGCTTCCAACAGTGCGGCATAGATCGCCTGGCGAAGGTGCGGCAAGTAGAGTCCCCCGAATACGCCATGCCAATATGCGCAGTTGCACTGCGCCGCATACAATCGATCGCGCACCGGCTCCAGTTGCGCGTTCATTTCAGGATGTGCTTTATCAAAAGTCGCTAGCCGCTCGGAAACAGCCAGCATCTTCTTGTGCATCAGATTGGATTCTTCGTATTTTGTCAAAAATCCGCGCCAATGCCCTGCGCGCACGAATCGCTCGTGCTCCTCGGCCTTCTGCATCGTCTTCAGCCAATGCTCAAATGCCTCGTACTTGAGGAATCCGGGAGTTGGAAGTGCCCAGTGCCCCATCTCTTCGTAAGAGGCCGAAGGAAGGTATACCCGCCCTACCGGCGTCATATCGGCCGCGACCTTCAATGGGACAACTTCGAGCCAGTCGGCGTTTCGTTCGAGAGCCTCAAAGAACTCAGCCAGCCAGCGATCATCGTAACAATGTTTGTGCGTGTTGGGCCAGACGCCGAACTTCTCACCATCATCGGCATAGACCGCCACACCCGAGAGAGATATCTCCGCCTGACGCTTTAGCTCGCTGATCACCTCTTCTACTTTGCCGAACGGGATCAAGTAGCGAAGCTTTTTCTGGATCGGAAGTAGCGTGACAGTCTCCCCTTCGAATTCGGTCACGAACGGCCCGGTCAACTGGGAGCGCTCCATGCCGGCAAAGAGGAAATGCGTATCATCAACGGGCAGATACCCGACACCGGACTCGGCGAGAACTTTCGGCAAATGCGGCTCCCAGACTCGCTCGGTGAGCCAAAGCCCGGAGATATCGGCACTAAACCGATTGCGCAGGAACCCGGTCAGTTTTTCAATCTGACCGCGCAGATCACGTTGTGGGATGGAAGTCAGGATCGGTTCATAAAAACCGCCGGTCATCAATTCGATCCGACCATCAGCGACCAGCCGCTTCACCTGCTCCAGATATTCCGGATGGTGTTTCTCCTGCCAGTCCCAGAGGATGCCGGACTGGTGCAATGAGAGCGAGACTTTCGGGTATTGCGCTAGCAGTTCGAGGAAAGGTTTGTAGGCCTGCTGGTGAGCCTCTTCAAACACATGATCAAAATTCCCCACCGGTTGATGGTTGTGCAGTCCAATTGCCAGGCGGAATCTGGTCATAAGCTAAAAGATCTCTACTTTCAGGTTGATATATTTCTGCGGGTTGGCGCGAATGTCGCTGATCAGTTCATCGATATTGTCGGCGGTGCCGCGCAAGTCGTCATACAGGCGGCGGTCTTTCATCATGAGCTGCAGTGTCCCATCGCCGTTATTCAATTGATCGGCGAAATACCGAAGATCAGACGAAAGCGTATCCAGGTTTTGGACCAGGGTATCAACACCAAATGACAGTTGATGGAATTGGCGGATGGTCGAATCAACGATCTGGGCATTGCGGGCCACCAGATCCGACATCTGTTGCGACGCCTTGACGACATTGTCGCTGGTTCGATCGAGCTTTGCTTCGTTGCGATCCATAAAACCGACCAGCGACTTCGAAAGCGATTCCAGATTAGCGACAGTCCGGTCGAATCTTGCCAGCGAGGTATCTGAGGCGACCGTCTGACGGATCCCACTCACCATGTTGCGCAGTTCGATCACGATATCACCCACGACCCCCATCAGTTCGGGGATCCCGACCTCTGCCTTGCCGATCGCCACCATGGCAGTGTCAAATCGTTCGATCGCTTCGCCCGGATGGATCGCGATAAATCGCTCGCCCATAACACCCAGGTTTTTGATGACGAACTGGGCATCCCGGTGCAGTTCAACATCGCGATACAACAGCAGTTCCACCATCACCCCTTCGCCGGTCAACTGCAGTTGGTTCACTTTCCCTTTGTGGACACCGGAAACAGTTACTCTGTCGCCTGCGGAAAGTGTCCCGACATCACCAAACAGGACTTTTATCCGCTGGGCATTCCGCTCCATTTTGTAGCCTTGCAGCCAATAGAGGGATGCCAGCAGGAGGGCAAACCCGAGCAGGGTGATCACCCCGACACGAAATTCGATGTGACTTGTCTTAGCCATCTTCTTCTATATCGGTAACTTAGCCCAAATCTACAGTCACCACGGTTCCTCCTCAAGGGAGTTCGCTATGGCGATGAAATTGTCATATCGAAAGCGCCGTATCTCCCCTTTTTCAACCGCCTGCTGTACAGCGCACCCCGGCTCATGAAGGTGGCTGCACGGCTGAAATTTGCAGTTGATATGATATTTCCGGAAATCCGGGTAGTAGTCGGCCAAGTCCTCTTTGCGCACTTCCCAGAGCCCCATCACTTTGAGCCCCGGAGAATCGACCGCAAATCCGCCGGTCGGAAGTTCATATAGCTTGATCGTAGTGGTCGTGTGCTGACCCCGGTTGGTTCGATCGGAAAGTCGGCGGGTCTTGAGGTCGAGTCCCGGAATCAGGTAATTCAGGAGGGTCGATTTCCCCACCCCTGAATGGCCGACAAAAAGCGTTCGATGATCCGTGAGCAGCCGGGTCAACTCCTCTATCCCCTGGCCGGATTGCGCCGAGGTCGCCACGATCTGGCAACCCAGGGAGCGGTACTCCTTTACGACTCCATCCAGATCATCGGGTTCCCCCAGATCGATCTTGTTGATGATAATCAGGGGTGTAAGTGTTCCCAGTTCCGCGGCGATCAGGAACCGATCGATCAAGCCTGTTTTGAGAGGCGGAGCGATGACAGAACTGACAATTGCCAACTGGTCGAGATTGGCCGCAATAACTTGCTTGGTCCCCTCTTTCCCCTTGGCGGGACGGAAAAACGAGGTCCGGCGGTCCAGCACTTTCTCGATGACGCCGTTGGACTCGTCGACTCGCGTTACCAGAACATCATCACCCACGGTAACAGGCGACTGATGATCGGTGTGGAATTTAACGCGCTGGCGAACCTCACAAGAGAGATGTTGCCCATCCGGAAGTCGTACTTCGAACGACTTCCCCTGTGTGCCAATGACTACTCCTGGTTCCGGACTTCCCATGCTGGTTAAGCTACGGGGCAGCCTGAACTGCGGCAAGGAGAAAGGCGCATAGGTGAGTCCCGAGCCTATTCGTTCCGGGCATGCACGATATAGTCCAATACGGGCGGTTCGATCCCGGCCCGCCGCATCAGCACGATGATCTGGCCGCGATGGTGGGTCGAGTGATTGATAGTATGAGTCGCAATCTCCTGCAGGCTGTTCTGGAATGCTATCCCTTTGGTGTTCACATACGAAATCTGTTGCTTGAACTGCTGGTCGGTCAGCGTGGACAGATACTGGCTCCACTGCTGGGCCGCCTGATTGAGATGACGGATCAATTCCGGCAGGGGAATCGGGTCCCAGATAGCGAAAGTTTCGCCGGTTCGAAGTATCCGGCTCAGCCAGACCTTTTCTACAATCACCAGATGACTGAAAAGCGTCAGGGTGAATGGATCTTTGTCCACTACCTCAGGGAGCCTGACAAACAGCCGCCGGTTGGCCCACTCGTTATAGCGAAAGAGGTTATCGAAGTGCTCTCGCATTGAAAAATCCTCCTGTCATACTGTAACAGCAATTACTGCCGCAAGTGTCATACTATCAACAGCCTGATAGCTCCGATCTGATCTGATGACTGGAGCCGCACACCCAGAGTCGTGTATAATCCCTTGATCCTGAAAAAGTTGGGCCGGATGCAACCTTCCGGTCCCCAGACCGGTTTCAGAAGAGATAATTTGTACTCCGCGACTGGATATGTTATCCTTCCGGCAGTTTATAACAGCAATATGGACAGATCAACGACATGAAGAATTTTCTGACCAAACTTTTCGGTACCAAGCACGAACGGGACGCCAAGCGACTTCGCCCCTACGTGGATGAAATAAATGACTTTTTTGCCGAGTACGAGAAGCTCTCCGACGACGAGTTGCGGGCGAAAACCGACGAATTCCGGAGTCGCGTAGCCGCTGGCGAAACGCTCGATGAGATCGCTACCGAGGCCTTTGCCCTGGTCAAAGAGGCATGCCGCCGGCATGTCGGACATGCCTGGAACGTGGTCGGACAATCCGCCACCTGGAATATGGTCCATTTCGATGTCCAGTTAATGGGTGGCATGGTACTGCATCAGGGGAAGATCGCCGAAATGGCGACGGGTGAAGGTAAAACGCTGGTGGCGACCCTGCCGACCTACCTCAACGCCCTTTCCGGCAAAGGCGTGCATATCGTCACCGTTAACGATTACCTGGCGATGCGCGACCGCGAGTGGATGGGTAAGATCTACGAATTCCTCGGCCTGACAGTTGGCGTCATCCAAAACCAGATGAACAACCTCGAGCGGCGCGAACAATACGCTAAAGATATCACCTTCGGCACCGCCAACGAATTCGGCTTCGACTACCTTCGTGACAATATGGCGCAACGCGCCGAAGACCGTGTCCATCGCAACTTCAACTATGCGATTATCGACGAGGTTGACTCGATCCTGGTTGATGAGGCCCGCACACCGCTCATCATCTCGGGAATCGTCGAGGAATCCAATGTCCATGACCGTTACCGGGAAATGAAATCGACCGTCGATACCCTGGTCCGCAAGCAGACGCAGTTGATCAACGACATGATCGCCCAGGCGGAGACGATGATCCAGGAAGGGAAGGCGGAAAACGAGTTCGAGGCGGGCAGCCTTCTATTAGCAGCCCAGCGCGGCGCGCCGAAAAACAAGCGACTGCTTAAACTGGTCAAAGAACAGGGGATGAAGCGGCTGATCACCGATGTCGAGTCGGCCTACATGCGCGATAAAAAACTGCATGAGATCGATGACCGACTTTATTTCTTTATCGATGAGCGCGAGCACTCTATCGCCCTCACCGACAAAGGGAATGCGCAATTCCCTACCGATGTTCAGAAGCTGTTCGAGATCCCCGATCTCTCTACCCTGTTGTCGGAACTTGACGGTAACGAGGGGCTGACTCCGGAAGAGCGAAAAACCAAGACCGACGAGTACTATCGACTGCATGCCGAGCGTTCAGAGAAAGTCCACGCCATCAACCAGCTCCTGCGGGCATACTCCCTGTATGAAAAAGATGTCGAGTATGTGATCCAGGACGATAAGGTGATGATCGTCGATGAGTTCACCGGCCGTATCCTTCCGGGACGCCGGTACTCCGACGGCCTGCACCAGGCGATCGAGGCCAAAGAGGGAGTTCGGATCGAGGCCGAGACGCAGACGCTCGCCACGATCACTCTCCAGAACTATTTCCGCATGTACGAAAAGCTGGCCGGTATGACCGGTACCGCAGAAACTGAGGCCGGCGAATTCTGGGAGATCTACAAGCTCGATGTCGCCGTTATTCCGACTAATCAGGAGTGTATTCGCGATGATCAGGACGACCAGATCTTCCGCACTCGCCGAGAGAAATATAACGCCATTATCGAAGAGATCACCGCAAAGTACAAGGAAGGTCAGCCGGTGCTGGTCGGTACGATCTCGGTCGAGGTCTCGGAAACCTTGTCGCGCATGCTCAAGCGCCAGGGGATCCCGCACAATGTCCTCAACGCCAAACAGCACCAGCGAGAAGCGGAGATCGTGGCCGATGCCGGCCGACGCCAGGGTGTGACCATCGCCACCAACATGGCCGGCCGCGGTACTGATATCAAGCTCGGCCAGGGTGTGACTGAGGTCGGCGGCCTCCATATCATCGGCACAGAGCGTCATGAGTCCCGACGGATCGACCGGCAGTTGCGCGGTCGTGCGGGACGTCAGGGTGACCCGGGATCTTCCATCTTCTACCTCTCCCTTGAAGACGATCTGATGCGGCTGTTTGGCGGCGACCGGCTTGGCTCCATCATGGATCGCCTCGGGGTCAAGGAAGGTGAAGTGATCACCCACCCCATGGTGACGCGCGCGATCGAACGGGCCCAGAAGAAAGTGGAAACCCAGAACTTCGCTATCCGCAAACATACGCTGGAATATGACGACGTCATGAATGTCCAGCGCAAATGGATATACGAACGACGTCTCGCGGCGCTCGAACGCGAGTCGATCCAGGATGAAGTTCTTGAATTGATCGACAATGTACTGGATGTCCTGATCGACACCCACTGCGCCGAGAAAGAATACCCCGAAAACTGGAATATCTCGGGAGTACAGGAAGACCTTCGCAAGATCTTCCTGTTGCAGTTCACGGTCAGCCAGGAAGAACTGGTCAAGCTGGACCGTGAATCGCTGAAAGAACATCTGAAAAATGCGGTGATGGGGATCTATCGCCAGAAAGAATCCGCCTACGGCAGCGACATCATGCGACAGCTTGAGCGGTTTGCCGTGCTGTCGACGATCGATCGCCACTGGCGCGATCATCTGGCGGAGATGGATGAACTTCGCACCGGTATCGGACTGCGCGCTTACCATGGCGGCATGGGAAAGCCGATCGATATCTACAAACGCGAAGCGTTCAAGACGTTCGAAGAGATGATCGTCGAGATCGACCGCGATATCGTCAACCTCGTTTACAAACTGCAGGTGAATGTCCCACAGCAGGCGCGAACCACCCGGCGCGAGCCGGCAATGGTGGCCACGCATGCCGACTCCACCAACATGGGACTTGCCTCGCAAGCCCAGTCGGCGGTAGCCGATGCTTCCGGTGGCGCCAATCCGATGGCGGCCGCATCACAGGCCGGGACTCAATCAACTCAACCGGCCAAGCGCAATCTCGCCAGGGTTGGACGGAATGATCCCTGTCCCTGCGGCTCCGGCAAAAAATACAAAAAATGCCACGGGGCTGACGAAGTCTGATCTGAAAGGCGGCCACTGGCCGCCTTTTTTTATTCGGTAAATCAAACAACATTCTCCTGTCGTAGCTGTGATCATCCGCTATTCCAGTGATTCAATTCCTGGGATTTGCCCTGTCCGTGGAAACAATTCCTGCGTCTGTGAAAAATTGGACCTCTAAAGTCGACCGACCGATAATTTTCGCATAAATGATCAGCGCGAAACAAAACAGCGAGTACGTATACCTATATTGTCAACTTGGTACACGCTCGCTTGCATTATACGTCAATGCCGCAATCGGTTTCACAAACACGTCACTCGACATTTCGAAATCTGAAATAAAGTAATGTCGATTACATTATCTGGCTGTCCAACTTTTAGCGTATAGAGAATACTCGTGCCGCTATCACTTGTATCGAAACGTGGGCAAAAAAGGCATTGACAGGGCGACGACAGAAATGGTTTAATGTGTCAGTTTTTGGCCGCGGATATCCATTTTCTCGATCACCATCACCCGAGAGCTGTGGTAAGCGGCATGAACATTCAATCCAATCGAATTTGTCAATGTCTGGCCGGGGGCTAGTTGGAAAACACCGGTGGACAAAACGGGCACCATTTACAACATTGGACGGACAGCATGGATCTGAAACTCAGTACCTCGTTGATGTACGGACTCTCTGCGCTTGGCTATCTCGCTGCGGCAAATTCAGAGCGACCAGTTATGGTTCGCGAGATCTGTCGTGAATGCAATCTGCCGTATGATTCGACGATGAAGGTGATGCGTCAATTGACACGGGCACGACTGGTCAATGCCCATCGCGGCTCAAAGGGTGGCTTCACGCTTCGACTCCCCTCACACGAGATCAGCTTCCTCAAGATCATTGAAGCGATCGAAGGTCCGTTGGAGACCGGCGATCGTTCTGAAAATGGCGAACTGCAGCCGATCTGCCGCAGTGCGATCGGCATCCTCAACGACGCCCGCGTGGCAGTCGAAGCGGTCTATGGCAAGCTCTCCCTCAAGGATCTGGCTGCCTCCCGCAACTGACCGTTTCCTCTTACTCCGGAAAGCGGATTGACTTATCCCCGATCAAGCAGTATGATATCTGAAATATCGTACTGCTTTCCGGGAGGTAACGGTGAAATGTCCAACCCTCTTGTTTCTGCTCTGCCTGGTGGGAGCCTCTTCCGCCTATTCCCAATCCGTTTCGCTCGCTGATGGTTCCAGCGGTTCGCTCGTGACAGTCGGTCCGGCCTTTGCATTCGGCAGTGATGGCTCGGTTCAAGGATTGTCCGTCGAGTTCGGCTATTCCCATCAGGGACGACTGGATGCCGGCGGGCGTTACAGCGCTGTCGGTGGACTGACTCCCACTGTCCACAACTGTCATGTGATCACCACCTACTTTGGCTACTCCGTGATCAAACAGAATCGGGAATCGAAGGACCCTATCTCGCTTTCCATCCGAACAGAGTTTGATATTCTGCTCCCCGATGCCGGCGTATATAGCTTTGATCGAGCAGAAGATCCGGATGGGATCTTCAGGGTTGGACTGTCCATCTCCCATGCAATCGGCAATTGGTCAAGTCCGGTCTCCCCGGTCCTGACAGTTCTTTACTCCAAGCCGATTTCCAGCGACGTTGAGGCCAAGATTGCGATCCGCGCCGGACTCGCTATTCTCTTCCCGAGCACGGGAAAGGCGCATTTCATGATCTTCCCTCAGGTGGAAAAGCACGGTGAAACCGGTAGTGCCAGATTCAACATTGGCTTCATGTTCTAATACCAGGAGATCGGACTATGTATCGTTCAAGAGTATTTCTTTGCCTGGCCATACTACTCCTGGCCATTCCCGGAGCAGTCTTCGCCCAAGGTGAGTATCTCTGGGGAAGTAACAGTGGATGGCAGCTAGGGGCCGGCATCGCAGGGGGAAACGAGGTCACCAACTACTACGGCGCCTTGGGTACGTCTATAAAAGGCATTGCTGATCTGGCAGTGTACTACGGCCGGCAGGACAAGAGTGGCTGGAATAAGGGTGTCGGAGGTGTCCAACTCTCTTTCTGGCTGTTGAAAGAAGGTCGTCGCGGCAACCCGCTATCGCTTGGTCTTTCCGGTTCGTTCGAAGGTACCAGCGGTCACGGAATATCGACCGTCTCCGTCGGCTTGGCAAAACGGATCAACATCCCGGAAAGCAAAACTTTCCTACTCCCCTCTCTCTCGCTAGGATCTGTCTGGGGAATCGAGAAGGGCGGGTATTACTACAGCGAGAGTGATCGTCTGTATAGTCTCTCACTCGGGCTCGGTCTGGCAATTCCGCTTCATCCCAGGAGTTGTCTGGTTTTTTCTGTGGGACACACCGCAGTCGAGGACGCCAGCGCTACCGGCGGAATGGTGTCTATCGTCTTCGGCCGATTTGGAAAGGAATGACCATATGAAAACGTCAATCATGATCCGTACGACCTTTCTCGTACTTCTGTCCGCCTTTGTGATCCCAACGAACTCCTTTGCCCAGGGAGAGTACATTCTCGGCAATGAAAGCGCCGCCGCCTTCAATATGGGTGGTTATCTGGGGAGTGATGATATCCTGGGAGGAAGTGCATCGTTTGGATATTCGGTGAATGGAATTTACGATATTGGTATCACCGCCGGATCTCAGACAATTAACGACGAAGGCAAGTTCTTTGGCGGCTTCGGTGTTACCTTCTGGCCGGCCAAACGAGGCAGAGGTGATTCAGAACTCTCTCTGGGATTTTTCGGACAGATCGGCGCCGCATCGGATATAAAGACGTATTCCGGCGGGGTTGTGCTTCCGTTGCAGATCCCGGTCGGCAAAGAAACACTGATCGTCACTTCATTCGGCGGCGGTATGACCAAGGTCGATGGAATGGGTTATCGGGGAGAATACTCTTATGGATTTGGCCTGATCGACTTTGCGGTCGCTTACCCGACAGGTCCAAAATCGAAAATGGCGTTCTCAGCAAATGCGACTCTGGCGAAAGAGGGAAACAATACGTTTGGAATTTCGATCTCTTTCCTCTTCGGATGGCAGCGAGCGAACCGTAGCGATATCTAGCGCTTCTCCAGCGCCATGAATGCTTCCGGGAGGCAGTCGATCATGTCTCCCGCGATCATCGCACGTTCCGTCAACATATCCGCGGCAATATCACCAGCCGCTCCATGCAGGTAAACAGCCGTCACTGCCGCCTTGAATGGTTCTACCGATTGCGCCAGCAATGCGCCGATCATTCCTGACAGCACATCGCCGGACCCGCCGGTCGCCATACCTGAATTGCCGGTCGGATTGAGATAACAGGCGCCTTCTTCCGATGCCACCAAAGTGGGGCTCCCTTTGAGGACAAGTGTCACGCGCATCCGCTTGGCATACTCGATCGCCATATGTGATCTCGCATGGATATCCAGCGGCGCCACCATATTGGTCAGCCTCTGGAATTCCCCCGGATGCGGTGTAATGACCAATGGCCCGTTACCCGACCGCATCTCCAGAAGTTCAACAACCCCCTCAAAGGCGTTCAGCCCGTCTGCATCCAGAATCGCGGGGATCTCCAGTTTGTCTATCAGTCGGCGGATCAGCTCGCGGGTTTCGTGGTGTTTGCCTATTCCGGGACCGATCACGATCGCGTCATGCTCTGTCATATAGCGCCTGATCTCACCGAGCGACCGGAGAGCCAGCGCACCGTATCGTTTTACTTCGGGAAGTGCAACCGAGGTTGGCTCGGTCGTTTTGAGGGAGATGATAGGTAGAAGCGACGAGGGACAACCGATCTTCACCAATCCCGTGCCGGTGCGCATGGCTGATTGTGCCGCAAGACAGGCCGCACCAGTCAGACCGGTCGAACCAGCCAGCACAAAAAGCTTTCCGAAATCTCCCTTATGCCCATCCGGCTTGCGTTCGGGAAGCCAGCGTTTGACATCATCTTCGGTGGTGAGATCCAGATGGAGCCCCATGGCCGCAACCGGTTCATCCGGAATTCCGATCGGAATGATCGCTACCTGACGGCCAGCCAGTTCACGGCCCGGCGAAAGATAAAGTCCGTATTTGGGAAGTCCGAGTGTGCAGGTTTGGGTTGCTCGCACGACGGAGCCTTCAAACAGCCCGGTGTCGGCATTGAGTCCGGACGGAAGGTCCACTGCGACTACCTCGCGACCGGTTTCTCCCTGGCGATTGATATAATCTATCGCCAGCGCCGCCACACCATTCGGAGTGCCGGTGAATCCGGTGCCGAAGATCGCATCGACAATGATATCTGCAGAGAGTGTTTCCGGGAGTTCGGCGAGCGAGCTGACTTCCTGCATCGGCACGCCGACTCGGAGAGCACGGTCGTAATTGAGACGGGCATCTTCGGTCATCGCGGCGGTCGCGCCAAGCATGTAGACCGTCACGGGAATTTCTGCTTCAAGCAGATACCGGGCGACCACCAGGCCATCGCCGCCATTATTCCCTTTACCGCAGAAGATGGCGACCGAATGATGATCGCCAGTGATCAGATTGGTGAGAATATAGTCGGAGATTCCCCGGCCGGCGGTCTCCATGAGAGTCGCGCCGGGAATACCGTATTTATCGATCGTCTCGCGGTCGATGGCTCGCATCTGAGCCGCGGTGACCAATTTCATGCTGTGTCCTTGATCAGTTGCGTTTACCAGCCGTTGGCTTCTTCGGGTGAGCCACTACCGGCTTATCCAACGCAAACTTAATGGCAGCCAGGACATCCGAAAAGTACTTTATCTCAAGTTTCTTCCGAATATCCGGCGGAATCTCCGTCAAATCCTTCCGATTTTCTTCCGGAAGTATCACGGTCTCAATACCGGCCCTTACCGCCCCGAGTAGCTTCTCTTTTAAGCCGCCGATCGGAAGCAATTCTCCGCGCAACGTGATCTCGCCGGTCATCGCCAGACGGGCTTTCACCGGTCGACGAGTAAAGATTGAGGCCAACGCCACCGCCATCGTAATACCGGCCGAGGGTCCATCTTTGGGAGTTGCGCCAGCCGGGACATGGATATGAATATCCCGTCCATCAAACGCCTCGGGCGGCAAACCGAGATCAGCCGCATTGGTCCGGATGAATGACAGCGCCGCCTGCGCAGACTCTTTCATCACATTCCCCAGATGCCCGGTCAAGACGACCGAGTTTTTTCCCTGCATGACGGTCGCTTCGATAAACAACACATCGCCGCCCACCGAAGTATAGGCCAGTCCCGGGACAACCCCGATCCGCCCATGCCGCGCGAGTACTTCACGCGTGAAACGCCGCGGTCCGAGTAGTTTTGGTACATCGGTTTTGGTCAGGGTAGTTTTCCCTTTGTATCCCGATGCTACTTTACGCGCGACTTTTCGTGTCAGCGAGGCGATCTCGCGCTCGAGATTGCGGAGACCCGACTCGCGCGTGTAATTATCTATCAACGCCTGAATGGCGCTATCTTCGAATACCAGTTCGGCGGCCGTCAATCCATGATTCTCAACCTGCTTGCGAATCAGATGCTGCCGTGCGATCATCAGCTTTTCGAGATCGGTATACCCCGGAATAGTGATCACTTCCATACGATCCAGCAACACCGGCGGGATCGGCTCCAGCATATTGGCTGTGGTGATAAACATCACCTTGGAGAGATCAAACGGAAGATCCAGATAGTGATCAGTAAAGGTATCATTCTGCTCCGGATCCAGCACTTCGAGCAATGCAGAGGCTGGGTCGCCACGGAAATCTGAACCGAGCTTGTCTATCTCATCCAGCATGATCACCGGGTTATTGGTGCCACAGCGGCGGAGCGATTGGATTATCCGTCCCGGCAGTGAACCGATATAGGTTCGCCGATGTCCGCGAATCTCTGCTTCATCCCGCATGCCGCCGAGCGACACACGAACAAATTCACGTCCCATCGCACGGGCGATCGACTTGCCGAGTGAGGTCTTGCCGACTCCGGGAGGGCCGACGAAACAGAGGATCGGTCCCTTGATATCAGATTTCAGTTTCCGGACAGCCAGATGTTCGAGAATGCGCTCTTTGACTTTGACCAGATTGTAGTGGTCTTCGTCGAGCACCTTTTTCGCTTTCTTCAGGTCGAGCAGATCTTTGCTCGTCTTCACCCACGGCAAACTGACCAGCCAGTCAAGATAGGTGCGCGAGACCGTGTATTCCGCCGACGACGGCGACATATGCGACAGACGTTCCAGCTCTTTGCGCGCAGCCTGTTCAGCCTGTTGCGGCATGCCGGATGCTACTATCTTCTTCTCAAACTCCTCAACATCCCCTTTTTCATCGAGATCACCCAGTTCGCGGCGGATCGCCTTCATCTGCTCGCGCAGGATGTAGTCGCGCTGCGATTTCCCCAATTCACTTGCCGCCTGCGCCTGGATCTTTTGCGACAGCTCCAGCACCTCGATCTCTTTGTTGATCGACTGGTGCAGAGTCTGCATCCGGCGATAGACATCCAGCTCTTCGAGCAACGACTGTTTCTGTTCGATTGCGATATTGAGATTGGAAGAGATGAAATCGACCAGCTTGGATGGCGTATCCTGATTGATCGCCGTCACATGGAACTCTTCGTTGAGATACGGCGCCAGTTCAACCAGCGTTTTCACTCGCTCGATGATATTCCGCTGCAACGCTTCCATCCGGACATTTTCGCGCGTGCTTTCCGGCATCTCTTCGATCTCGGCCATCAGATATGGCTGGGTCGAAGTGAATCGCTTGATCTTAATGCGGCTGATCCCCTGCATCAGGAAACGAACCGTCCCATCCGGGAAGCGAAGCATCTTGAGAATATTCCCTGAGGTCCCGACCGAATGCAGGTCGTCCGGACCAGGGTTTTCAATCTTGGCGTCTTTCTGGAGGAATAGCCCGATACGGGACCCGCGCATCAATGCGTCATCAACCAGCCGGGTCTGATCGACCTGCTGGATCATGAGCGGCACTACCAGATACGGATAAACGATCGTCCCGCGAAGCGGAAGGATCGGCAAGGTCTGGTTATCTACCTGGGTTCCACGAGCGATATTGTCAATGACTGTCGACACTCTATCTCCATGCTGTTCAGTGTCCTTGGTTACCTCTTATACTATCGGCGGGCAGTGCAAAAAATGAACAGTCCGGCCGGGCATGTTCCATAGAACCGGCCAGGTCACAGACGGTTCCCTTCGCCGTTACACGTTGAACCGGAAGAGGATAACGTCACCGTCCTGGATTATATACTCTTTCCCCTCGAGTCGCTGCTTCCCGGCTGCTTTGAGTGCCGCAGGAGTTTTCAGTGCTATGTAGTCGTCATACTTGGTCACTTCGGCCCGAATAAACCCGCGCTCAATATCAGAATGGATCACCCCCGCCGAATGCTGGGCGTTGGTCCCTTTGCGAATTGTCCAGGCGCGCACTTCGGGTTCGCCGGCGGTAAGGAACGAAATGAGGCCAAGAAGTTCATACGATCGTTGCACGACCTGGATCATCGCCGGACGTTCAATCCCCAGCTCCTGCAAAAATGCATTCCGTTCGTCGGGGTCAAGGCCGACCAGTTCCGCCTCGATTTTCCCACAGCAGACCACCACTTCGCGCTTCCCCGGCTCTTTCAAGCTGGCATACTTTTCAGCGATCGTCGACGCTTTAGCCAGGTCATTCTCCCCGATATTGATGACAATCAGGATCGGTTTCTGCGAGAGGAACTGGTAGCCACGGATCAGCTTTGCTTCATCTTCGTGAAGTTCCATCTCCAGCAGCGGCTTCTCCTGCTCCAGGAAGGCGAGACAGCGCTTCATGATATCCATCTCGCGCTCTTCGGACTTGTCGCCGGTCAGTCTCGTTTTGCGCGCACGCTTTTCGATACTTGATTCGATCATCGCCTGATCCAACAAGATCATCTCTTCGATAAGGGCGCGAATATCCGCCTCCGGTTTCGCTTCACCGGAAAAAGCGTCGATCACCAGCATGAAGGCATCCATCTTCCGAAGGTCCGGGTGGATCTCCAGCCCGGATGACTTTTTCCCCTCGCCGGAAAATCCGGGAGCATCGAGAAACTCTATCTCCGCATAGGTGATCTTTTTGGGGTTGACGATCTCCGCCAACCTGAGAAGCCGATCATCGGGTACTTTTATGACTGCCCGGTGAACTGCCTGTGAGAAATCTCCGACCGTCTCCTGCGCGCCGGCGGCGGCGTTAAAGAGGGTCGTTTTGCCGCTCTGCGGCTTGCCAATTATACCTAGTTTCATATCCGGTACATGGTACGGCAAAGGGGGGAATGATGCAAGATATCACTTGTTTGACATACAGCCTTGCCGAGCAAAGAATCGCTTACTATCTTGGCAAGGGTATCAGGGATAAGGGAATCTATGGCAAACCGGCTTATTCAACTCGCCTATCTATTCACACTACTTTTCGCTAGTTCACTTCTCGCTACGCCTCCGGGATACTGGCAACAGGAAGTGAATTATAAGATCGATGTGACACTGCAATCCGATCTAAGGACTATCACCGGCACTTGTCAGATCGTTTACATTAACAACTCGCCGGATACGCTGCGCGAACTGTTTATCAAGGCTTTTCCGAATGCGGTGCAAAAGGGATCGTACGCCGATCTGAAGGCGCGGGAGACCGGGGATTATTCGTTCGCCAACTTGAAATTACTTGAACATAGTTCGCTTGCAATCGATTCGCTACAAGTGCGCATCAGACCTGAACGTGTTATCTACGTTGAGGCTCACGACCCCGTGGAAGGCAAAACTCGGCTCTGGAAATCCTGGAGTGTCGACAACACAATTGTAACTGTTGACCTTTCGCCGCAACCTTCGCTTCCTCATGACACTATTGAGATTAATATACGCTTCACCACCGTCCTCCCCGCTCCCCACTCAATGCGCATGGGACTATACAGGGGTGTCACTAAAGCAGCCTACTGGTATCCCCAAGTTTGCGTTTATGATCGGAAACTCGGATGGAATAGCGGGCAGTATCTCGGCTGGGGTGAGTGCTATGGCGATTACGGTCGATTCGAAGTAAGCATTACTGCGCCGGAGGATGTCATTGTCGCCGCTACAGGATACTGTTGGAATCAGGATGTAGTGCTGCCTGAGTCACTCAAGACCGCTCTTGAATTGAACAACTACCTGAAACCGCGCAGTGAATGGCCAAAGCTGCAGTACGATATCACTCGCACTAGAAGATGGGAATTCGCGGCAGATAATGTCAATGACTTTGCCTTTGTTGCATCCCGCGATTATTGTATAAGCTGGGACACTTCCGATGCCGTTGATGTCATTGCTTATGTTCTCAAAGAGAATGCTCAAAAATGGCAATCCGCCACCCAAGACGGCGTTGATGCCATCACCACTCTCTCCGAGAAATTCTTCCCGTATCAGTACCCTGTCATGCGGATCTGCGATGCCTACGGCGGCATGGAATTCCCGATGCTGGTCCACTGCGCCGGCGGCCCACCCTCGCCCGGATGGTACATTGTCACCTATCACGAGATCGCACACAACTGGTTTATGGGGATGATCGGTTCCAACCAAAGTGACCGACCCTTTCTTGATGAAGGCTTCACCACCCATGCCGAGCATGTTGTGATGGAGAAATACCGCGGACGATATGACAATGTCTCCAATCCGCAGGGATGGTACGCCCGAGCCTTTGCCCCCGATGATGAAGTCCGCAACACGCGCGGCTTCCGCCCTCAGCTCGAGTTGATGACCCAGCAATATGACAAACCAATGGTTTTTTCCTATGACCAGGGAGAGGAATACTGGCCCTACCGCGTCTCGGCGTACTACAAATCAGCCGTGATGCATTACAATCTGCGCGCTATACTCGGCGACTCCGCCTATTTCACCGCCATGCAACACTACTGCCGAGAATGGCTGTTCGCGCATCCTTACGAAGAAGACTTTGTCGCCTCTATGGAGCAGGCAACCGGGCTTCAGCTCGACCCGTTTTTCCAGCAATGGTTTTACGGCCGCGAGCGACTAGACTACGCGGTCAAATCGGTCAAACGCCAAACCGATTCATCAAACAACGAAACTGAAATAACACTGGAAAACCGTGGACGCTTCGTCTCTCCCGTCCCGGTTGCAGTGATTCTTGAATCCGGCGACACGCTTTTCTATATGGCCGCGCCGGAAGGGATGACCTTCTCCCGCCCCGGCTATACATCGCTACCGACCTGGCATCAGTTCAGACGTTTTGATGAAAAGTACACTTTCTCTGTCAATGACAGCCGCAAGGTGAAGAAAGTTGTAGTCGATCCGGAAAATTTGTTGATGGATATCGACCGAACCAACAACAGATCCTCATTTTGGTGGCCGACTGAGATCCGCTTTGACAACATGAAATATGACCGTGTCCCGGTCAACGAATACGCTCTTCGCTGGCGGCCTGATCTCTGGTATGACAAACCGAACGGCATGCAGATCGGCGGGCATCTGCACGGCTCCTATCTTGGACGGCTCAACAAATTCTCGCTCGATGCCCGCTATAGCGTCGATTCGAAACGTCCGTTCATCGATCTGGAGGGCTCTCTCCCGATCGTTACGCTCGGCTCCGGCCCGGATTTTTCATATCGACTGCTCTTGGCCGACCACCGCCTGTACACTCGATCGAGCTACTTCACACAATCCAAACCGCGCTGGTCGCGCCTGGACCGCGAAGAGCTGCGGGTCGACATGGAGATGCTCTCCATAGGAGAAAAACAGGCTACACCGCGAAGCGCTCCTGACCCAGATATCCTTCCGTATATCAGCGAACCAAACTGGGATAGCGGCGAAACATACAGCTTCTCCGTCTCCACCGGTATCTATCGCACATTCCGGTATGGTGAATGGTCCGTGACTGACCGGAGTACGGTCGGCATGCACGACTACGAGGAATCAGCGCGTGGCTTCCTGAAAAACGAAATTCGCGGCACCTTCTCGTTGAAGCGCTCCGATGAAGGCGGCGGGAACTGGCTCTTCAGCCGTTTTGTCATAACTAATCTCGGCGGCCACCCGCCGGCGCATCTGCTTCAGCATTTGACACGCGCGTCGGCGTATGATCAGTTTGTCCGATCACAGATGTTCCGTTCACCCGGCTCTTTCCCGACCGACTGGCTAAACGAGTTTTATCAATCGGCTGAACGGGTGCGCGGCTACCAGGATCGACTGGTTTATCTCGCTGAATCGTTTGGCGGAACAATCGAACTGACACCATTCAAAAGACTGCCGATCCCGTTGATAGACAAAACACCCCTGATCGGCAAATTCCTCGCCAAAGCAAACCTGACGCTGTTCGCCGATGGCGCAACTGTTTCAATGGAAAAAGCCGAGCCGGATTACCGCTTCCCGATTACCGCAAACGAGACTGTTTTAAACGAAGGAAAATTCTACGCTTCGGGCGGTTTTTCTATCACTCTCCCGCCGGTCTGGTCGCACCATTCTATTCGGCTTGATTTCCCGCTCTTTTTGAGCAAACCGCTCCCGACCGAAGAACGTTTTGATTTCCGCTTCTCTGTCGCCTGGCTGATCGGACAGACCAAGTAGAAAGGAATGCGCCATGATCGGAATAACCATACATTCCCTCACCCGCTCCGACCGCGAGTGGGTCACCCAGATCTGGCGCGAATACTGGGGAGCGGATTATATCGTCAACTGCGGACAGATCGTCCGGCCGCACGATGTTGACGCTATCTACGCCGCCACTACCAACAACGAACGAGTCGGTCTCCTGACCTATCGTATCGAAAACGGCCAATGCGAAGTGGTCACCATCGATGCCTTCAATCAATTTGCCGGTGTCGGGACCGCGTTGATCGAGGCGATCACCAAGATTGCCGCCGCCGAAAACTGCCGACGGCTCTGGCTTATCACCACCAACGATAATCTTGACGCCCTTCGGTTTTATCAGCGTCGCGGGTTCCATCTGGTGACGATTCATCGCAATGCACTTGACCGTTCGCGCGAGTTGAAACCCTCTATTCCAATGGTCGGCGAGTATCACATTCCCTTGCGCGATGAGATAGAGCTCGAGATGGTGCTGTCGTAAGTAATTGAGCGAAGAGCGCGTCAGGTCACACTTCGAAGCAACTCACCGATATCGCGGTACATAAATCAACTTCAGCTAAGTCGGCTTCGAAGCAGGACCTGACGCAACATCTGTTGGTTATAGCCAGCAGACGGCTGCAATTCCATCGGTCTCCGTCAAGTTCCGTCAGTTCCTAGCGTTCGCCTGGCTTCTCAAGAACTCTTTTAATTCACAATCGCACGAACGCGAGAACTGACGGAATTCCTGATCCTGATTGTGATTGCAACTTTGCTCCGAAAAACTCTTGTTTGAAAGGCGACCCTTCGCCACATTCCTACAGTTCGGGCAGTCAGGAAGTCTGCTCGCTGGTACAACAGTTTTCTAACCGCACACGGAACAGCAGTCAGTTATATGAAATTCTCGAACTTCGTTCATTTACATACACATAGCCAGTATTCGCTGCTTGACGGCGCCTGCCGCCTCGACTCGGTGATCGAACTCGCCAAGAACTTCAAAATGCCCGCTCTGGCGATCACCGACCACGGCAACATGTTTGGCGCGATTGAGTTCTACAAAAAAGCGACCAAAGCCGGAGTCAAGCCGATCATCGGGACCGAAGCTTATGTCGCCGCCACCAGCCGCTTCGACAAAAAGCCATCGACTACCTACCCCAATGGCGGCTTCCATATGGTGCTGTTGGCCAAAAACCTGACCGGCTATAAAAACCTGATCAAACTCTCCTCCTCGGGTTATCTCGAAGGGTTCTATCACCGGCCCCGCATCGACAAAGATATCCTGAAAGAGCATTCCGAGGGTCTCATTGCCACCTCCGCTTGCCTTGCCGGCGAGGTCAACTGGCACCTTCAGCGCGGAGATACCGAAGGTGCGGTTGCCGCCGCACGGTTCTATCAGGATCTGTTTGGCGAAGGAAATTTCTTCATTGAAATACAAAACCATGGTCTGGAGCAGGAAGCAATAGTCCTCCCCAAGCTGGTCGCCATCTCCAAAGAGACCGGAATCCCCCTCGTCGCGACCAACGACTGCCACTATCTCCGCCAGCAGGATTGGCAGGCGCATGACGCGTTGCTCTGTATCCAGACCGACAAGAAGGTCGAAGATACCGACCGGATGCGCTATAACTCCGACCAGATCTACTTCAAGTCTCCCGAAGAGATGTATGAGCGGTTTGGCGATTTCAAGGATGCGCTGGAAAACACTATCCGCATCGCCGAATCCTGCAATCTGGAACTGGAACTCGGCCAGCTCAAGCTCCCGGTCTTCCCGATCCCCAAGCCGTATGTAGACCCCGACCAGTACCTTCGGTATTTATGCGAAGAAGGGCTGAAAGTTCGCTATAGCAAGATCACTGAAGAGATCAAAAAGCGCCTCGACTACGAACTGGGTGTCATCAAGCAGATGGGGTATGCTGGCTACTTCCTGATCGTGAAAGATTTCTGTGATTATGCCCGTTCGCAGAAGATCCCGGTCGGCCCGGGCCGTGGCTCGGCGGCCGGTTCACTCGTCTCGTACGCGCTCAAGATTACCAATGTCGACCCGATCCGGTTTAACCTGCTGTTTGAGCGGTTCTTGAATCCGGAACGTATCTCGATGCCTGATATCGATATCGATTTCGCGGACCGCGGCCGCGATAAGATCATCAAGTATGTTATCGAAAAATATGGCGCCGACAACGTCACCCAGATCATTACGTTCGGTACCATGGCCGCGCGCGGCGTCGTACGTGATGTCGGCCGAGTGCTCGGCCTCCCCTATTCCGAGGTCGACAGAATCGCCAAGCTGATTCCGGCCACGCCGGACATGACTCTCGAGAAAGCAATCGAATCCACCCCGGAACTTCGTCAGCTCGGCGAAAACGACAAGCGAATCGAGCGGCTGCTGGCATACTCGCAGACCCTCGAAGGTCTGGCCCGACATTGCTCGACCCACGCCGCCGGAGTTGTGATCGCCCCATCGGCCCTGACCAACTATGTCCCGCTCTTCAAAGGCTCCCGAGACGAAATCACGACCCAGTACGATATGAAGATGGTCGAAGAGATCGGCCTCCTCAAGATGGACTTCCTCGGACTCCGCACTCTGACGGTTATCGATGATGCCGAGCGAATGATCCGTGAGAACTACCCAAGCTCCAAGGTCGATTTGGATAACTTGCCGCTGGATGACCCCAAGGTTTTCGAGATCTTTGCAAGAGGAGAGACAGTCGGGATCTTCCAGTTTGAATCGAACGGAATGCGGGACTATCTCCGAAAGCTCAAACCGGAGACCTTCGTTGACCTCGCCGTGATGAACGCGCTCTACCGCCCGGGGCCGTTGGATGCCCGCGTGGCGATGCGCCCCGGCGAAGAGATGAACATGATCGACATTTATATCGAGCGGAAACGCGGGACGCTCGATGTTAAGTTCATGCACCCCAAACTCGAGAAGATCCTGGGCGAGACCTACGGCGTGATCGTCTTCCAGGAGCAGGTGCTCCAGATCGCCAACCAGTTGGCCGGTTACTCACTTGGTCAGGCCGACCTGCTTCGCAAAGCAATGGGTAAAAAAGATGCCCAGCTTATGGCGAACCAGAAGGAAGAGTTCATCAAAGGTGCCGAGGGACATAAGGTTGAGCACAAAGTCGCGGCGGATATGTTCGACCAGATTGAGACCTTCGCACGCTACGGCTTCAACAAAGCCCACTCCACCTGTTATGCTCTGGTCGCCTACCAGACAGCCTGGCTCAAATGCTACTACCCCCACGAGTTTATGGCCGCCACCATGACCTCGGAAATCAACGACACCGAGCGGATCTACACACTCCTCGAAGAATGCCGCCGTCTTGGTATCAAGGTCGAACCGCCGGATGTGAATGAATCCAAGTCGGACTTCACCGTGGTCGGCGGGTCTATTCGCTTTGGACTTCAGGCGGTAAAGAATGTGGGCGGCGACGCTGCCGTGGCGATACAGGAAGCTCGCAAGACAACCGGGATTTTTGGTTCGCTCGCCGATCTCTGCTCCAAAGTCCCGCTCCGGCAGATCAACAGGCGTACTTTGGAGTCGCTTATCGCAGCCGGTGCGTGCGATTCGCTCCCCGGGAATCGGGCCCAGAAGTACGATATAGTCGAGGGATGTCTCGAATACGCACACAAAGTACAGGAACAACAGAACTCGCATGACCTCTTTGCCGGAGCCGGCCAGGCGGTCCAGCGGACCGAGCCGCCGCTGAAGGAGATTGCCGACTGGCCGACCTCGCAACGGTTAGCCCAGGAAAAGGCGATGCTCGGTTTCTACCTTTCCGGCCACCCGCTCGACAAATTCCGCGATGAATTGATCTGCTTCACCACCACCAGCGCAGGCGGACTCAAAGGGACCCCCGATGGCCGCGAGGTGACGGTCGGCGGAATCGTGACCAATCTCAAAAAGATGCCGGATCGCAAAGGGAATATGATGGCCTTTGTGACGCTTGAAGATTTCTCCGGGTCAGTCGAGTTGGTCTGCTTCTCGGATTGTTACGATAAAGGCAAGGAGCACATCGAGATAGACCGGATGATCCTCGTCACCGGACGGGTCTCCACCCGAGAGGGCGAGGCACCTAAAGTTGTTGCCGCAGAAACACTTCCGCTGGAAAAACTGACGGAACGTTTCTCCTGCCAACTGGTTATAAAGGTAGCCAAGGATTGCTCCGATGAAACCCTTGACCGGGCTTTGTCTATACTAGATGAGTATCGTGGGACAGCCCCGGTTCTCCTCGCGGCTCGCGAAAACGGCTCCGAAGTGTACATCAAGTCAAAGAAGTACGCCGTGACAGTCGATTTCAAACTGCTCGATTCACTCAAAGGGATGCTGGGTGACTCCGCCGCCTACCTTCGACCGCTACAAGCGAAAAACTCGTAGCCAAGGTATGCTGACAGACCAGAGATTTGAACAACTTGACGATAGGTGATTGATGAAAGCGTTCCGATTCCTGACCTTCCCGGCTGTTCTGCTGCTCGCGGCGGCATTGGTATATGCCGTCGACAAACCAGCCGAAACTCCGCCGGCGTTCAAAGCCACCGATACGACATCGGTCCAAGATTGACCTGGGTCTCCTACGACGAAGGGCTGAAGCGCGCCACTACCGAAAACAAGTACCTGCTGGTGGACATCACCGCCTCCTGGTGTGGCTGGTGCAAAAAGATGGACAAAGAGACATTTGCCGATACCGCGATCATCAAGATGATCAATGAGAAGTACATTCCGGTCAAGCTCTGGGGAGATTCTGACAAGATTCTTGATCTGAACGGTTACAAAATCTCTGAAAAGGACCTGGTCCAGAACAAGTTCGGCCCGTCCGGCTACCCGACTTTTGTGTTTATGTGCTCTGATTCCATCGGCATAGCCAAGCTGCCCGGCTACCGTGGCCCGGACGATTTCAAGAAACTGCTCGCCGCTGTCAACAATATCAGTTGCGACAGTATCAAGGCGATCGCTGAAGCCCAGAAGCAGATGAAATAGCAGGAATATTCAGTTTGACAGAAATGACCGCCTGTGCTATTTCTGTGCGAATGAGATAACTCGACTATAAGGGATGTATGAATGCGTAGACTCGCACTATTTGGAACCGCTCTCGTTTTTGCCTGCTTGGTTTTCGGATGTTCCGCTGAAAAGCAGGAAGCTGCCAAGCCGGAACCGACCACCAGCGAACCGTCGATCAAGGTGACTACCACCGAAACTCCGGCTGGGACGACCACTGAGACTCCTGCCGGTACCACTGCCGAGACTCCGGCCGTCGAGTTTGCGGTCTGGTCTGCAACCGACACCTACGGAAATCTCCGTCAGGCTACCGAGTGGGTCGGCAAGCGCCCGACTATTATCAACTTCTGGGGGACGTGGTGCCCGCCCTGCCGCAAAGAGATCCCGGACCTCATTAAGCTGTATGCCGAGTACAATCCGAAAGGGGTTGAGATACTTGGGTTTGCCGTGCGTGATGAAGCCACCAACGTCAATATCTTCACCAAGGAAGCCGGCATGAAGTGGGTGATGATGATGGGGAACGAAGAAGTTCTCGACAAGTACGGCCCGATCACCGGTGTCCCGACTACCGTCTTTCTCGATGCCAACGGTCAGGAAGTTGACCGCTATATCGGACCGCCGACCCTCGAGCAGTTCCGAGCCTCGGCCGAAAAGGCGCTCGTTGGCTACGAGCATAAGTCTGAAGCTATGTAGTTTTCATTCGCTCAACAAATTCAGGGCGTTTGGTCGACCAGCCGGACGCCTTTTATCTGCACCGCCCAACCAACCCCTTGACAGTCCTCAACTAATGCGTATCTTATCCTATCTGCATTGATAACTACTGATGTCCTACAACGATTCGAGCTACTGATCGCCAACTGGTAACGAAGGCTGTATTTTTTTCACATTCAGAGTCTAACTCTGTTGGAGCGTTGTCATGGTCTCTTTATGCCCGATTCGTACCATTGGTCGATTCGTATTTTTGCTTTTCTTGATTTCGATCTTTTCGAGCAAGCTGGATGCCTCCCCGGTTCTGATTGTCCAGACCGGTGATGCCGTTATCCCTGCCGGCCAGACCAGCGGCTTTATTCCAGTTTACCTGCTCAATACGGTCGACTCGGTCGAGGGATTCGAACTGGTGCTCAGAGTCTCGGACTCAGACGCGGTCCAGTTTTCGGGCGGGCTGGACACCACCGGCACACTTATCTCAGGCTGGCAATTCAGTATTGTCTCATCTTTTCCCGGCGGGATCCATATGCTCTGGCTGCCGAATCAGTTTGGGCAGGATGATATCCCTCCGATCGCCCCGACCACCCAGATCAGGACGCTGGTGAAAGTCCCGTTCCTGCTTAACGGGCTCAACCCCGGGCTGAGTTACACGTTTGATATCACGATAGACACTTCGCTGGATGATTTCGGTTTTTCCAATCCGTTGGGTTACCTGATCGGTATCCATACCGACACCGTGGTCGATACCAGTTGTTTCCAGTGTATAGACTGGAACGGCACGATCTGCGAGCAATGGATCCTGGTCAACGATCCGCCCTGCGACTCCAGCTATTTTGATACGACCCGAACCTCATATCTCGATACCGCCAAGACCTGGGTGTTTGGGAGTACTATAAATGTAGTGGCCTGTTGTGTCGGGATTCGCGGCAATCTGAATGGTGACCCGCAGGAGCTGGTCGACCTGAGCGATCTCTCTTACATGGTCAGTTTCCTGACGGCGGGCGCGGCTCCACCGGCCTGTATGGCCGAGGCGGATGTCAATAACTCTGGGAATATTGACCTGACTGATCTTTCGATGATAATCAACTACATGACTGCGGGAGGTACATTGCCGAACTGTATCTAGGGGCCTATACAGTAAAGCCGTACCTTTTGCGGCGTGTGCGAAAGTCGGGTCGAGGGTGCCTTCTAGTCATATCGAGAGCCAATCAAGGATGATGCGAACCCCCAGACCCGGTTTTCTTTTTATCGAGAATGGGTTTTGGACCAGCCATCTTCGGGTCTCGTCCTCGCCTTCGTGGGGCAGGCTCCGCTCGACCCGACGGGGTTAAGTTCAGCCCAAGAATAGTAGTGCTAGCAAAAATGCATTAATCCAGTTTCTAAAACCTGTCGCCTCGAGCGAAGACGAGAGGCGAAACCAATGCTTCCCTACTTCAACAGCAGCATCTTCCGCGACAACACTCCATCGTCTGTTTCCAAACGATACAAATAGACCCCGGATGCAACCACTTCACCCGATATATCCCGCCCATCCCATTCGACCGAATGCGTACCGGCGGACACTTCGCCATTCACTAGTCGCGCAACCTCCTGCCCCAGTATGTTCACAATAGCCAGGGTCACCTCACTTCTCCTCGGCAAATCGAACGAGATAGTTGTCGAAGGATTAAAGGGGTTAGGGTAGTTAGGGTGGAGAGCGACGGCGATAGGCAGAACAGACGGATCTCCTGGGACATCCACTGGCACTTGGCCGAATCCGGAGTAGACAAGGGCAACTCCTGGCCACCAACCAAAGGACGACAACATCGCTCCGGCTGCGAAATCCTCCAAGCCATCACCGTTTACATCGCCTATGCCACTGACCTCACCACCAAAATTGACAACATCTATTGGTGGGAACACTTTCATATCGACGATACCATCCATGGCCGTACCACCGTAGTAGATCCAGACTCTGCCCTGGAAGGGGATTCACAAATCAGTAAGTCAGAATAGCCGTCAGTGTTCAGATCACCTGCTGACTCCATTCCGCCAAAATTTGGCAGAATAATAAGATCCGAAGTAGTGTCGGTTGGCTGTTCACCAAGGTAGAGATCACCTGGAGTACCGCTCGCGTGAACGACGAAATCAGTAAGACCATCTTGATTAAAATCGGTGGACACAATCTGGTAGCCAAATGCGAAGCTCGCAGGATCGACTGGATCATGCAGGATAAACTCTGGCACAGTATCCAGTGAGGAACTCGCTCTATAGAAGCAGACGGATCCGGGAGTCGTGGGATCACCGCCATAGCCCGGTACGCCCAATAAGATATAGCTCATGCCATCAAAGTTTGGCAGAAATCCGACGGCGGAACCACTTTGCTGAATATCTGGAAATGCCCCAAACGCAAAGTGGTAATCCGCGATGGTATCAAAGACCGGGTCACTTGAATAGAGATATGCGCCGTTACCGCCGTTTCCAGTTGGCTCACCAACCAGCAAATCCGGTTTGCCATCGCCGTCCATGTCCTTTCCGGCGCATACCATATGGCGGGAACCAATCGGTTCGCCAAATCCTTCATAAGAGTGGATTGGAAATCGCATGGCAGGTGAAGACGACAAGAGCGGCCCGCCGTAATGCAGATCAAAATTGCTGGGCGTCCATGTTACCGTATCGTGGCAAGCGAGCAGGAAGTCGTCGAACCCGTCAGAGTTGAGATCGCCTACGTCATAGATACGCAGAGAAGGTGCGCGCAACACGAAGTCAGGGACAGAATCTATCTCGTCACCGCCGAAGTACAGTCGAAATTCCGACCAACGACCGTCCGAGGAACGCGAAACCCAGAAGTCGTCATAGTCGTCCGAATTCACGTCTCCGGCAGGGGAAATGCACCGTCCGAAGTTGTCCAGTGTATCACCGACCATAAGGCGGGCTATTAACTGTGGTGAATCAACTACGATAAATTGTGAGAAACAGAGACTCGGAAGCAAGACGAACAGTACAAAGGCCATCCAAACGCGCATAACAGCATATTCTCCCACCCACAACATACCACCGGTCATCCATTTTACCAAGGAGAATAAGATAAGAAAACTGGATCCCCGCCTCCGCGGGATGATGCGGCTGGAGTCGTTTTGGGCTGGTCAGCCCGCCCCGAGATAGGCTTCAATCACTTTCGGGTTCTTCTGCACTTCGGATGGTTTCCCCTCCGCGATCTTCTCCCCGTAATCCAGCACTACTATCCGATCAGAAATAGACATCACCACCTGCATCCGATGCTCAATGATGATCACCGCGATATTTTTCTGCCGTATCTTCTGCAGCAACTCGATCAGTTCATCGCACTCTTTCGGATTCATCCCGGCAGTCGGTTCATCCAGGAGCAACAGCGATGGTTCCGTCGCCAGCGCGCGCGCGATCTCCAGCCGACGTTGATTCCCGTACGACAGGTTCCGCGCCAGATCATTGCCGCATTTGAGCAGGCCGACAAAATCCAGCGCCGCCTTGCCGGCATCGCAGATCTCCCGTTCTTCCCGCTTGAATAACGGTGTACGGAGCATCGCGGAACCAAATCCGGATTTTGTCCGACTATGGCGCGCCACCATCACATTTTCGAGCGCGGTCATGCCGTGGAACAGCCGAAGATTTTGGAATGTCCGTGCAATACCTGCTTCAACCACGCTATGTGATGTTGCACCGTTAAGCAGTTTTCCTTTGAATCGAACCTCGCCATGGTCTGGCGCATACACGCCGGTCACGACATTAAAGAAAGTCGATTTCCCCGCGCCATTCGGACCTATCAATCCGAGGACCTCATTGCTTTCGATCGTCACACTGAGATTGGTCAGCGCCTTGAGTCCGCCGAAATGTTTGGTGATCTGGTCCGCCTGGAGAAGCATCGCTAATGCGTCTCCTCGGATTTGAGTTCAAGTGCACGACGTTTGGATGGCAATATCCCCTGTGGGCGGAAGATGATGGCGATCACCATTACCGCCCCGAATAACAACATTCGATAATCGACAAAACGCGACCCTAGGGTCGAACGGAGCACTTCCGGCACGCCAACCAACAACAGCACACCAAGGATCACCCCGGCAATATTCCCCATCCCGCCGATGACGAGCATCGACACCAGCAACACCGACTCCATGAATGTGAACATCTCGGGTGAGATAAATCCGATCCAGTGAGCATAGATAGTCCCGGCCACCGCGCCGAACATCCCGCTGATCGTGAACGCGATCGCTTTGGTTCGGGCGACATTGACTCCCGCAAGTTCCGCCGCCAGTTCATCCTCGCGAATCGCCACCAGCGCGCGTCCGAGACGAGAATGCTCCAAACGAGTGCTGATGATGATGCCGACTATCACAAACGCGAGAATGAGATAGTAGAACTGGATATCTTCTCGAAGTTCCAGGCCAAAGACGTTCACCGGAAGGATCCTCTCCCCAACCCGCGGCAACCCCTTTGGGCCATTGCTGAGGCCATCGTAATTATTCAGCACCAGTCGCGTGATCTCGCCGAATGCGAGCGTGACAATGGCAAGATAATCACCGCGCAATCTGAGCACCGGTGCGCCGATCAGTAACCGCGCCGCCCCACCGACAATGATCGTGATCGGGATGATCATCCAGAACGACAACCCAGCTATCGACAACAATGCACCGGTATACGCACCAATGGCATAAAATGCCATAAAGCCGAGATCCAAAAGACCGGTATAGCCGATCGTTATATTGAGACCCAGACAGAGCAACGCATAGATCCCGACCAGACCGATCACATGGACCGTGTAGTAACTTCCGGTGTAATGCAGGATCAACGGCCCGACAATGACGATCAACAGCAGTATGCCATAGATAAGCTGGTTGCGGGAGATGGTCATATCTTCTCAGTCACCTGCTCGCCAAAGATGCCGGTCGGCCTGAAAACCAGCACCAATATCAGCACCACAAACGCGATCACATCTTTGTATTCAGATGAAATGTAGCCTGCGGCGAGCGCTTCAAGAATACCGAGCAGGAACCCACCGACCATCGCACCCTTGATATTACCAATCCCGCCGAGTACCGCCGCGGTGAATGCTTTGATACCGGGGAGAAACCCCATGTTGTATTTGATACTGCCGTAGTAAAGTCCGTTCAGCACACCGGCCACACCGCCAAGTCCGCCGCCGATCAGAAAAGTGACGGCGATGATCGTGTTGGTATTGATCCCCATCAGTTGCGAGACGATATGATTCTGCGAGACCGCGCGCATCGCTTTGCCGAGTTTCGTCCGGGTGATGAATAGCTGGAGCGCAACCATCAGTACGATCGCCAGCGTGAAGATCAGAATTTGCAGCGAATTGACATGAATTCCGGAAAACTCATACTGCGTGACGCCGAATGTTTCCGGGTATGGTTTCGATTCTGCACCGACAGTCAGCATGATCAAGTTCTGCAGAAAGATAGAAACACCGATCGCCGAGATGAGTGGAGCAAGGCGAGGCGCATGACGCAGTGGACGGTACGCCATCTTCTCGACCGCTACCGCCAATATCCCGGTGAAGAGAAGCGCAAAACCAAAGATGATCAGGAAATAGAGTGGGATGACCGGCGGCAGGACACCCGGCAGAAGCGCCAGCACCCAGAACCCGATATATGCGCCGACCATGAAGATCTCGGAATGCGCGAAATTGATCATCAGCAACACGCCGTAGACCATCGTATACCCCAGCGCAAAGAGGGCATAGATGGAGCCGAGCGTTAATCCGTTGATGATCTGCTGGACGAACATCGATTCAGCTATTGAACCTGAGGTACATGCTCATAGAAGTTGAACCGGCCATCCTGCACGCGATTCATCGAGATCGCCTTGTTTCGATTATCCCCGTTTTCATCGAAGGAGACCTCGCCGATGATCCCGTTGTGCACGATCCCGGCGATAGTCTGATTCAACTTGGTCATATCTTTGCCGCAGGCGATATACGCATCGAGCAGGAGCATAGTCGCTTCATAGGTGAGCGGGTCGTATGGTTCAACATCATCCCCCGGCCAGCGTTGGGCATAGCGCGCCAGAAAATCTTTAGCGAGCGGAAGTTTGCTCGGCGGAAGTCCAACCATCGAGGCAAGGTCGCCTTCGGCGGCCGATCCGGCGATACGGGCGTATTCACTGGTGAAGATCCCATCCCCACCCATCAACGGCACAGCAAGGCCAAGTTCTTTCATCTGCTTGGTGATCAAGCCGGCCTCGGCATACAAACCGCCGTAGTAGACCAACATCGGCCCCGATGACTTCACACGGGTCAACAATGCCTTGAAATCTTTCTCGCCACGGTCAATGCCGTCAAATGAGGTAACTGTCCCGCCGATCGCGAGAAACTGCTTCTGGAATTCTTCAGCGAGTCCCTGACCATAAGCGGTCTTGTCATGGATGATAGCAACGGTATTCAGGCCAAGCGTATCATGCACATAGTTTGCACCAAAACTCCCCTGGACATCGTCGGTGCCACAGACGCGGAAGACATTTTTGTATCCCTGCTGGGTAAGTTTTGGATTGGTCGAGGCCGGAGTGATCATCGGCAGATCGCGCTTTGCATACTCTTTGCTGGCTGGGATCGAGCAGCCGGAGTTGAGATGGCCGATTATCCCGATAATAGCGCGATCCGAGATCACTTGCGTTGCTACCGTGACAGCTTCTTTCGGATCGGAACGGTCATCCATCGGGAGCGCCTCGATGACGATATCGCCGAGCATCTTGGCGGCATTGGCATCCTCGACAGCCATGATAAACGCGCGCTTCATCCCCTGTCCATGAGCAGCATCGTCCCCCGTCAGAGGGCAAACGAGCGCGATCTTCACTTGATTGGATCCGGCGCCACCGCATCCGGCGACCGCCAGCAGAGCGCATAAGATCAGACAGAGATGCAGAACCTTCATCGGATACTCCTTACCTGACAGTAAAAGACTGTGGGCGGTTCGGGGATACCTGGCGGATGCAACGGCATCCCGGGATCGGCAGTCTCCCGACGGCGCATGCGGCGTTTGGCATGCGTTCGCCCTGCTGAAGCTGGTGATAAACATGGCAGATAAGCGACTGTCTGTCAACGAGAAATTCCCCTCCGACGGAGCGGCCGGTGACGATGAAGAGGCATCTGGTCCACCCTTTGGGCTTGACTTTTGGATCCATTCTCGATTCTCTATGTAGATAAGAGAGGTCTCCGAAAGCCATTTCCTCACGCCTGCCGGGGTACCCAAACATGTCGCGGATGATGTAGCCGCCCGTCGTGCTGCACTTGACCCTCAATTGGAGACTGCTGAAAATGAAACAGACTCTGCTCACTCTTGCAATGATACTTGTTCTGGCTGGCTGCAGTTCTGACAAACCGACATCATTGACGCCCAGGATCATTGGTCCCGAAGGCTCCATCTATGTGCTCAATCAGGAAGACGGAACGATCTATGTGTACGACTCCGAGACCGGCATACGGACCGATTCAATGGATGCGGCGGTCCCCAAGCCACATCACATGGAATTCTCTCCCGATCACACGTACTTCTACGTGGTCAGTCGAAGCAATCCCGGCTGGGTAGCCAAGTTCGCGCACGAAACTGGGACGTTAATCGATACGGTAGAGATCCCCGGAGCGCTCCTCCCGACGGCGATCGCTGTCTCGCTCAACGGCGGCATTGGGTATGTCGCGGATTTTACCCCCAGCCCGGTAACCGGGCATGTGGCCAAGTTGGATCTTTCCGCAATGAGCGTCATTTCGAATACCCTTCAATCCGGCTCCGGGACGCATGATGTCAAGATATCCAACGACGGCGCGCGAGTATTCGCCTGCAACCGCTTCACTGATAACCTGACGATCATCACCACTGTCAATGACGATGTATATATCCGTCCGCTCAACGATGCTGACCCGTCAGTCCCCGGCAGTCCGAAGTATGGCCCGTATGGCCTGGTGGTCGACACCAAGGATTCGCTTCTGTATATCGCCTGCCTGGACAGCCTCGCCGACCAGGTCAGAGTGTACGACATTGAGGCCGATTCGATCGTTGATTCCATCATGATCCCGTTCAGCAAAACTGCTGAAGGTCCTGGGAAATTCGCCGGCCCGACTCTCATGGATATGACTTCGGATGACAGCCAGCTTTGGGTGACGACTCAGTGGGGAAATTCAGTGGTGGTGATCGATCCGCAGACCAAAGCGGTGTTGGCCAATATCCCGTTCTCGACACCGCTTGCTTTTGGGGTGAATATCTCCGATGACGACTCCCGCGCGTATGTCGCCTGCGCCAACGAACCCGACCAGCGCGGTCGGGTCTATGTGATCAATACGACCACGTTCCAGAAGGTCGATTCGATTTTAGTTGGGAAAAATTCCTTTATGGCCCACTACCACGCCCATCACCACTAGGCTACTTGCAGGCGGGAAGTTGGGACAACTGCCCCGTCAGGAAGGCGATGAGGTAGATCAGATCCCCCATGTCGATTGTCCCGCCGCCGATCTCGAAAAGATCGGCTTCGCTGGGACAGGGGAACGTGACAGGTCCGAACGGCTGCGTGATATGCTGGATCAGCATCGATAGATCGGAGAGATCGGTCAGCCCATCCGGACTGCTGTTCAAATTGCCGCGCCTCCCCACACAACAGTCTCCATCCGATCGATAAAAGTTTAGCCCACCATCCAGCTCACCCACAAACAGATCTCGGTCCCCGTCGTTATCGATATCCGCTTCGCGGATCAGCGCGCGAAAACCGTCATCGTTGCCGGGTATCTCTGCGTCCTCTAAAAGCATGGATAGCGAGTCCGGAAATTGCCCCGAATCAGCGGTATTGCGGTAGAGCGTCACTCCCAGTTTATCGGTCCCGATCAGCAGATCAGAACGGCCATCTCCATCCCAATCCAACACTGAAGGAACCACAAACGCGCGCGAGGTGTCGCGAGTAAGCAGCGAGGCTGTCTGCAGCGTGAGCGCCGGATTACCTGAAGTACCGTTATTGCGATAAAGTAAAACATTCGCACGATTATTGAAATCCCACTCTCCGATCACTAGGTCGAGCAGGCTGTCTCCATTCATATCGACCGGAACCGGTATGGCGAGTTGGTCAACCTTGATCCCCCCAAGCTGGGCATCAGCTTTGACAAATGCATAAGAATTGGCGGTGCCGTCATTGCGCCAATACTCAACTCGCCCGGCATTGGTCCCAACCAGCAGGTCCAAATCGTTATCCGAATCCCAGTCGACCAGGGCAGGCGCTGAATAAAGGAGTACGGAGATATTGGCAAATGAATCGGTGACGAACAAAAACTCCGGCGCGTCGGCTGAACCTGTATTCTGATAGTAAGTCAATCGCCCGGAAACCCCGCCGATCAACAGGTCAAGGTCGCCATCGTCATCCAGATCCCCAAGCGTGGGCACCGCCGCCGAACCAACATCGATCGATCGAATGATCGAACTGTCGATCAGATCCCAGGCCGCCACCGTACCATCGCCCATATTCTCATAATAGCGCAGGCAGTTCAAGTCTGCCGAACCGGCAACTCCCAGAACCAGATCAAGGTCATTGTCGTTGTCCAGATCGGCAAATGACGGATGATTAAATCCCTGGGTCGCCTGCGGAAGATAATTCTCGGTCTGGAAGGTCAGATCCGAGAGGATGCTGTCACCCAGATTGACGAAATAGTAGAGATTTGGATTGAAGAAATCCCCGTAAAAAAGATCAAGATCATGATCCGCGTCCATATCGACAAACCGGAGCGCAGAAAAGCCGTGATTCACTCCGCTCGCCAGCGTGCCGCGCGGAAATGCCAGCACCGAATCGTATGCATCGGTCTCAAACTGGAACTGGGGCGTGGTTGCGGTCCCGACATTGCGATACAGTTCCAAAAGTCCGCTCGGTGCGCCAAAGAAGAAATCCAGGTCGCCATCTGAATCTATATCCGCCAACGCCGGAGTATTAAACTGCCCGGTCAGAATTCCGGAGAATGCGCTATCCGCCAATTCAAACGTGATGCGCTCTTCGCTGGAGATATTCCGCCAAAAAGCTACTTTCCCCTCGCGGCTGTCGCAAAACAGATCCAGGTCGAGATCTCCATCAATATCCCCGAGAATATGCCAGGTGCCGATATCGACCTGTCCCAGCCGCTCCGTGACCAGCTCCCACTCTGGCTGGGACACACTGCCGATATTGCGGAAATACGTCAGCTTGCCGGATGGATCGCCAAACAACAGGTCAGTCAGACCATCGCGATCAAAGTCGACCAATGTTGGCTTTGGCGTATTGATGCCGCCCCAAAAAGGGAGTCCCAACGTCGCAGCCCCCCGCGTGACGGAGAACGGAGTGAGCTCTTTCTCATATCCGGCAACACCGGAACTGGAGAGGAGGAGTATGAAAAGCAGCAGTCGTTTGAGCATTCTTTCGCCATTTGAACAGGTTACTTATCGGACCAACATTATCCTGAATATAGGAACGGGCGACCGGAAAGCAATGTTCAGCCTACTTGTCAGGATATCCGCTTGTACCATATATTACTTGCGCCGGAGACCATGAAAGTCTCATAGTATACTAACGAAAACTGAACATCCAACCACTCGATTAGCACTGTTACTAAGGCGATGGCAAACCGAACCACAAGTCTGATGTAGAGGAAACCATGGCAAGAGAAAGTGTGCTGATCATCGAGGACGAAGAAGATATCCAGGAGCTGATCAATTATAGTCTCAGCAAAGAGGGGTATCTGACCACTGCGGTGATCTCCGGCGAGGATGGGCTGAAAACTGCTAAATCAAAGCAACCCAACCTGATAGTACTCGATCTGATGCTTCCAGGGATGGATGGCCTGGAGATTTGCCGCTTGCTCAAGAACGACCCGAAAACACAACACATCCCTATTGTCATGTTGACCGCTAAGGGTGAGGAATCTGACGTAATCACCGGCCTGGAACTTGGCGCCGATGACTACATCACCAAGCCGTTCAGCCCAAAAGTGCTGGTGGCTCGGATCAGGACAATCCTCCGCCGGAAGGTAAAGCATGATGTCGGCGACGAAGCAGTACTGTCGATCCACGAGATGACGATCCATCCCGGCCGCCACGAGGTCGTAGCCAAAGGAAAACAGGTCGATCTTACCCTGACTGAATTCAAGATCCTGCACCTTCTGGCCCGTCGTCCCGGATGGGTTTACACCCGCTACCAGATCGTCAACGAGATCCGCGGCGACGAAGTGCTGGTGACGGATCGTGCGGTTGATGTCCAGATTGTCGGACTTCGCCGAAAGCTTGGCGTGATGGGAAAGTATGTCGAAACGGTTCGAGGAGTAGGCTACCGGTTCAAGGAGTGAAATGCCCCGCAAACGAGTCCTCTGGCAACTTTACCCCGCATATCTGATCATCACGTTGGTATCGTTGCTGGCGGTAGCGTGGTATGCCTCACGTTCACTCCGGCAATTTTATTTCGATCAGACCGCACTCGATCTTGAGGTGCGAGCCACACTCCTTTCCGGCCAGGTTGAACCATTCTTCCTTGATTCCCCTCTGAACACAACAGACAGCCTTCAATTACAGTCGATAGTCAGCGAACTGGGACTCAAAACCGATACACGCCTGAGCGCGATCTCACTCTCCGGACGGATCATCGCCGATTCGCACGAACCCTCAGTCGCCTGGCAAAACCAAACCCCCAATCCCGAGTTCGCCGCGGCCAGGGCCGGAGCGATCGGAATCGACTCACGATTTCGTAAGCAATCTAATGAGCCGGTGATGTATGCCGCAGTGCCATTGACTATCAATGGAGATATACGGGCGGTCATCCGTGCTTCAATTCCGATCGGATTTATTGAGGACGCACTCTGGGAAATTCGGATCAAGATCGGCGTGGCCGCACTGCTGATCGGGATCATTTCGGCGATGATCAGCCTCTGGGCCTCCCGCCGTATCAGCCGTCCCTTGCAGGAACTCCGAACGGGAGCGAGCAAATTCGCCGCGGGCGATCTGAGCAACCGAATGCCGATCTCGGACTCCGAAGAGATAGGCGGCCTGGCCGAAGCGATGAATGAAATGGCGCTCCAACTGGATGAACGGATCCAGACGATCACGCGCCAGCGAAACGAACAGGAAGTCATCCTGGCCGGCATGATCGAGGGAGTGATCGCGGTAGACACCGAAGAACGATTACTGATCGTCAACCGCGCCGCCTCAGAACTACTGCAGATCAACGCCGACACCGCGCGGGGACGAACTATCCAGGAGGTCGTCCGCAACACCGATCTGCTGCGTCTCATTGACAGCACGCTGGCGACCAACGCGCCGACCGAAGGCGAGATTGCGATGGGAGAACGTGGCGAGCAAACCTTGCAGGCGCACGGTACTCTACTGAGAGACCAGGAAGGCGCCACGATCGGTGCGTTGCTGGTCTTTTATGACATCACCAAACTTCGCAAACTGGAAAACCTGCGCCGTGAGTTTGTGGCCAACGTCTCCCACGAACTGAAAACGCCGATCACCTCGATCAAGGGATTTGTCGAAGCGCTCCAGGATGGCGCGATCGACAACACCGAAGACGCCAAGCGCTTCCTCGGGATCATCACCCGCCAGGTCGACCGACTTCATTCGATCATCGAAGATCTCCTCGCTCTCTCGCGCATCGAACAGGATGCCGAGAAGTCCGGCATCCCGCTTGAACTCGGGTCAATCTATGAAGTCTTGCACTCCGCCATGCAGGCATGCGCCCACACCGCGACAACCAAGAAAATGCAGCTCTCCCTCACCTGCGATCAGTCATTGCGGACCCGCATCAATCCTCCCCTCCTTGAACAAGCCGTTGTCAACCTGATAGATAATGCGATCAAGTACAGCGACTCGGAAAAACCGATTGAAGTTGCGGCCGGTGTGGTCGGCGGCGAGCTGATCATTGCAGTCAGAGATCACGGCAAAGGGATCGGCAAAGAACACCTTCCGAGATTATGGGAACGCTTCTATCGGGTAGACACCGCTCGCTCGCGATCGATGGGAGGAACCGGTTTGGGGCTAGCCATAACCAAACATATTGTGTTAGCCCATAACGGTCGGGTCTCCGTCGAAAGTGAGCCCGGCATCGGCTCGACTTTCAAAATCCACTTGCCCGCCAGTCAGTTCTGAGGATATCCACACAATGACGGGCCACCCTCCGCTCCAACAAAGACCTCGAAGTCCGCTAACAATTAACGTTGCGCTAACCAAGAGCTAACATTTGACCGGTTGACTTCCCTCTGTCGGACAGTCGCTGAGCGCGAATCGGGCCGACAGTGGGAAGAGAACAGTTGAATCAAAATGGCCTTCTGCTTGAGGTGAGCTTGCAGGAAGCCGATTCCGCAGAACCGATCCGGTTCGCTCTCTCCCGCTTGATCCAGATGACAGTAAGTTAACTTGGGGAACATACGTGAATCAACCATCGTCCGTACCCCGGACGTAGGAGGAGACAGAGCGATTATGAAGAAAATCTGGGCAGCAGTGGCCTGGCTGGCGATCGCGTCGGCAAGCGGCGTCACGGCACAAGATTCGAAGGACAGCACTGAAGTTGCGGTCGACAGCCTTCGCGAAGCAATGCTGCAAACGAAGGACCGTCTTGACGGCATGAACGAGAATCTTGCAGTGCTTAACAGTGATGTCAGCATTCTCAAGTGGGTAAAAACCTCCGGATACCTGCAGGCACGCTGGGAATACATGGATTCCCTGGCCAATTTCACGAGCGGTCCGGACCTCAAGCAGAACAACGGCGCCAGCAATCTCTATATCCGTCGCGGCCGTATCAAATTCCAGGTCACGCCAAACACCACCAGTAAATATGTGATCTACTTTGATGCTTCCAAGAACAGCGTCTCTCTCAAAGAGGCCTATGCGGAGTTGAGCAAGACCGTCAATTTCCACACGGTGGCCCTGACAGTCGGGCAGTTCAACTGGCCGTTCGGCTATGAGATCGAATATTCATCTTCACAGCGGGACTTCCCTGAGCGAAGCGCCGCCGAAAACGCGCTCTTCAAGGGTGAGCGGGATCGCGGCCTCAATCTGACCTACACCGCCCCGAAATATTTCTCGGCGAACATCGGCGTTTTCAACGGCTACGGGATCGACGACAAAAACTACAGTTGGTGGGACCCGACCAGACAGAAAGATGTGATCGCGCGCGCCAAAGTGAAATTGGGGATGCTCGATTTCGGCCTCTCCGGTTACTGGGGAGAGTATTTCCAGCCCGGTACCGCCGCAGTGGCAGCTTCAACCGTTTGGCGGGACAATGATGGAGATCATGTGGTTGATTCTACCGAAGTGACCAACACTGCCGCCAAGGCGGCCGTCCCCGGCTTCTCCAAAGACAAGAACCGCTACGGTATGGATGCCCAGCTCTATCTCGATTTCCTCCCGATCGGCGGCACGGCAGTTCGCGGTGAATGCTACTGGGCCACGGATTACGACAAGACCGGCGGTTCTGATTCACTGGTAAACCGCCAGGGATGGTACCTCTGGGTCTCTCAGGCGATCACGACCAAATTCGGTGCGGCCCTTCGTTACGATTATTGGGACCCGAACTCCGAGACCGCCATCAATGATGCACTCGGTACACTCTCCATGGCCATGCACTATTACTGGGATCCAAATGTTCGGATCACGGCGGCGTACGATATGCCGCGTAAACTAGAGGGTACATCGAAGTTCTCCAAACTGGAGAGCGACCCGGAAGACAATCGATTCACCCTGCAATTCCAGTTCATGTTTTAGATCAGAGCAAAGGAGATATCAATATGAAAAACAGATTAGTCTCACGGTTCATCTGGTCAGCGGCAGTTGCACTGCTGATGGTGGCCAGTATCGGCCTGTCACTCAAGGCGGGACAAACAGTCACGCTCAAAGGATCCGACACCATGCTCATGCTCGGGCAGCGCTGGGCCGAAGGATTCATGGCGGATAATCCTGAAACGATCATCCAGGTTACCGGCGGCGGTTCCGGTGTCGGATTTGCCGCGCTGATCAACGGTTCAACCGATGTCTGCGAAGCTTCCCGACCGATCAAACCGGGCGAGGTAGACAAGCTGAAACAGCGCTTTAATACCCCGGGAGTTGAAATACCGGTCGCACGCGACGGTCTCGCGGTTTACCTCCACGCTGAAAACCCGGTCTCCGAGTTGACTATTGAACAGCTCAAGAAGATCTATCTTGGGACCATCACCAACTGGAAAGAGGTTGGCGGGCCTGACCAGCGAATCATCATGTATGGCCGCGAAAACAGCTCCGGCACCTATACCTATTTCAAAGACGAAGTGCTTAAAGGAAAAGACTTTGCGGCCCAGACCCAGACCCTTCCCGGGACGGCGGCAGTAGTTAACGCGGTTGCGAAGGACAAGTTTGGGATCGGCTACGGCGGCGCGGCCTATGCCAAAGGGGTAAAATTCGCGAAACTGAAACGAAATGCGGAATCCCCCGCTTTCGAGCCCTCGCTGGAAACTGTCCGTTCAGGTGATTATCCACTCTCCCGCTTCCTTTACTGGTATCTGCGTAACAAACCGCAGGGAGAGATCAAGAAACTGGTAGAGTTTGTCCTCTCCGACAAAGGGCAGGAAGTTGTGAGCAAAGTTGGGTATTTCCCTGTAAAGTAAACGGTTAGTAGATCCGAGAGAACGGGAATCCTTTTCCCGTTCTCTTCAAATTCATTCCGTAGGTGAGGGGAATCCTGACAGTATCCTAACAGAAACCTAACATCACCCAGGTTACCTTGGGTGTGTAAAGTGCGAAGCTAACATTCGGGCTGAAAACAGACTACGCGCTTTTTTTGGAGGTAGAAGATGATTAAGAAGTTCACCACGGCCGCAGCCATCACGTCACTTCTGATGGCACTCGTCGCGGTCGCGTTTAGCACATCCGTCGCTCAATCCGGCAAACCAACCAAAGCCGGTACAATCACTATCAAAGGATCCGACACCCTCGTCCGACTCGGTCAGCGATGGGCCGAGGAGTATATGAAGTTGCACCCGGGCGTGGTGGTTCAAGTGTCTGGCGGTGGCACCGGTACGGGCATTGCGGCACTCTTGAACGGAAGTACTGATATCTGCGAAGCCTCGCGCGATATGGAAAAGAAAGAGTATGCGATGGCTGAGCAGAAGGGGATCAAGCCGACCCGTTACGCGGTCGCCCTCGACGGTATCGCGATCTTTGTTCATAAGGACAACCCGATCAAGTCGCTCACTCTCGGGCAGCTCAAAGACATCTACACCGGCAAACTCACCAACTGGAAAGAGTTTGGCGGACCGGACAAACGCATCATCATTTATAGCCGCGAAAATAACTCCGGAACCTACGCCTTCTTCAAAGAGCATGTCCTGCTCAAACGCGATTTTGCACCCGAAGTCCAGACACTCCCCGGAACCGCCTCGGTCGTTAATACGGTCGGCAAAGACCTCTACGGCATCGGCTATGGCGGCATCGCCTGGGAATCCAATGTTCGCCACCTGGCAGTAAAAGTTGATGACGCTTCCCCGGCTATCGAACCGAACATGGAAACGATCACCAACGGCACCTACCCGATCGCGCGCGAACTCTATTGGTTCTTTAACGGCGTGCCGACCGGTGAAGCGAAAGCCCTGCTCAACTGGGCGCTCTCCGAGGCCGGCCAGACAGTCGCTGAGTCAGTCGACTACATTCCGCTGCCGAAAGAGATCGCAGCCAAAAACATGGTGCCGTAGGCGAATCAGATATGGAACAACTTGATCGCTTTCAGTTTAAGCCGAAATCCAAACTCCGTGAGTTCCTGGGCGAAAAATTCATTGCCCTGAATGCCTACGCGGCCCTGATCGCGATCATCCTGATCTTCATCTTTATCTTCAAAGAAGCCATCCCGATCTTCGCCGACAAAGTGACACAGGAAGAAGTCACCATCGACCGGATGATCTTCAAACAGGCGTTCTATGAAGATGAAGATCCGAAGTTTATCTGGCAGCCGAATTCCGATATTCCAAAGTACTCGTTGATGCCGCTCTTTATCGGCACACTCAAGGCGGCGCTCGTTGCCATGCTGTTTGCCGTGCCGCTCGGAGTCATGGCCGCCATCTACACGTCCGAATTTGCCAGTAAACGAACCAAGGAGATCATCAAGCCGGTGATCGAATTGCTGGCCGGGATCCCTTCTGTGGTATTGGGATTTTTCGCCCTGATCGTTCTCGCCAGTTTTCTGCAGAGTGCATTCGGGCTAACCTATCGGCTTAATGCCCTGAATGCCGGACTCGCCCTTGGCATCACCATCATCCCGGTCATCTTCACGATCGCCGAGGATGCCATGTCCGCGGTACCGCAGTCATTGCGCGATGCCGCTATCGCCCTGGGCGCCAATCCCTGGCAGGTCTCTTTCACCATGGTTCTCCCTGCCGCCATGCCCGGCATCGCCGCAGGGATCGTCCTGGGGTTCGGTCGCGCTATCGGCGAAACCATGATCGTCCTGATGGCCTCCGGCAACGCGGCGATCTCTTCCACCAGTTTTACCGATTCAATCAGAACATTTTCGGCCACGATCGCGGCGGAACTTGCCGAGGTCGTTTTTGGCAGCCCTCACTATAGTGTCCTTTTCCTGATCGGAACTCTCCTCTTCATCTTCACTTTCCTCACCAATCTGGGCGGGGATATTATCCTGACCAAGCTTCGTGAGCGGTTGCAGGGGAAAATGTCGTGAACCAGCCAACCGACAACCTCCCGTTCAACACATCGGATCTGGGACACCAGTACCAGTTTGGGGCGAAGAGTTCCGGGGCGATTCCGCGCGGCCTGCTCTTTCTGGCAGTCGTGATCATTATGGCGATCCTGGGGATCATCCTATTCGATGTGGTTGTCGGCGGTATCGGTACCCTCAGTTGGGATTTTGTCAGTTCCCCTCCTGAAAACGGGATGGAAGAAGGCGGCATCTTCCCGGCAATTTTCGGTACTGTTTTCTTAGTGATACTGATGGTGATTGCGGTCGTACCAGTCGGTGTTTTGACCGCCGTATATCTTCAGGAGTATACCGATCCGCAGTCCGGAGTAACTCGATTGCTCCGTATCGCCATCAACAACCTGGCCGGTGTCCCTTCAATCGTGTTTGGCCTCTTTGGCCTCGGCTTTTTTATCAGCTTCGTAGGCGGAAACCTTGATAAGTTTTTGCATGCTGGCGAAGGTCCGGTCTGGGGACAGCCCGCTATCATTTGGGCTTCGCTGACCATGGCCCTTCTGACCCTGCCGGTAGTGATCGTCTCCACCGAAGAAGCACTGCGCAGCATTCCGCGCGAACTGAAAGAAGCGAGCTACGCACTCGGCGCCACCAAATTACAGACGATTATCCGGGTGATCCTCCCGCAGGCGATGCCCGGTATTTTTACCGGCGCCATTCTGGCGGTGGGACGCGGAGCGGGCGAAGTTGCTCCGATCATGTTCACCGGCGCCGCGTACTACCTCCCCTATCTCCCCGCGAAACTCAGCGACCAATTCATGGTTTTAGGATATCACACCTATGTAATGGCGACACAGTCACCGGATGTCGAGAAAACCAAGCCGATCCTCTATGGGACCGTGCTGGTCCTGCTCCTGCTGACCTTTATGCTGAACTTTGTCGCTATCCTGATCCGGTCAAAAATCAGAACGAGGCGTGTCAGTGCGTGAAGAAAACCTTGAGCTTGAGGACGACCGCGTGCAATCCGAGTTGATCCCCAACGGGAAACCACACCCCGTCTACAAGATGACGGCCAGTCACCTGAACTTCTTCTATGGCAAACATCAGGCACTCCATGATGTCTCGCTCGATATTGAGAAGTTCCGGGTAACCGCTTTGATAGGTCCGTCCGGCTGCGGAAAATCGACTTTCCTCCGCACCCTCAACCGGATGAATGACACCATCCCCGGCACTCGAATGGAGGGGACGATCAAGCTGGAAAATACCGATCTCTATCGGGATGTGAAGGATGTCTCCTCGATCCGCACCCGAGTCGGGATGGTTTTCCAAAAGTCCAACCCTTTCCCGAAGTCGATCTTCGAAAACGTCGCTTACGGCCTCAAAGTGAACGGGATCTCCGATAAGAACCTGATCACCGAGGCAGTTGAGACCACCCTGAAGAAGGCATTTCTCTGGGATGAAGTGAAAGACAAACTGGAGAAGAACGCCTACCTCCTCTCCGGTGGTCAACAGCAACGACTCTGTATCGCACGAGCGCTGGCGGTCCGTCCCGAAGTGCTCTTGATGGACGAACCCGCATCGGCCCTCGACCCGATCTCCACCTCCAAGATCGAAGATTTGATCGGCGAGCTAAAGAAAAACTACACGATCGTGATCGTCACTCACAATATGCAGCAGGCCGCCCGCGTTTCGGACACTACCGCCTTCTTCTACGAGGGACAGATGGTCGAGTGCGGCGAAACCAAATTGATCTTCACCAAACCGACCAAGAAACGAACCGAAGATTACATCACGGGACGTTTCGGATAAGAAGTGTAAGGACCATTCATGTCAACCCATCTCCGTCGGGAAATCGAGAAACTCAAACGCCAGTTGCTGACGCTCTCAGCCATTGTGGAGGGGTCCGTTCAGAAAGCCGTCCGCTCCATTTCGGAACGAGACGCTAAACTGGCGCGTCAGGTTCTGGATACTGATGGCACGATCGACCAGATGGAAGTTGATGTCGAAGAAGAGTGCCTCAAGATACTCGCTCTGCATCAGCCAGTCGCTACCGACCTTCGGTTTATTATCGCCGTCCTCAAGATCAACAATGATCTCGAACGGATCGGCGACCTGTCGGTGAATATCGCCGAACGCGCGATCTACCTCTCCGGTCAGGAGAAGATCGAGATCCCGTTTGATTTTCCGAAAATGTCGGCGCTGACACAGTCGATGCTTCACCGTTCGCTGGATGCACTGGTCAATGCGGATCGGGCGCTGGCCGATGCCGTCTGCGCCGCAGACGATGAATTGGACAAGATCAATCGCGAGATGTACTCGCGGGTCAAAGCGGGTATCCGCAATCAACCGGAACGGCTCGACTCGCTCATCCATCTCTTGGCGGTCTCCCGCCAGCTCGAACGGATCGGTGACCATGCCACCAATATCGCCGAGGATGTCATCTATATGATCGAGGGGACGATCGTACGCCACGGTGGACCGGAGAATAACCAGATCCCGAACGGCCAATTGGTTTAAGCCGATAACTCCGCCAACCCGTTACTGCACAACAGCCTCTATAGATTGACGGACTCGTCCGTCGGTCTGGTTCGACCAGACAATCAATCTCGCTTATTCCTGACAGCTGGAAACCACTCCCCTTCCGGCTCTGTTAAGCAGATATTGCAGGAAAGGCTTACCAATGGAAAAGACCACGATGATCGTCAAAGGGCATGAACTGGAACAGCTCTACGCGCAGCTTCTTGATAGTATCGGTGAGGACCGCAACCGTGAAGGACTCCGCGCCACACCAAAACGCGCGGCCAAAGCGCTCCAATACCTGACCAATGGGTATCACCAAAACCTCGACGAAGTGATCAATAACGCGCTGTTCGAGTCGGATATCCAGGAAATGGTCCTGGTCAAGGATATCGAGATGTATTCGATGTGCGAACACCACCTATTGCCGTTCATCGGGAAATGCCATGTCGGCTATATGCCCCAGGGACGAGTCCTCGGGCTCTCCAAGGTTGCACGAGTAGTCGATGTGTTCGCTCGACGCCTGCAGATACAGGAACAGCTCACCAAGCAGATTGCCGACACGATCATGAAATATACCGATGCCGCCGGGGTTGGTGTGGTTATCGAAGCGCAACATCTTTGCATGATGATGCGTGGAGTCGAAAAACAGAATTCGGTCATGAAGACCTCCTGCCTGCTGGGGACTTTCCGCGATAACCCGCAGACCAGAGCCGAATTCCTCTCTTTGCTCAAGTAACGACTGACCCGGGCTTGACGATGTACCTCACACTTAGCAAACGATTTGAATTTGCCGCCTCCGCGCGGATGCACAACAGCCGCCTCTCCCCTGAGGCCAACGCCGATTACTACGGCGCGGCCGCAGGCAATCGATACGGGATCGGCAACAACTACACCGCGTATTTTGTCTTCCATGGTCCGGTCGATGAATCGCTCGGAATGATGATCAATGTCAGCATCATCAAGGAGCGGATGTCGGCTCTGTTGCAGGGGCGCTACGATCATAAATTCCTCAATGTTGACACCGTTCCTTTTGAAGAGATCCCGCCGACGCCTGAAAACGTCGCCCGCATGTTGTTGTTGGAGGCTATGCCTTTCTTCTCGGACACCGCCGCAAAACCGGTAGCACTCCATCTTGAAGTTTCCCCCCTCAGTTCGGTGACGGCCTATGCCGATGGACGCTTCGAACGGAATTTCTGGGTCGAGTTCTCCGCCGCGCGCCGCACCTGTTCGCCGCACCTCTCCGATGCAGAAAATCAGAAGTTGTTTGGGATAGCGTCATCACCGATGGGGCACGGTCACAACTATCGATTGCGAGTGACGGTCGAGGGCCGGGTTGAACCGGAGATGGGCCTCTTGGTTCCCTATCGCGAACGATGTGCCGCGCTGGATCAACTCAAGCAGATGCTCGACCACAAAAGCCTGAACGACGAGGTTCCTCTGCTCAAGGGGTGGCCTATAACGACCGAATCACTCGCCAAATTTTGCTTTGATCAGCTAAGTTCGCACATGCCGATGTCGCAGGTGCGACTGCATGAAACCAGTTGGTTTTTCGCCGAATATCAGAAGGATCGATCAACCACCGTAGGGGTCGAGCGCATGTTCCACGCCGCACACCGCCTCAATAATCCGAATCTCTCCGCTCAAGCCAATCGCGAGCTGTATGGCAAATGCAACAACCCATCCGGCCATGGACACCTCTATCGTGTCCAGTCGACTATCGGCGGCCCGCTGGATGAACGGAGCGGCACTCTCGCTGACCTCAATTGGGTCTACAACGGACTCGGCGACACGATTTCTCCCTGGGCGTTCAAACATCTTGATGCCGAAGTGGCTGACTTCGCCGAAAAGACCTCGACCGGCGAAAATATCGTTTCTATCCTCTGGCCAAAACTTGACGCAACCTACAATGGCCGCCTGCAACGCCTCCGTCTCTGGGAGACCCCCAACAATCGCTTTACCCTCAGGAGATCGATCTGATGCAGCGTATTTTGATCACCGGCGCCAGTCGCGGCATCGGGCGCGCTATCGCCGAACAGCTCGCCGAACCGGATACGCGCCTGCTCCTGCAAGGTCGTGATATGGCTGCTCTCGAAAACACTGCGGCCGTTGTAACAGCCAAGGGCGCGCAAACCGAACTACTTCGCTTTGACCTTGGCCGCCGGGATGAAGTGTTCGAATTGCTTAAAAAGCTCGACTCTATCCCCATTGACATCTTCATCAACAATGCCGGCGTCGGCATGGTCGCGCCGCTTGAGCAGGTCACACAAGAGGATTGGGACCTTACTGTTGCCGTAAATGTCACCGCGCCATTTCTCCTCTGCCAGCGTCTCGTCCCGCAGATGAAAGCCGGAGCGAGTATCGTCAATATTCTCTCGGGCGCCGCCAAGATCGGCTTCCCCGGATGGACCAGCTATTGCATGAGTAAGTTTGCGATGGATGGTTTCGCTAAGGCATTGCGTGAGGAATTGCGACCGCGCGGCATCCGCGTGATTAATATCTACCCCGGTGCCACGGATACGGACATCTGGGATCAGGTCCCCGGCGATTGGCCACGAGAGAAGATGATGAAGGCGGAATCAGTAGGTATGGCCGTCAAAGCGGCTTTGGAGCAGCCAGCTAATATCCTCGTCGAAGATATTACCCTGGGGATCATCTCCGGAAGACTATAATCGACTATTCCCGCGCTCGGAAACCGAATTTTTCATACTTCGCGTTATACCGGACCATCCGATACTGTATCTCTTCCGCCCCTGCGCTCCCATCGCGAGCAGTGAAACTGATCTCCAGCGTATCAACATCGGGCGGGATATCGACAGCCCCAAATCGAAGGATTCGCCGCGTCTCATCCCCAAAATTCACTGAATCGACTCGCATATGCCGAAATGGCACGGTGAGTTTACTCCCGCTTGGGCTAAGTGAGATTATCAGGGAATCAACAGCCGGCGACGTTGCAGGGATCACTTTGGCAACCATTTGCAGGGTAAACGCATAACTATTGCGAATGAGTCGGGTTGAGTCGTTCGTCTCATATGAAGAGACTGCACGTGCCAGCCAATCCCAACCCATATGGACTCCGATCGAACCATCGATCACATCCTTGGGGGCTTCCCTGTATTCGATCTGTGGTGAAGTGGATTCGACTCGAAAAATAGTACTGTAGAACGTGGTTGAACAACCAAGCCCGACTAACATAACCAGCAGCAGAAACGAGATGATTTTCATGACTCTACCTCTACCCGAAAAGTAGCTATGCGGCAGAGCCAATTCAAGTCGAATTTCAGGTATACAGAAGATTCAAGCCGTCGGCGATCAGCCCCTTCAGCTCTGGATTCCTTGCCGCCTGTTTGTCGAGCCACTCGCGGACGATCGGCTGAAGTTCCCGATGTATCTCCCGCTTCGCCATGATCTCGAGTATCTCCAGCGAGGCAAGCCAATCTTCGCGATGCTCCTCGAGGAGGATCTTCCACAATTCGGGGAGCAGCTCCGGACTGGACTTTTCGTCGCGAATTTCCCGAATATGCTTATAGACGTTGTAGAGCTTGCGTGTCTTGAGATCCGGCTGGACCTTGATCGTGCGCTCTTTCGGCACCAATGCAATCTGCTCGTAAGCATCTTTGTCGGCCGCACCGTTGAAGACGGAGACTATTCGGTCACCCACCGCCATATCATACATCCCCCAGGCCGGTTCAAACAGGACTCTGCTACCGAGAGTGACTCGACAGTCGGCAAAGCAGAGCAGAACAAGGTGCCCATCCTGACGGACCACCTTCTCCAGTCTCCCCGCAACCTCAATTCCGCTGTCATAGATCAGGTGGCATTTCTGGTGCAGGACAATCCCCTGTTCATTCAGTTCGCTATCGGTCATCTCCTCAAGCGGCGTGGAGATGCCTTTCAGCTTGCCGACTGGTGAACCGAATCCGTCGGCATGGTAATCCTTCCCGTGACCATCCAGCTGTTGATCCCCAACCGCCAGTGCCGATGGACCCTGAACGCGGATATATGCCGGCTGATTTCCGTAACCAGGGAGCATTTCCACGAAAACACCGGAGACCTGCAACCCTGAGGAATAAACCGCAGTCGCCACATTGTTGCATTCGATCGCTTTGGAGATCCCTTCGGTCCCGCCAACCGTCCAGGCCATGGTCGAGACAAACTCATCCAGAACATGATTGAGGTGCTCGAAATCCGGCGTCACAAAAAGCTGCGGCTGCTTGGTGGTGATATCAAACGCGACATCCGCCGCGGCGATAGTATAAGGAATCTTCTTCACTCCCTCATCAAGACAACTCACCGCCTCGCCTATCGAAGAGAGCAACCCGGCTCCATAGATCTTCGGTTGCTCCATATTGCCGATCAGCCCGTATTCGACCGTCCACCAGTGGAGTCGGCTAAGCCGAGCCATCTCGGAGGGCGCGCCCAGATTCGCCTGACGCTCTCCGACCAGCTTTGCCGCCGCTTCGACCTCATTTGGGTCGGCGTTCGGCGCTTCTTTCAGGATAGACAAATGCCGGATCGCCTCATACAGCTCGAAATCCTTGCGTGAGGACATTGCCCGCGCGCCGACCTCACCAAACCGCTGCAGGTAGGCGGCATATTCGCCATCAACGATGATCGGCGCATGCCCGGCCGCCTCGTGGACGATATCCGGCGCTGGAGTATACTCTATGTGATTTATCTGCCGCATATCGCAGGCGATCACCAACACCCGGTGCGCCTGGTATTCCATGAAAGCCGCCGGCGGAATGAACCCGTCAACCGCCACCGCCCCCCAGCCGATCCGACCAAGGATCTCGTTCATATCTTCAATTCTGGGGATGGCATCGAGATTGATACCGGTATTGAGTAGCCCCTCGAAGTAGATCCGATGGGCATTCTCTCGCAGGATATGGACAGCCTGACGCATGATAAATCGCCAGACGGCATGATCGACCGGGGAATATTTCTCCCAGTTCTGACTGACATAGAACTGGCGAAGGTGATTGGGGAGCGACGCAACCTGCGGGTTGGAGGACCATGCAGTCGGCGCCGGAGACTGTCCTACATTTTGCATAGCACTATTCCTTCTGTCCCAGGGACAAGTGGCGGCTGCGGAGTCGAAGAGGTCGCCCGGAGCGGGGCCGCACGCCGTCACCGTCAAACATGTAGTTGACGGGCCCAATATATCCTAATAAACCCACCCCGGCAAGGGTTAGTTTCTGCGCCCAAACGAGATACCCCGGTTTGCCCGGAGGAACAAAGGTCACCTGACGCCGGTTCTTGGATGCAGGAGGACGGGTCGGCGATGGCCCTAGGCAGAACGGTATCAGGGACTTACAGGACCCACCTTGCCTGACAAACCCCTTGCCTTTGCGCCCCCTCGCCTCTATACTAGCCGGGGTTCTCCCCTGCTTTGACACCGGCTCCGGGATTCGGTGACCGAAGATGACGACTTAGCATAAAGGGCTCTGCACATGTCAGGATTAGATGGGATCAGGGGCTACGACTATATCGAGTTTTATGTCGGCTCCGCCAAACAGACCGCGTTCTGGTTCGCCAGCACGCTCAATCTCAATATCACCGCTTATGCCGGTCCTGAAACCGGCGTGCGTGACCGCGTCTCGTATTACCTCACCAAAAACAATCTGAAGTTTGTGGTCACCTCGGCTATTGACCCGAACAACTATGATGTCTTCGGTTTTGTCCAGAAACATGGCGATGGTGTGAAGCGCTGGTCGATCGAGGTGGATGATGTCGAGGCTGCCTTCCGTTATGCCACCCAACATGGCGCGGTGATGGTCGCCCGCCCGCACAAACTGGAAGACCACAACGGCTATGTCATGGAAGCCGCTATTCGGCTCTACGATGACACCGAGCTGGTCTATGTCAATCGTGACCACTATAATCAGACCCTCAAACCGGGTTACTGCAAGCCCCACATGAAGATCGAGATCACCAGCCGTGACACCGGCATTCAGGCGGTCGATCATATCGTCGGGAATGTCCGCGAAAACGAAATGAACCTCTGGGCCGACTACTTCAACCAGACCATGGGGTTTGAGACCTTCGTTGATTTTAAGGCCGGCGATATCGGCACCAAATATTCTGCCCTCCTCTCCAAAGTCGTGCGGAGCCAGAACAATATCATCAAGAACCCGATCAATGAACCGTTCGAAGGTCTCAAGAAGTCCCAGATCGAAGAGTTCATCCAGACCTACCACGGCTCCGGTGTACAGCATATCGCGATCCGGACCGAGAAGATCGTCGACACTATCGCCGCGCTCCGCGCCAATGGCGTCGAATTCCTCACCGTTCCGGACACCTATTACGATATGCTGCGAAATCGGAAAGACCTCAATATCGAAGAGTCTATCGACGACCTGCAGAAGCATGGCATCCTCTGCGACAAAGAAGAGAATGGCTACCTGCTTCAGCTCTTCACCAAACCGATCGGTGACCGCCCGACCTTCTTCTTCGAATTCATCCAACGTCGTGGCGGATCGCAGGGATTCGGCAAAGGGAATTTCCAGTCCCTCTTCGAATCGATCGAACTAGACCAGAAACTTCGCGGCAATCTCGACCGTGAATATCAGCCGAGCATGCCGGCCTGCTAAGGAGTATTTGACCATGCCGTTCTACCATAAACTGGGCAACATTCCGCGTAAACGCCATACGCAGTTCTATAAGCCGGATGGCAAGTCCCTCTATCGCGAGGAACTCTATTCGACGCTCGGTTTTTCCGGTGTTTATTCCAACAAGTATCACATCAATATGCCAAACTCGGTCTACGCCGTGAAAGAACTGCCGATCGCTGAAAATGTCGACTGGCCTGAAGCCCCCCTCAATTTCTATCACTGCTTCAGCAATCGGAAAACCAAAGATGGCGACTTCATCACCTCGCGCATGAAGTTCATGGAGAATCGGCACTGCATCATCTCCACCGCAACGCCGAACCGCGAAACCGATGATTTCTTCAAGAACGCCTATGCTAACGAATACATCTTCGTGCATTATGGCCGCCCACTTTTCCTCTCTGAGTATGGCCAGATCCAATTGGAAGCAGGCGACCAACTGATCATCCCCAAAGGGATCCCGTATCAGTTCAAGTTCAAGGACCTGAGCAAAAACAAACTCCTCATCGTCGAATCAGATACCCCGTTTGATATCCCCAAGCATTTCCGTAACCCATACGGTCAATTGGAAGAAGCCGCGCCATACCAGGAACGGGATTTCAAAATTCCGGAGTATATGGAGCCGAAGGACGAAAAAGGGGAGTTCCGGTTGGTGGTTCAGGGCGGCCAGCGCTTTTTCGAGTATACCCTGCAACACCATCCTTTTGATGTCGTTGGCTGGGATGGATTCCACTATCCGTACGCTTTTAACATCCGCGATTATAACCCAAAGGTTGGCCGCCTTCATCTTCCGCCGCCAACCCACCTTGCATTTAATACCGGACATTTTGTGTTATGTAATTTCTGCCCTCGCCCGTTCGATTTTGACCCCCAGGCGATTCCTGTCCCATACTGGCATTCCAACTGTGACAGCGACGAGGTTTTGTATTATGTTGAGGGGGACTTTATGTCCCGCGCCGGCATAGAAGAAGGGTCGTTCACCCTGCACCCATCGGGCATGCCCCATGGTCCGCAGCCGGGAAAGACCGAAGCTTCACTTGGCGCAACCGAAACGAGCGAGTATGCAGTCATGGTCGACACCTTTGAACCATTGCGTCCCACGACTCACGTCCGGGACACTATCGACCCGAACTACTCTCGCTCCTGGCTGGCAAAGTAACCGGCCGCACAACGAAATGTCTGTAGCAGAGAGTCTGTCATGATCGAAATACCGCGGTTTATCCTGAACCTGCAACCGTACATTGCGGGGAAGCCGATCGAAGAGTTGGCCCGTGAGAAAAAACTCTCCCGGATCGTTAAGCTTGCTTCCAACGAAAATCCGTTTGGACCATCCCCCAAAGCGATCGAAGCAATGCAGCGGTCACTTGCCGATCTGCATCGTTATGTCGATCCGGGCGCCTACTCGCTGATTCACAAGATCGCGGATCATTTTGATATCAAAGCATCGCAGGTTATCACCGGCTCCGGAGTTGATGCCCTCCTGTCATACACGGTCAAGGCATTTACGCAGGATGGCGACGAAGTGCTCACTTCCGAGGGGACCTTTATCGGCATCTACGTTAATGTCAACAAGCATCACCGGACGCTGAACCTCGCCCCGCTCGATAATTACGCCTATGACCTCGACAATATCCTGTCGCGCATTAACCCGAAAACCAAGTTGATCTATCTGGCGAATCCGAATAATCCAACCGGCACCAGCTTTGGTTCGGATGAGTTCGAGCATTTCATGGCGAAAGTCCCCAAAGATATTCTGGTTATTCTCGACGAGGCATATTTCAGCTATGCGCAGGCCAATCCGGAATACCCGAATGGCCTGACCTATTCTTACGAGAACTTACTGGTGATGCGGACCTTCTCGAAGGACTACGGTTTGGCGGGAGTCCGTATTGGTTTTGCCTACGGGCCGGAGTACCTGATCCGTGAGCTCTACAAAGTGAAACTCCCGTTTGAGCCGAACTATCTCGCTCAACAGGCGGCTATCGCTGCGCTTGATGATAGTGAATTCCTGAAGATGACCATTGAGACCAATGCCCGTAACATGAAGCGGATGGTCAAAGCGTTTGCCGAAACCGGCGTCAGGCAGATCCACTCCGACGCTAACTTCATTCTTCTGCTGATGCCGTCAGAGCAGTTTGCGGTCGATTTTAATCTCGGCTGTCTGGATCGCGGGCTGATCGTCCGCCATGTCCGTTCGTTCGGTATTCCGAATGGAATTCGCATCAATACCGGCACCGATGACGAGACCAATTTTGCGGTCCATGTCGTTGACGATGTCTATCACGCGGTGATGAAGACCGCCCCCGATTTCGCATCCCATCTGGAGGGTTAAGATGAAATTTGTTTCCTATCGCACACCGGCTGATCCGGAACGGATCGGCCTGGTGGTCGATAATCATATAGTTGATCTGGCAGCATCGGCCCCGCTTGCCGGTCTTTCGCTTCCGGTGACCATGGGCCAGTTCCTCGAAGGAGGATCTGCCACAATGGAGATTGCTCGGCAGGTCGAGACACTTTTCCGCGACGAACGGAAAGGTGTATTCGCCCCCGATGGTGTCGTCCTCCTTTCTCCCGTGCCACGACCAACCTCCTGTCGCGATGGCTACGCCTTCCGCCAGCATGTTGCAACAGCTCGCCGCAATCGCGGCGTTGAGATGATCCCGGAATTCGACCAGTTCCCCGTCTTTTATTTCACCAATCACCTCGGCGTAGTAGGACCGGGCGAGGTGCTGGTAGAAACCGACCACCTTCAGCAACTCGATTTCGAACTGGAAGGCGCCATCGTTATCGGCAAGCAAGGGAAGAATATCCCCGCCTCCCGAGCCGATGAATACATTGCCGGCTTTGTGATCATGAATGATCTCTCAGCGCGTGTGCTTCAGATGGATGAGATGAAACTGAGCCTTGGACCGGCTAAAGGCAAAGACTTCGCCACGGCACTCGGTCCCTGGATGGTCACTCCCGATGAACTGGAGAGCCGTCGCAAATCCGGTCCGAATGGATCTTCCTGGAATCTCCGGATGCGCGCCTGGCATAATGGCGAACAGATCTCCGACGGCAATATGCAGGATATGAATTGGACTTTCGCCGAGATCATCGAACGTGCCTCATATGGCGTGGATATTTACCCCGGCGATGTTATCGGCTCAGGAACCGTTGGAACCGGTTGTTATCTTGAATTGAATGGTACTCGCGCCCTCGAAGCCAAAGCCAAAGGGTCGGTCTACACACCGGTTTGGCTTAAAGCAGGCGATACGATCGAACTGGAGATCGATCTCCTTGGTCGACTGACCAATCGGATCGTGGCAAATTCGCAATCGTATTCGATACTCGAAAAGAAGAAGGTAGTCGAGCCGGCCCGATGACACAGCAGACGCGCGCAGAGATCCCATCGCGCACTGCCGATGGGATAAGGCATATCAATCCGCGCGAAGCCTCGGTCCGCGAGAATTTCCTCTACCTCCAGGGCGGGATCGCCCCCCGTCCGATCGCCCTTGTCTCCACTCTTTCTGCGACTGGCGCACGAAACCTCTCCCCGTTTTCATTCTTTAACGCCTTTGGTGGCAACCCACCGACCGTCTGCATCTCACCCTCTCGCCGTCAGCGCGATGGTTCTGTCAAAGACACATACAATAATTTGGCCGCCACGCGCGAATGTGTCATCCAGGCGGTGACCTACGACATGGTGCAGCAAGTCAGCCTTGCCTCAACTGAATATCCGACCGATGTAGACGAATTCATCAAATCCGGGTTGACGCCCATTCCATCCGAGATTGTCAAACCGCCGCGGGTGGCGGAATCTCCGTATCAGATGGAGTGCATCGTCAAAGAGATCATCCACCTCGGCGACAGTAACGGCTCCGGGAATCTGATCATCTGCGAGGTAGTGCGGTATCATATTGCCGAACGGATCTTCGTGAATGGAATAATCCATCCGGATGCGATCGATCTGGTTGGCCGCAATAGCGCAGACTTCTACACGAGAGCATCGGGAGCGGCGATCTTCGCCGTCAAGAAACCGCTCGAAACGCGCGGCATAGGCTTCGACCAGCTACCGGAATATATCCGTCAATCACACGTGTTTACCGGCAACAATCTCGGTCAGTTGGGCAACTGTGAATCGATCCCGTCACCCGAAGAGATCACCAGTTTTGTCCAGGCAATGGAACCACTCCCGCTTTCAGACTCTGAGATCGAGCAGGCACAACAGACCGGAAATTATCGCGCCCTATTTCAGACCGCATTACAACGGCAACACCATGGCGACAGTTCCGCCCCCGATCTGATGGAACGGGCCGCAAAAATTGCGCTCGACACCGCCAATGATACTGACTTCGCCTGGAAAGCCGCTCTCTACGCCGAAACCGCGCGCCATCAACTTCGTCATTCATAATCAGGATCAGGCCGAAGTATGTCAGTCACGAGCCCGGATGCCAACTCTCCCCTCTGGACCCCATCGGCAGAGCGTGTAGCATCCGCTCGGATGACCGCGTACATGCGTTGGCTCGGCGATAAGCACGGTCACGCCTTCAGTTCATATCATCAACTTTATCAATGGTCGATCGAACAGACCGACCAGTTCTGGAAAAGCATTTGGGAGTACGGCGAGATTATCCACTCGCACCCGCCGACATCGATTCTCGACGATAATCGCATGCCCGGCGCCCGATGGTTTGCATCGGCAAAGCTCAACTTCGCCGAAAATCTGCTTCGCTATCGCGATGACCGCATAGCCCTGATCAGTTACCGTGAGCAACATCTGGTCGGCCGACTTACCTATGCAGAGCTTTACAGACAGGTGGCTGCGGCCGCCGCGGGATTGAAGAAGGCAGGTGTCGGCCGTGGTGATCGTGTCGCAGCGTATATTCCTAATCAGGTAGAAGCGGTGATCGCCATGCTGGCGACCACTTCTCTCGGCGCGATCTGGTCCTCCTGCTCCCCCGATTTCGGTCTCCAGGGAGCACTCGACCGTCTCAGCCAGATCTCACCAAAGGTCCTGATCGCCGCGGATGGGTATCAGTATCTTGGGAAACAACACTCCTGCCTGGATGTCATCACTCATCTGGTCGACCAGATCCCAGCCATTCAACACGCATTTGTGGTCAACAATATTGGAAGCGACCTGTCCGGCACCGGTGATCGTATCCAGCGTTGGGATCAACTACTTGATCTGAACGCCACCGAGATCATCTTCGCCCAGCTCCCGTTTGATCATCCGATTTACATCATGTATTCCTCCGGCACGACCGGAAAACCAAAGTGTATTGTCCATGGCGCCGGTGGCACTCTGCTGCAGCATTTCAAAGAGCTGGCACTGCACACCGACCTTCGTCGCGACGACACCATTTTCTATTTTACCACCTGCGGTTGGATGATGTGGAACTGGCTGGTTAGTTCACTGATGATCGGCGCGACCATTGTGCTCTACGACGGATCGCCCGCCTACCCCTCAGTCAATTCGCTCTGGGAAATGGCCGACCATGAGAAGATCAGCATATTTGGCACCAGTCCCAAATTCCTCTCCACCTGTCAGCATGCGGGAATCAGGCCGATCGCGGATGACTCTCTCCCCCGACTGAGAACTATCCTGAGTACCGGCTCTCCTCTGACAGCAGAAAACTTCAGCTATGTGTATCGCGACATCAAAGCAGACATTCAGCTTTCTTCCATCTCCGGGGGAACCGACATCATCTCCTGCTTCATGCTCGGCAATCCGGTGCTACCAGTCTATGCTGAAGAGATCCAGTGCCGTGGCCTTGGCATGCAAGTAGAAGCGTTCGACAATAGTGGCCGCCCGGTTATCGAGCAGACCGGCGAACTGGTTTGCACAAAACCATTCCCGTCGATGCCAGTCTCGTTCTGGGATGATCCTGATGGCGCCAAATATCGTGCCGCCTATTTTGATGTTTATCCGGGTGTCTGGCGTCATGGCGACTATATCAAGATCACCAGTCGCGGTGGAGTGGTCGTCTTTGGTCGCTCCGACGCTACGCTCAATCCTGGGGGCGTTCGGATCGGCACTGCCGAGATCTACAACCCCGTCGAAGCAATGCCTGAGATCAAAGATTCATTGGTGATCGGCCAGCGCTGGAACAACGACATCCGTATCGTCCTCTTCGTTGTGCTTCATGATGAATACACGCTCGACGACGATCTGAAAAAGAGAATTCGTGAGTCGATCCGGCGACACAACACGCCGCGGCATGTTCCTTCTGTCATCCTGCAGATTCGTGAGGTCCCCCGAACCCTGAACGCCAAGAAGGTGGAAGTGGCCGTCACCCGGATCATCCACGGCGACCCGGTCACCAACCGAGAGGCACTCGTCAACCCTGATTCACTTCGCCAGTTCGAGAACCTACCCGAACTACGGGTGTGACCACCAATAAAAAGAGGCAGGTCCAGACCTGCCTCCACACTCCACCGATTTCTTAAACAAACTACAATTGGAACTTGGCAACCATCTGCTGAAGACCTTCAGCCTGACGGTTCAATTCCTCGGCCGCGGCAGCAGATTCCTCTGCACCATTGGCCGTCTCTTTAGTCACCACACTGATCTGCTCGATATTCTTGGAGATCTCATCGGCGGCACTCGACTGCTGTTCCGTAGCTGTCGCGATCTGCCCCACCATTTCGGTTACGCGCTGGGCCATGGTGACGATCTCATTCAGACTGCTCCCCGCTTTGTCGGCGAGCTGTTTGCCGCGATCCACCTGCTGGACACCAGTCTCCATCGTTTGCACAGCATCTTCTGTCTGTTGCTGGATCCCTTTGATCATCGAAGCGATCTCGCCGGTCGCCTTGCCAGTCCGTTCGGCAAGTTTGCGAACTTCGTCGGCAACCACTGCAAATCCACGTCCCTGCTCTCCGGCCCGTGCGGCCTCAATAGCCGCGTTGAGCGCCAGCAGATTGGTCTGGTCGGCAATATCATCAATGACCGAAATGATCTCGCCGATCTGGTCGGCGGATTTCGCAAGCTTGGCGATCGACTCCGCAGACTCCCGCACTACATCGGCGATCTTCTGCATTCCGTGGATCGTATCGCTGACGATCTGGCCACCCGAATCAGCGGTCGATGCCGCACCTTTGGCGGTAGTGGCGGCATCCCCGGCGTTCCGCGATGATTCTACGATCGTAACGCTCATCTCTTCCACTGCCGCAGATACCTGATGCACCTGTGAGGATTGCTTTTTCGCACCGTTCGCCATTGCCTCGGATGAGGATGCGATTTCAGTTGCAGCAGTCACCAGCTCGCGAGCATTGTCCGACAACTGTCGGATCATCCCGCTCAAATTGTGGATCATTGTTTTAAACGAATTTCCCAGGACATCATTCGGAGAACGAGGCTCGACTCGGACAGTCAGGTCGTTGGCGGCGATCCGTTGAGCGGCCTCAGAGACTGTTTTCATATATACGACCGCATCATGCACCGATTGCTGGAGCTCGCCGATCTCATCTTTGCTGGTTATCGTCACCTGTGCATTGCAGTCTCCCTGCGCCATACTCTTCGCAGCGCCAACCAGCAAATAGATCGGTTTGGTGATAGACCGGGCGAATATGACCGCCAAGGTCAGGCCACAAAGTAGTGCCAGAACACCGATCAGAATACTGGTGTTGCGCATACCGACGACCGGAGCGGTGAACTCATCCAGGTAACTTCCCACTCCGATGATCCAGTCCCACTCCGCAAAGTAAGTATAAGCGACGATCTTTTCACGAGGCTCAGTCTCCCCCAGTTCTTTGTTGATCCAGGGATAGGATATCCAAGCGATCTCGCCATCTCTCAACTTGGGACCATTTGTCATCATCTCTTTGATGAAGTCAAACTTACTGAGATCCGCGCCTTCTTTGGCCGGATGGATTTGCAGTACACCCTCGCTGTTGATTGCGTAGAGGTACCCGGTCTCGCCGATCTTCTGCGACAGCATAGCTGTACGAAGCTGCGGTGTCCGTTCTGGAACGCCCACATACAGAACACCAATGACTTTGTTATTAGCATCTCTGAGCGGCTCGTATGCGGTCACGAACCAGGAAGTTACCACAAATGCTCGGCCATGATAGGTCTCGCCACGTGTCACGACTTTCTCGTACACCTGATCGGAGAGATAGGTGCCGACTGCGCGGCTGCCATCTTCTTTTCGGACGTTGGTGGCGATACGCTTCGCCTTGTCACCCTCGCGCATAAATATTGTGCAGGTCGCGCCGGTCTGCGATTTGACTTTGTCGACAAAGACCGAATCGCCATTCAGCGCACGACTATTGCGACCGCCACCGATGACCAACTGATCGCCATCCATTCTGACAGCGTCATTGGTATAGTCGCGGAAAAGCGTACGCGCGACCTCAAAGTTGTATTTGACCTGCTGCGTGCTCTGTTCATACTGCATCTTGCACATCTCGACAGCGTTTGCTGCCAGATGCTCGAGATCGGTCTTTGCTGTCGCCGTGATCACATCGGAAGATTTCCATGTGGTCACGATCGTCACTGCCGCCGTGGCAACGAGCAGCGATCCGCCCATCGCGATCAGCAGTTTGTGTGCTAGTTTGAGTTTCATACTCGTTCTGTCCTCTCCTGTCACACTTGCCGGAGTCGCCGGTCCGGCTGGATCGGCAGCCCATTGGTCAAGTGATCGAATTGCCGCATCCGATGCAAATCGTCCTGGCAGTCATTTTCGCGGTGACCAGCCCCTCCGCTGCTCATCCTGCCACAACCCCCGGAGTTCCAGGTATCGGTTTTCGTTTGTCCGCCTGGCCTGCGATTCCCGGAGCAGGCAGCCGGTGTGTGATCACGCGATAGGAGCGATCAAGGGGAGCGCCGCTTTGCGCTCCACTTCCGAGTCGTAAGAGAATAGTCCGTATATATTTCGACTTCAAGAATCCTTCGCACCTCAGAGCACAGACAAAACATGCACCGATCGCTGGTGTCGGAGATCAGTCGATCAGGGCAACTGACCTCCGCACTGGCAATCCTTACGCATGTGTTCTGGCTATGCTCTCTGTAAGGTTGTCAATTGACGACACTACCTCATGAGATGCGCGCTCGGCCTCATCCAGACTCCGCTTGGCCGTCGCTTTGTCTCCCGATCGAAAACCGGAGATCGACTCATTTGCCAGACGATGGACGCGAGCGTGCGGATCCTCAATTCGATTGAACTCGCTCATGTGTCCAATTTCCGCCTTCCCTTGCGTATAGTACCACTTTCCGAAACGGCAGTTCTTGTGGTCTACTGTCTTCCACTGGGAAACGTCCAAGCTGCCAGCGATCACTTTCTCAAGATTTTCGACATACCGTTTGTGATCATCCTTCGCCAAGTGAAGCATGCCGGTATTGCCGCCATCCACTCTGAACTTCGACACCATCTGCTGAAGCCCTTCCGCCTGGCGGTTGAGTTCTTCCGCCGCGGCCGCCGACTGTTCGGCGCCGATCGCGGTCTCTTTGGTCACTGAATTGATATGTTCGATATTCTTGCTGATCTGCTCGGCCGCTGCGCTCTGCTCTTCCGAGGCTGTCGCTATCTGAGCGATCATCTCGGTCACGCGCTGGGCCATATTCACGATCTCGTTCAGGCTGTTGCCGGCATTGTCAGCCAGCTCACGGCCACGGTCCACCTGCTGCAGACCGGCCTGCATTGAATTGACCGCCTCGGAGGTCTCACTCTGGACGCCTTTGATCATTTCAGTGATCTCGCCGGTCGCTTTGCCGGTCCGTTCAGCCAGCTTTCTCACTTCGTCAGCAACCACGGCAAAACCGCGGCCCTGCTCGCCGGCGCGGGCAGCTTCAATAGCCGCGTTCAGCGCCAACAGATTGGTCTGGTCAGCGATGTCGTCGATCACGCCGATGATCTCGCCGATCTGATCTGCAGAATGCGCCAGCTTCGTTATGGAGTTCGCTGAATCTCTCACCACCTGGGCGATCCGCTGCATCCCCTGGATCGTCTCATTAACTATCTGGCCGCCGGTCAATGCCGTTTCGGAGGCATTCTTTGCCGCACCGGAAGCGTCACCGGCGTTCTTTGACGACTCCAAAATCGTCGCGGTCATCTCTTCAACGGCCGTTCCAACCTGGTTCACCTGGTCGGACTGATCCTTTGCCCCCTTGGACATCTGCTCCGAAGAGCTGGAGATCTCGGTGGCGGCGGACACCAGTTCGCGGGCGTTATCAGCCAACTGGCGGATCATCGTAGAGAGATTGTTGATCATGGTCTTGAAGGACTGCCCGAGCACGTCGACCTCTGACTTCGGCTCGACATGCACGGTCAGATCATTTGCCGCGATCTTCTGCGCAGCGTTAGCCAGTTCCTTCATGTACTCTGTCAAGCCGCGGAATGAATCCGCCAATTGACCAACCTCATCTTGTTGGTGAATGTCGATGTTCTGATTGATATCACCTAACGCTACCTTTTCGGCCGTCCGGGCTATATTCACAATCGGTCGCGATACGCCGCGCGCAATGATCCAGGCAACTACCAAACCGATCAGTATCGCTGAGATCGCAAACACAATTGCCAGACTGCCAATTTGTTTGGATAGGCTTGCAAGAGCCGAGGTCTGCATATCGACGAATTCAGTCGCTTTGCCGAGGAAAGCAGATGCAAACTCAGCTACTGCCTTGCCTTCGACCGACTGCTGCTCTTTCAGCGCCACATACTCTTTGAAGCTGGACAAGTAGGACTCCACCGCTTGTTTGGCCGCGGCCGACTTGTTACCCGAGCGAGCACGACCACCGATCTTTTCACAATAAGCGATCGCCTTCTCTGCGGCGGTGTAGGTCTCTTCCGCCCACTTCATATCCTTGCGCATCTGGTAGTTCTTTTCGTGCTGCCGGCATTGACGCACCAGATTGTCAATCGTCAGTCCATCTATCCCGCCCATAGCCGTTCCGGCGCTCTGCGCTGCGCGTCCGTTCTCAACTACCTTGGCATCCAGTTCCAGCAGCTGGAACTGCATTTCAGCGTACTTTGCAAACCGCTCACCATAGCTTTCGCTGGAAGCCTTGATCTCTTTCAGCAGCACCATCTCTTCATCGGTAGCCCCTTGTTCGGTCTCCGCGATGATGGCAGCAATGTCTGTCAGTTTTGCGTTGACCTTCTCAACCAGCTTCGGATCACTGGTCGCATAGAAATCTCGGCGTGCCACCGCGCAATCCATCGTCCACTGGATCGTCTTGCTGGCATTCTGCTGCATCTTCGTATCTGCAGATAATGACCTTAATCCTGAAACTGCGACATACCCAAGAGCCGCCGTTAACCCAAGCACGATCCCGAAGCCGATATACAGCTTCTTGGCTATCTTAATATCTTTCCAACTCATTGAAGCTCTCCCTTTTGGTCAATGCTCCCTTTTGTGCGTCATCGTACAACCTGCATCAACCTTCCACTCTCAATTGTTTGCTAAAACCCGACCTGAAAATTGGCCAGGAATTCATTGTTTTTCACGTTCGTTCCCTCTTCTCCATTGAACTGGTAGTTCAACTGGATCAGAGTGTACTTCTTATCGATATAGAATGTGGTGCCGATCGTCGTCCGATTCACTTTGTTATCGACAACCGCTCTATTGGCATCGTATTCTTCATAGCGAGCTACCAATTGCACTTCAGGTACGAACTTCCAGTTCGTCTTCAGCATATGGCCACCCCACACATACCATCCGGCTTTCTTCACGCCGGCTGCTTTCGTGTGGATGTACTCTGCCTCAACCTCTTCCGACTTCCACGTCCAATTGGCGAAACTCCCCCAGGTATCAACATTGCCCGGGTTCACTGCCTTGTTGGATTTTCCGGAGTAGTTGTTCGCTCCAAGGGTCAGCGCGGAACCGATCTTCATCTGCGCTCTAACCACAGAATTCTTGGCCGAATTGGAGTCTGAGACATTGATACCGGCGCCGTTGTACAGACCGGCCGTCAACTGCAACCCGAATTTCTTACTGAATGAATGATCCCAGGCGACCTGCGCACCAATGTCGCGGTCCGATCCAAGCGCCATTGCCAGCGACGGCGTGATGACCGTGTAGATCGCGGGCGAACGGAGGAAGTTCTGTCCAAATGCCGGTTGCATCTGCCCGAACTTGAAACTCCACTCTTTGTTCGGAGTCAATGTCACGAACCCATCCAGCAATTTGACCGACTTAGCAAACTCACCATGAATAGTGATCTTGGCGTAGTTATTGAGCGCTCCCGTGAAGCCAAGTCGCGCACGCTTGTTATCAAAGGTTGACAGCTTGCTGTCTCCGCCTCGCTCATAGTACTGCTGATTCAGCAACCCAAACATCGTGATCGAACCACGCTTGACTTCCGGGCTATTGATCGCCGGTTTCGCCGGCACTTTGGCCTTCTCCACCACTGCACTCAACTCGTCGACTATTCCCGCAAACCGCTCCAACTGATAATTCTCGTTGGTCGGCGCCGCGTAAACATCGTCATCGATCGAGGCCAGCTTCTGTGATGCCTGCTCGGTAAAGCCGCGAAGGGCATTGTTCTCTGCCTTGAGTACTTCGATATCACTCAGGATTGCCGCAATCGTTGAATCAGCGAGTCGATTCGCCTGAACCTGTTCGGTCAGCTTGCGAAGATCCGACTGGAGTTGCTGCAACTGCTGTTGGAATGTGACCATCTGGTCTGAAGCCGCCACCGTGGTCGATGTCGCCTTGGAGACCTCAACTGATTTTGGCGCTGCTGTCGGAGCAGGTGCCGCCGGTTGCTGTGTCTGCTGTAACGCATCAACTTGCTGCTGCAACCGATCAAGCGCCGCGCCCAGTGTCTGGACAGGCTTTCCGTCGGTCGTTGCCTGAGCTTCTGGAGCCGCTACCGGCGTTGTCACTGTTTCCGCTTTCGCCGGTATCTCTATCTTGGTTTCCTGTTCAACTGCCGGCAGATCATCAGTGGCATCAGCATGCTCAACCGCATTGCCGTCGCACTTGGCGAGTGTCGCACTGATCAGTGTAGTTTGATCGGGGTGATTCCCCAGCCAGTCGATTGAGCCGTTCTCGAGATGATACTTGGCGCCGACCACTGCCAGTCTCCCTGCCTTTACGCGCGCGCAGATCTCCGGACTCTGTGCATACAGGTCGGAGATCGTCTGCCAGATATTGGCATCAACTGACTTTTCTATCAGCTCTTTCCCTGCAACTGCCGGATTCGCCGTGGTCACCTTGGCCACCGCTGGCTGAATACGGTCGACTAATTCGGGAATCGCTCCAGACATCTCTGCATGGTTAGCGACCGCCGTGACAGCGCCGCAGGAACTATGTCCGAGCACCACTACCAGTGGCGTCTCCAAATGCTCGATCGCATATTCGAGACTTCCCGTCTCCATCAGACCGGCGACATTCCCGGCTACCCGAACGACAAAGATATCTCCCAGTCCGGCGTCATAAATATGCTCTACCGGCAGACGCGAGTCCGAGCAGGTCAAGACGGCCGCGTACGGGTGCTGACCATCGGTCATCACTGCCTGCATCCGATCCCAATCCTGGTTCGGATAGGTCCGCTGTGCATCGACAAAGCGGCTGTTGCCGTCCTTCAGGAGCGCTAACGCTGATTCGGGTGTCTCTCCGTCCTGGGGAGCAGCTTTGGAGATCGATGGCATCTGATAGTCGGCCGTCACGTAGAATTGCTCATCCTGATCGACCATCTCATTGTTATAAGCGTTGACCAGCAACGAGGTCTGCTTGGGGTGACTCCCCAGCCATTCGATATGACCGTCGCTGAGATGATATATCCCGCCCAATACTTTCAATTTCCCTTCAACCACGCGTTGGCGGATCGCCACGCTGCGGGCGAAGATCGACTCGATCGTCAACCAGATATTTTCGGTGATTGCCGCCGGGACCAATGCCTTGCCACTTTTCGATGGATTCGCTTTGGCGGCCCGTTCGACGGCCGGGGCTAGTTTCTCAAGGATCGGTCCAACAGATCCTTCACTCGCCGCCGAGGTAGCCGCGGCTGTCACGGCACCACAATTGGAATGTCCAAGGACCAACAGGGTAGGAGTTCCCAAATGGTCAACTCCATACTCAAGACTCGCCAGTTCGTTGATCCCGGCGATATTGCCGGCGACACGAACGACGAAGAGATCACCGATCCCCATATCAAATACCTGCTCCACGGGAACCCGTGAATCAGCGCAACTGAGAATGGTGGCGACAGGATGCTGTGCGGAGGCCGTACGTGTCAGATAGTCAGCATCCTGATGCGGATAAGTCACCTCTCCCTTGACATATCGCGCATTTCCCTCTTTGAGGAGATTCATTGATTGACTGGTTGAGAGTGTGGATTCTTTTCCCGTCGATGCTGTGACAGAAACTGTCACAACAAGGATGGTCCCAACCAAGCGTGCGATGAATGATCGCATAATTCCCTCCGGTCTATTGCGGCCCTTGCGATGGATTTCGCAATGCGCAGATAAGATCCGCGCGTACCGCCCCTCTTTAGTCGACTGTATTTGCTGCCCCAGTACAACCAGTACCGCCGTTCCGGCCATAGGCCGGCATCGGTTTGTCGAATTCACTTCGACTTACCTAACTGTTCGGCTACCTTGTTGTCCAGTTTAGGTCAAACGGTGTTGAATTATTGCACTACTTCGGCTTGAGAGACTTGAAGATACAAGGAATCGTTGGGCCTCTCAGTCTATGTTAGGCAAGCAAAGCCGTTGCATCCCTGCCTTTATTTTACTATTCTATCCGGATATGATGATACGGTTACTCGTCCTGTTGTTGGCGCTGGCTACCGGCCTCGGCGCCCAAACCACCCCTCCTTTCGGCGTCAGAACCAAAACCCCGGACCTCAAAGCCTACATCAACGCCAGGATCGTCGTCTCCCCTGACCTGACAATTCCGTCAGGCATTCTCATTGTCGAGCAGGGAAAGATTCAGGCAGTCGGTGAAAAAGTGCAGATTCCGGACGGTGCAGTTGTCGTCGATCTCAAGGGTAAGACCATTTACCCCGGCTTCATTGATCCGTATGGTCAGTACGGATTACCTGTACCGGAAAAGCCAAATCGCCAGCGTAACGCTCGTCCGCAGTACGAAGCAAATCGACAGGGCGCTGATTCCTGGAACGATGCTATTCATGCGGAACTGAATACTGTCTCAGGATTCTCTCCCGATGCCAAACGAGCCGAGGAACTTCTACGCCAGGGTATCACGACTGTGCAATCGGGCTCACTGGATGGTGTTTTCCGCGGGCGCTCATTTGTGACCCTGGTCGATACCGGTCTCTCCAATGGCCTCCTCCTCAAAACACACTCCTGGCATTTCGCCTCTTTCAACAAGGGGATGTCAACTCAAGAATACCCATCTTCGCTGATGGGCAGTATCGCTCTTATCCGGCAATCCTTCCTCGATGTTGACTGGTATCGCAAAGCGCACGCCGCCTATCGCCTCAATCCGCAGCAACCGATGCCGGAGTTCAACCTTTCCATCGCCGCTCTCGGGCAACTTGCCAACGAACCGATCATCTTCGAAACCGATGATGAACTCTCGCTCTTGCGCGCCGGACGGATCTCTGCAGAATTCAAGATCCCGTTCATCCATGTCGGTTCGGGACATGAATATGAACGCGCCGCTGAGATCGCCGCGCTCAATCAGACGCTCATCATCCCGGTCAACTACCCGAAACCGCCTAATGTCAAAGAGGCGGAAGATGACCTCGATGTTAATCTCGCGGATCTCCGCTATTGGGAGCAGGCACCGGCCAATGCTGCCATGCTGGACAAAGCCGCCATCAAATTCGCCTTCACTACCTATCGCCTTAAAGAGACCAGCCAGTTCCTCAAAAATATCCGTCAGGCGATCAGTTATGGACTCTCCCCCTCCGTAGCGCTCGCGGCGCTGACCACCGTCCCGGCCCGCATCTGCGGACTGGAGTCGGAACTTGGCACCCTCGAAAGAGGAAAACTGGCCAACTTCATCATCACCGATGGCGATATCTTCAGCGAAACCACCCACCTCTTCGGTGCAGTGGTCAAAGGGGACCGTCGCGAATTCATCCCCCTCGACCAGGTCGATTTCCGCGGGAATTATTTGATGGGATTGAATGGCCGCGAGCTCTCGCTCAGTCTCAAGGGCCAGCTCGATACTCTGCGCGGTGAGATCAAATCGGGAGATACAAAACTCTCGCTCGACCAGATCAATGTCACCCGCGATGAAATGACCTTCGCTCTCAGAATGGACAGCCTCGGCATGCAGGGAGTCGCCCGCATTGCTTTCCGCAAGGAGAACGACAGATTGGTCGGCCGCGCGACCATGCCGGATCTCAGCATTGAAAATATCCAGGCAACACTCTCCTCTCCGTTCGACCCGGCCGCCGCTGACTCCGCCAAAACGAAGAAACCGCCATCACTGGTTTCCAATGTCACCTTCCCCAACAAAGCATACGGGGTCACGCAGCTTCCTCCGGTCGCCAACCTGTTGATCAGGAATGCAACCATCTGGACCTCCGAAGCCGATGGTATCCTTGAGAATACCGACCTGCTGATTCAGAATGGGAAGATCGTCAGGATCGGCAAGTCAATTCCTGAACCTGCCGGCGCAACTATCATCGATGGTACCGGCAAACAGTTGACGGCTGGCATTATCGATGAACACTCCCATATCGCTGGCTCCGGTGATATAAATGAGGGAACTCTGATCACCACCCCCGAGGTCCGCATCGGCGACATAATCGACCCCGATGATATCAACCTCTATCGGGCCGTCGCCTCCGGTGTCACCACTCTGCAGATCCTGCATGGCTCTGCCAACCCGATTGGCGGACAGGCCCAGATCATCAAACCTCGCTGGGGTGCCTCCTCTGAAGAACTCAAGTTTGCTAACACCATCCCGACCGTCAAAATGGCGCTCGGCGAAAACGTCAAGCAGAGCAACTGGGGCGAACAGTACAGCATCCGTTACCCGCAGAGCCGACAGGGTGTGGAATCGATTCTCCGCGATGTTTACCAGGCGGCGCGCGAGTATGGCGATGATTGGAAGAAATATAACGCGCTCCCGGCCAGAGAGAAGGAACGGACCATCCCACCGCGTCGTGACCTCAATCTCGAGGCAACCCTCGACATCATCACCAACAAAATGCTGATCCACTGTCACTCCTATGTGTACACTGAGATTCTGATGCTGATGCGGCTGGCCGAGGAATTCGGCTTCAAAGTCCAAAACTTCACCCACGTCACTGAGGGATACAAGGTCGCCGATGAGATGGCCAAGCACGGCGCCACCGCCTCATCCATCGTTGACTGGTGGGCCTACAAGTTCGAGGTGTACGACGCCATCCCGCATAACCCGGCTATGATGAATGAGCGCGGCATTATTACTTCGATCAATTCCGATAGCCCGGAACTTGGCCGTCGCCTCGCTCACGAAGCCGCCAAGTCGATCATGTATGGCGGCATGAGCGAGCTTGATGCCATCAAGATGGTCACCATCAATCCCGCCAAGCAGTTGAAGATCGATGACCGCGTCGGGTCTATCAAAGTCGGCAAAGATGCTGATCTGGTCGTCTGGAATGGTAATCCGCTCTCTATCTATTCAAAACCGGAAATGACCTTGATCGATGGCCGCGTTTATTTTGATATCGAGACCGACCTGAAAGCCCGCGTCGCGATTCTCACTGAGAAGGCGGCTCTCATTCAGAAGGCGCTCTCTGCACCCTCCGATTTTAAGGGACGATGGCGCGAAGGATACAAACCACGCGAACGAGAGTGGGACTGCGAAGATCAATTCGACTACTGGAAGGAGTGGAATGAATACCATGCGACTCACTAAACTCCTCTCCCTGCTGCTGGTGCTGACAGCAGCATCGATCTGCGCCCATGATTATATTCCCGGCGCACCGCAGACCGCTCCGATTCTCCTCAAAGGCGGCACCCTCTACACCATTTCCAATGGTGTTCTGGAGAATACTGATCTGCTCTTTGAGAATGGTCGTATCACCCAGATCGCCCGCGGCATCACGCCCCCCGCTGGTGCGGAGGTGATTGATGTTACCGGTCAAATGGTCTATCCCGGACTTATCAATGGATACACGCAGGTCGGCCTGGTCGAAGTTGGCTCAGTCCGCGGCTCCAACGATAACAACGAAATCGGCCGCAACAATGCCGACCTGAAAGCCTGGGTCGCCTACAGCCCCGATTCGGAGATCATTCCAACTGTACGCTCCAACGGTGTCCTCACTTGCCTCGTCGTGTCCGGTGGCGCGCTGATTCAGGGACGCTCCAGTCTTATGAACATGGATGGCTGGACTCGCGAAGATGCCGCCGAAAAGCCGATCGTCGCTCTGCATATGGCATGGCCCTCGTCGGCCATTGTAGATGCCTGGTGGTCTGAAAAAACGGTTGAAGAACAGAAAAAGGAGATGACCGAGAACCGGGTCGCCATCGCCCAGCTCTTTGAAAGTGCCCACGCCTATTCTCTGGCCAAACAAGCCGATCCCAATATCAAGCAGGATACCCGATGGGAAGCGATGCTCCCGGTCTTCTCCGGCGAGCTTCCAGTCATCATCTCGGCCGATGATCAGCGACAGATCGAAGAAGCCGTTGCCTTCAGCAAACGCTTTGGCTTTAAACTGATGATCTCTGGTGGACGTGAGGCGTGGAAAGTCGCCGAATTGCTAACCGCCAATTCCATCCCCGTGATTGTCGCACCAACTACCTCAATGCCGATGCGACATGATGATGCCTATGACCTCGCATACAGCATTCCGGCACTCCTGGCCAGAGCCGGAGTTACCTTCTGTTTCGGGACATTCGATACATGGGGTTCGCGCAATCTCCCCTTCCAGGCAGGCAATGCGGTCGCTTATGGATTGGACAAAGATCTGGCGCTTCGGGCTATCACCCTTATCCCGGCTCAGCTTTTTGGCGTTGATAAAGAGATCGGCTCGCTCGAAATCGGCAAGAAAGCGACGCTGATCGTCTCCAGAGGAGATATCCTCGACCCCCTCACCCACAACGTTACACAAGCATACATTGGTGGTCGAAAGGTCGATTTGGATAATAAGCAGAAAGAGCTGTACCGAAAGTACGAAGCCAAGCGGGCGACAAACTAAGCCGACCGCTCCGCAGATGACAAAGCGAGGTAGTGATGCCTCGCTTTTTTTATTCGCCGAATATTCTCTCAGACAGAGCCTCAACTCCAATCTTGAGTACTCGCCGCAGTGATTCTACCGATGTCTGGTCTATCTCCCCGGTCCATTCATCCATGTACACCTTCTTCGCCTCGATGGAAACCACGCAGATCGATCCACCAAAACTCTCCTCGACCCATTTGGCAAAATGCCCCGGACCTCTGAATCTGACATTCTCTCGAACATCCAACCTCTCGCCATTCCACGTTTGATCTCGCAAGCATTCGATCAGGCGATCAATTTGGCCCGACCAACGCTGCCGGTTCGTTTCGGTTGTGTCGATCTCTATCGTTGGATTGCCGGAGCTATCCGCGGCAGGCATCGTCGGTCCGGACCGACGGTGATTATATGAATGCAAATCAAGCACGAGGGCTTTCCCGTATTTCTCGACTTTGTGCCGCAACATCGCTTGAGCAGTTCGATAGAATTCGTCGTAATGGTCCAGTGACTCAGCAATTGCCGCATCCGGCAAGTCTGTTTTCCACACTGTCATTCCCCACGCATCATCGGGATGTCGATACACAGCCTTTTCACGTGGTCGATTTAGGTCATGCTCAAAACGGGATATGTGGGAGATTAGTCTGGTGGGAGCAATTTCCGCCAACAGATCTGTCCCGGGGTCCTCTTCATAGAGTCGCTCGATCTCAGTCAGGGCAAAGTGATCCAGTAGGTTTGGCCGAACGCGATTCCCCGCATGAAGCGCTACCCCGACCAACGCTCCCTCTTCAGAGACTATACTAAAACGTAGGTCGCTCATGCTTTTGCTTTAGAACTCAATTCCCCAACTAAATGTCCAATCGCTCGTTTCGTAGGCGGACAACTGCCAGGTAAACCCCGCGCTGAAATTGAACGGCGAGATAAATGGCGTCAGATTCCCCAATGAAAACCCGATCTCCGAATACGCCTTGCGCGCCACCTGACCATAGATCTGATCCGGGTCAGGCTGATGCTTGAAGTCACTCCAGAACGCCCCGCCATGTACACTCAGCCACCAGGGGATCTTCTTTATCACCGGCAACCCGCTTTTCACCCAAAGCGATCTCCGGAACTCATGCCGCATGCTGACTGCAAACAGCCGGTCACCGGCGAAAAGTGTCTGATCGAGCGTTTTGAATGACCGGTCCTGATAAAAGTCGAGAGGACTGTATTCCATTGTAAAGTAGCGCTGTGGCGGCAATGGCTTATCCGATGCGCCGTAATATGCCCATAATGACGTCACCCCCATGCCCAAAGTTCGCTGCCGATGAAAGAGAGTCGCGTGATAACTGGTGAAATCAAAATCGCTTTTGAGCAAGCCGGGCGATGTATGCACCAGCCCAACAGAAAACTCCGAATACAACGGCTCTCCTACCACCTCAGTCTTCCCTTTACGCAACATGCGGGGCCGTGTATCAACGCTGAATCCGACGGAGAGGTCTCTTAGGTGTCCGTCAGCTATGGCCGGATTTGCCCGAATTGAGTCCTCTTCACCAAAAAAGCTGTAATCGCTATTGAGTGAATCCGATGCCAGTGCCATTGATTTCTGATGGAAATTACCGTATCCGATCGAAAGCCGAGTCTGGTTGACCAGTTTGGTTGAAAGGCCAAGCGAAAATCCTTTCTCCTTAAAGTAGTCAAACGGGTCGGTTTGGTTCCACAGCGCCGGCAGAGTCATATTACTCCCCCACCTATGAATGACCGTCGCACGGCGCCATGTATAATCATGATACCCTGCATATGCCGTAAGCGGCCACGTTTTCAATGGCTCAAAATACGCGCCAACCCGCCATTGCCAGTACTCCGCTCCAAAGGCGTACCCGACCCCGCCGTTCAATGATGTTCGCGGAAGTAGTTTGTTAGAGTACATACCATACCCGAGGTATGCCCCCTCGGCGCGATTGAAATGGAAAAGTTCATCCCTGGTAGACACGATGAAAGGCAGCCCGATCAGCGCCATCGCCAACTGCTTCCCGATCGGTTTCGGCACCGATTCCAGCGAGTCGATCCGTTGATAGCCAGTCATTTCATCCTGCGTCAATGGTATTGACTGCTGGTTGTTCCAGGCAGTCGAATCAAACGAGTCGGCCTCCTCTGTCACTTCCAGTACAATTTCACCAAATGTCCCCTTCTTAATCCCTTGCTCAATACTGAAATTATGGAGCGAGGCCACATGCTGAAACGACATCTCACTCGGAAATCCCGGAAAAGGGATCGGCAGTTTGACATCGGCGCCAAACCGTATCTCCACCGGCAACCAATACTCATTGTTGAATTGCGCACAGTGCTGGCTATAACGGGGATTCTTGATGAATGCCGACCGAAGGCCGCTGAAACCGACATCAACCGCCACCACATCGAAGGTAGAATCCGCGATATGGATCGTCCCCTTGAACAATGTCTCAAGGTCATTCTTCGGTTCGATTGCCAGCACAAAGACCCGCTGACTGTCAATGAAAGTCGTATCCATCAGCGAATAGTCATAGAAATCAAGCGCATCGTTGGCTGTTGGTGAAACGATCGACATCTCCCCGGCCTCAATTCGATTCTTATTGAAATTGAGTATCTCCCCCACCGTCACGAGATTGTTTTCAGCCTCGATATTCTTGGACTGTTTCCGCGCCGTGATCACCTCTTTGTATTTGTCCGGTTGCTCCCAATAACAGGTCACCTGCGTTTCCGTGATCAAAAGGATATTGAGCGAATCCGGCTTTTTGCTGTCCCGCACCACCAGCTTGGTATAGGCATCAAAACTATAGTCATGCAGTTTGCTCAGAATATCCTTTTTCCGTGCGATCGCCTCGAGAATGATCCGCTGCGCCGGATCGACCGCCCGGTCAAACACGCTGGTCCCGGGAATTTCGATCATCGCCGGATGCAGGGCGAAGTCCTGACTGACTCCTCCCTCAACCGCAATCACCGTCACTCGCTCTGAATAATAGGCGATATGACTGCACTTGAGACGATACTCCAGCCCTTGTTCCACGATCAACCGGTATCTCCCCGCGTCATTCGCGACCGTCGACTGCCCCGTCCCTTCGACCTGCACAGTCGCAAAGGGAATCGGCTGCTGGCTGTCAAAGTCGCGCACCATCCCCTCGATAGCGATCTTCACCACCGGTGTAATGCTGATGATCTTTCTATCCTGAGCGACGGTTGGAGTGATGAAACTGAGAGAGAATATCGTGGAGAGAACAAACAGACTGAAAACAGAACGATTCGCTAACGATCTGAACATTGATGACCCGCTCCCTTTCCTCTGGATTGGCCAATGCCCCTTATACGACCCGCCGCCAATGCAGTTTCCATTGAGGGCTACAACTGGTAAAGCATAAGATATACGACAACCCCCGATACCGACACAAACATCCAGACTGGCCAGAGCCATTTCGTAATGCGCGTATGTTTGACAAAATTCCCCCGGAAGGCATGCCAGACCGCCAGCAGGATAAATGGCACCATCACCGCCGCCAATATCACATGAGGAATGAGAATCGCAAAGTAAACCGGGCGAGTCCAATCCTGTTTTGCATACGGGACCGAGCCAACCGCATAATGATATACCAGGTAGCAGATGAGAAACAGTGCCGATGATACCAGCGCACTTATCATCAGTTTCTTATGAATCTCCGGCTTCCCCCGCTTCACATAGATATACCCCAGGAGCAAAAAGAGCGAACTGATGAGGTTAAGCGTCGCATTGACGGATGGAAGGTCCTGAACTGTCACAACATCTCCTTTGCCAGTACCGCTGCATGCGCCCGAAGCAGCTTCAGTGCACCCGGATCATCATACGCATAATATCCCCTGATATTTCCCGCAGGGTCGACCAGAATGAACTTCGTGCTGTGCATGCCGGGCAGATCTCCGCTCACCCCAAACCCCTTCTCCGCCAGCCAGACCACCTGGTCCATCTCTCCGCGGATAAAGACCCAGCGGTCATCGGTCACGTTGAATCGCTGCGCGTATTCCCTGAGCGTCTCCAGCGTGTCTGTCTCTGGATCAACGGTGATTGAAACCAATCGAAGTTGCTCGCTCCCGGCATACTCCCGGTATAGCTCGCTGAATGTCGCATTCATCGCCGGACAGGGCCCGCGACAACTGGTGAAGAAGAACTCGACTATATTGACTTTCCCTTTCAGTTCTTCCAATCCAAATGGCTGACCACTCCGCTCCACAAACTGAAACTCCGGCACCGGAGTATTGACCGGCAGACTCTGCCGCTCCGCTTCGGCACGGTCGACCACCAGGTAAGCGATCAGTGCCAGCCCGATAACTCCCGCCGCCATCGGCATCAGCACTCTCGCAAACGACCTGCCATAGGAGACAATATCTGCCCCGGTATGTCGCACGCCGAAAAACGCCACCATCGCCAATCCAATGAACAGACCCGCCGCCCACTGGTGAAAAAGCTGCGCAATCGGCGCCAGTCCAAATGCATAGAAGAACAGCCCAAGCAGAAGTTCGACCAACATCAGAAGCATCATCCCCCGCAACGCCAACCGGACTAATTGGGAGATTTGCTGACTCATCCGGAGTATTGAGTATCCTGCAAACCAAGTGAAAAAGACCATCAACGCGCCTGATATCATGTGAATATCATTCCAGACCGCAACCTGACTTATCAACTGGCTATCCTTAAGCAGTGGAAATTCTCGAGCGATCATTTCGATCGCCTCACGCACCTGAGTCCCCAGCACGATCTGCAACATCCCGCCAACCCAAAGCCACCCGCACCAGCGCACCGCCTGTGACGGATACTTTGGCCGGGCCGTTTCACCGGCCGGCACCGTCTGGTAGTAGGTCTGCTGAGTCACATAGATCAAGAGACTGACGATCAGATACGAGAGCAGAAGATGCATGGAAATAAGGAGCGGCTCCAGCTCCGAGGTAACCACCTTCCCCCCTTGCCACCCCTGATAAGCGACCAACACCGCCGCCGCCAGCGATGGCCAGAGAATCTTCGGAAGGTGACGGTACTTGACCAATGCCATGATCGCCACCGCCAGGATCAGGAATCCAACCGACACCCCGACCAGTCGGTTGACATACTCGATCCATGACAAAACCACCGTCAGGCTGGTCGCGCCAATATCCGGTGGAAGATCGCTGACCGACAACGGAGGAAACCACCGGCCGTAGCACTTCGGCCAGTCAGGACAGCCCAGTCCCGCTCCGGAGACCCGGACCAGCCCCCCGACAAAGATCAATATGTATGTGGCTATGGTTGAGAAGAATGCGAGGCGACGAAAGGATTGCATCTGGCGGCTCATTTCCGGGGCGAAAATTCCGTCTGCCGCCCCGTGGCATCGCCACTACACTACGCGCCGATCGCCCGGTGCGCAAGTGCAAAGTAGAGTCTAATGGCCGCTCGCGGCCGCACTGTCGACCGGGGCCATCATCGTATCAACCGCCGCGTTGGCGCTGTCCGTGACTGTCGCCCCACCGGGTGCTGGAGGAGTTGTCGGCGCATTCTGATAAATGATCGCCTTCGGCTCGATCGGACCATCCACTATCCTCTCCAGCTCATACCGGCGCTCAGTATCAAACATGGTTAACCCAATGAAAACCGCCAAAAACGCCAGCGAACTGAAGAAGATCAGGAAATAGAGCTTATTGTCATACCAGAGATGCATGAAGAAAAACGCGACCAGGCTCGCCTTGAACCCCGCGATCAACATGGCGATCAGAATATTGGCCGGACCAAAATCGATCCCGGCTACCGCCACTGTGACAGCCGTCATCACCAGCAGGATCCCCCCGATAAGCAGGTAGACCTTTAACGGTGTAATATGATGCTGCGCATGACCGGTCGTATGACTAGTAGACATTGTTTGCTCTCCTCACGACACCAGGTAAAGAAGGGGGAACAGGAAGATCCAGATCAGGTCGACCAGATGCCAGTACAGGCCGGTCACCTCGATCGGGTTGTAATACGCCGCATTAAACTGGTCGTTCTTCGTTTTGTACAGCATGATGGCGATCGCGATCATACCGCCGATCACGTGAAGCCCGTGGATCCCGGTCATCACGAAATAGATCGAGAAGAAGATATGCGGGTTGGTCCCTTCGATCCCCGTAAACGTGTAATATTTCCCCGGAAGCTGCCCCAGGTGGAATTTGTGCGAATACTCGAAATACTTGATCACCAGGAAGATGCCGGCGAATACCAGCGTGGCGATCAGATTATACATCGTCGCCTTTTTGTTCCCCACCTGCATCGACCGGATCGCCAGCGCCATCGTCACCGAACTCGTGATCAGCACCAGCGTATTAATGAACCCCATCTTGACATCCAGCGCCTTGTGTGCGGCATGGAACATCTCCGGATTCCAGGATTTGAAGATCGCGTAAGCGCAGAAGAGCCCGCCGAAGAACAAAACTTCGGTCAGCAGAAACACCCACATCCCGAGCTTTGCGGAATCCCGCTGCTGCTCGGCATCGGTGAAATGGTGCGCGACATGTTCGTCGAGCGATGAATGCGACTGTGCGTGGTTCGCCATTCTCTTCATTACCTCGTCGGGGTTTAGCGCAACCGATCCGGTTCGCGCTGGATCAAAACTTTGTCATAGTCGTACGGACCATGCGTTACCTGCGGCTGCGTGAAGAAGTTCTCGGTCGGCGGCGGAGAGGTCGTCTCCCACTCGAAGCCGAGCGCTCCCCACGGGTTATTCCCTGCCGGCTTCCCCTTGATCAATGAGTGCACCAGGTAGATACCCATAATGAGGAAGCCGAGCCCGAGCACCCAGGCGCCGTAGGTTGAAAAGGCATGCAGGCCATGATACTGGTCCAGATATGTGAAATATCGTCGCGGCATCCCGAGAGACCCCAGGATGAACTGCGTGAAAAAGGTCATGTTGAAACCGATGAAGATGATCACTGCTGCGGTGCTCGCCCAGAACTCGTTGTACATCCGCCCGAACATCTTCGGCCACCAGAAGTGTATCCCGCCCAACAGCGCCATCACTGTCCCCCCCATCATCACATAGTGGAAGTGGGCGACGACGAAATACGTGTCATGTACATGGATATCCACCGACAGGGCGCCCAGAAATATCCCGGTCAACCCGCCGATCGTAAATAGGATCAGGAATGACAATGTATACAGCATCGGGGTCCGCAAACTGATCTGCCCCTTATATAATGTCATGACCCAGTTGAAGACCTTTACCCCCGATGGTATCCCGACAAAAAACGTGAGGAACGAGAAGATCACCGCCGCCAGTTCCGACTGCCCCGAGGTGAACATATGGTGTCCCCAGACCAGGAACGAAACAAGCGCAATACCAAACGATGAAAACGCGATCGCGTTATAACCGAAGATCTTCCGGTGCGACATATGCGAGATCAACTCGCTGATGATCCCCATCCCTGGCAGGATCATGATATACACCGCCGGATGAGAATAGAACCAGAAGAAATGCTGATACAAGACCGGATCACCACCCATCGCCGGGTCAAATATCCCGATCCCCATTGTCCGTTCCAGCAGCAGCAGCACCAGCGTGATCGCCAGCACCGGCGTCGCCAGCACCTGGATCAGCGCCGTAGCATAGAGCGCCCAGACCATCAGCGGCAACTTAAACCAGGTCTGCCCCGGTGTTCGAAGCTTGTGTATCGTTACAATGAAGTTGATTCCGGTGAAGATCGAAGAAAACCCGAGAATGAACGCCGCCAGCAACATCGAAGAAACCGAGGAGGTTGAACTCGTGCTGTATGGCGTATAAAATGTCCAGCCGGTATCCGCGCCGCCGGTGATCAGTGAGTATATCCCGAAGAAAGCGCCAAAGACAAACACATACCAGCTTGCCAGGTTAAGCCGTGGGAACGCGACATCCTTTGCCCCGATCATCAGCGGCAAGACAAAATTCCCCAATGCCGCCGGGATCGATGGAATGATAAAGAGGAAGATCATGATCGCGCCATGCAGCGTGAATATCCGGTTATACGCTTCGGCATTCATGAAATCCTGGCCGGGATTCAACAGCTCCGTGCGAAGCACGATCGCCAGCGCTCCCGCGAAGAAAAAGAAGAACATGATCGCCGCAAAATACATGATCCCGATCCGCTTGTGATCGAGCGTAAACAGCCAGCTCTTCCAGCCCTTCGGACTGTTCAGGTAATGCGTCTGGGGAATGACATTTTCCATTCTATTACCTATCCTCGATTATTTCAGCGTCTTTATGTAAGCGATCAGGGCGTCGATCTGACGGTCTTTCAGGATCCCCTGATAGGTCGGCATTACCGGATCATACCCGTTGACGATATGCGCGCGCGGGTCGAGGATCGACTCGCGTATGTAATTTTCATCCGCAACCAACCGCTGGCCATCGGTCATCGCCTCCTGGCGGCCAAATAGCCCAAGGAAACTCGGACCAACCAGCTTCTTTCCATCCAGCGTATGGCAGGTGACACACGCCTTTGACTTGTACAACTGCGCCCCGAACTCTTCAAGAGACATCCCTTCGCCCATCCCCGATGATGACTCCAGCCACTTATTGAAATCTGTCTCCGATACCACTTTCACCTTCCCCAGCATCTCGGAGTGTCCCTTACCGCAGTATTCTGTACAGAATATCTGGTATTCGCCGACCTGGGTCGCTTCGAACCATGCCACCTGGTACCGGTTCGGCAACACATCGCGCTTGATGCGGAAATTCGGGACATAAAAACTGTGCAGCACATCCTTGGACGACATCAGCAACTTGATCGGCTTCCCAACCGGTACGGTCAGTTCGTTGACCGTATTCGCGCCGGCCGGATAATCAAACGACCAGAACCACTTCTGCCCGGTCACTTTGACTTCCAGCGCATCTTTGGGTGCCACATAGAACTTGATGAACGACTTGAATCCCCAGACGAAAATGACCATCACCAATACGGTCGGGATCACCGTCCAGAGAACTTCCAGCGTCGTGTTGTGTGATACCCCGGTCGTCAGCGTATCCTCACCCCGTCGACGGTACTTCACCACGAAGAAGGTGATCAGCGCGACGACAATGATGAACATGATAGTGCTCGACCAGAAGAGAAATCCCCAGAGCGGATCGATCTCACTGGCCAGCGTCGAATTCGCCGGTGGCAAAAACAGGTTGCCCGTTGTGTCCATAACTTTCCGTTATCTCCGATTTCCCGTCATCGACCCGTCGACTGAAAGAGCCAACTGCCGCTGACGGTTTTTTCGCTCATGTCGCCACAACAGCGCCACGAATATTCCCAAAATGATCGCCGACAACGCCCCACCGATCCGCATCACATTCGTCGCGAAAAGTACATACCCTTTCGCCTGCGGATCATAGTGGAAGCAGTAAAGGATCAGCCGATCGAGCGTATTTCCGATCTTCCCGTCCGAAGCCTCCAGTAGGGCCAGCTTCAGATCGCGGGGACTGAATTCTATTCCATACAAATAGCGGGAGATCTTCCCATCCGGCATCAGCACAAAGGCCGCCGCCGAGTGAGCAAACTCCTTCTGCTCTTCATCATATTTGTAGCCGAACCCGACCGCCTTGGCCAACGCTCGCGATTGCGTCGAATCACCTACCAGGAAATGCCAGCCGGCCTCTGCCCCCGGTCTCCCCAATTCCGCCAGATAATTCTCTTTTTTCGCCGCGGCCAACTGCCAGGTCTCCGCCGGATTGATCGACACCGCCACCAGATCGAACTTCTCCCCTGGCAACCAATCCATCCCCTTGACCCCGGTCACCATCCCGTTCAGCACCAGATTGCAAAGCATCGGGCACTGATAGTAAACGAGATTCAGGATCACCGGCTTGTCCGACTTGAAATAGTCGGCCAGGGTCACTCGACGCCCGGTTTCATCAGTGAACGCCAGATCCATCGGGACCGTCTCGCCCAGATGTTCGGTGATCCCGACTCCGGCTAATTCCGGTACCGAATCAAGGACAACTTGGCTCAATAAAGGCGATTCTCCAGTCAGAATCAAAAGAAAACTGAGAAGGAAACAGGATAAATAAAACCTTGTTTTGTCCATGTTCATGCCCTTGAAGACCATACTGCGTGAACAGCCCCCATCGGGGAAAGTTCACCTAAAACTGCTTATAACGGACCGAGCAAGTCTATGCTTACCGAGGGCCGGTTCCTGCTCGATAGGCCTCGTCGGCCACGAGCTGCATCGCCCGGTCTATGGGGATCTGATAGACGCCCTTGGCGGCATCTAGGATCTTGTAAGAATTCAGGATCTCGTCTTCCCGCGCCCGCAGGTCACGATACGAGATCGACTCCGGCTTTAACACCGTATCGTAAATGATCTCTTCTTTTGTCAGCACGAAAATATTGTCCACCACGATAACCGACAGGATCACGAACAACGCCGTAGCGGCGGTCACCAGGCCGATCACCTTGAGATTGGCGTCGCGCTTCTCATAGCCGAATGGCTTGTCGTGATGATCAGGTGAGGTACTTGACATATCTCTCCTCAGAACGGATTAACGTGATTGATCGATCCGGCCAGTTTCGGATCCTGCACCGGGATCAGCGGGTGACGCGAGAAGCGTCCCCAGAATCCCCAGAGAAAGACACCGCCGATAAATAGCATGGTCGCCGGTTCGATCCAGTTGATGCTCGCTCCCTCTTTGAGCAGCGTCGGATACACCAGCCAATACATATCGACCCAGTGCATCAGGAGGATCCAGCACCCGATCAACGTCAGGGCGATCGGTGTCCGCTTGGTCGCCCGGAACAGCAGCGCCACAAACGGCAGCACAAAATGTCCGAACAGGATCACCATGCTGACAAACTGCCAGCTCCCTTCCCATCGCGCCAGATACCAGACAGTCTCCTCCGGCACGTTACCATACCAGATCAGGAAATACTGGGAGAATCCGATGTAGGTCCAAAAAACCGTGAAGGCAAACATCAGCTTGCCCAGGTCATGGTAGTGTTCCACCGTTATCGTGTCGGCTAGTATCCCCTTCCGACGGAGCGCCAACGCGATCAGCGTCATGAACGCGATCACCGACAGCAGCCCACCCGCAAAGAAATAGACGCCGAAAATTGTCGAGAACCAATGTGGGTTTAATGACATCAGCCAGTCATACCCCGCGTAAGTCACGGTCACGGCAAACAGGAGCATTCCCCATGCGCTGGTCTTGCGCATCGCATCGCCGATCGCCTGCGTGTCTCCCTTATCCTGCTTCAGCGAAAGCTTGTGCAGCTTGATCGCCAGCAAAGACCAGATCGCAAAGAAAAACACTGTCCGGATGATGAAAAAGGTCTGATTGAGATACCCGGACTTCGCCTGCAACAACGCATCATGCGCCACCGCATCCGCATGGCTCCAGTGATAGAGCGAATGCATCCCGATCAACGCCGGTATGAATAGCGCCGCCATATACGGAAGCACCATCATGATACTCTCGGAGATCCGTCGGATCACCACACTCCAGCGCGCCCCGACCAGATGGTGCAGCATCGTGAAAAACAATGCTCCCAGCCCGATCGATGTCCAGAAGACAAAGGCTGTCAGGTAGGCATGGAAAAATCGGTCTGCATCCAGCACCCAACCCAGGATCGACAGGATCAACCCGGCGCCCCCGGCTATCAACATCCGCATGCCGAATTTCCCAGGGTCGCTCAACATATAAGTAACTTTATTCAGTGTCATCTGCATTCACGCTATTTCAGGGTACCACGCATCTCTTGTGGAACATCGTTTATCGTCGCCGCATGCGAACGCTGCAAGGCCCGGAAGTAGGCAATGATCGCCCACCGGTCCTCAACCGAAACCTGGAACCGATACGGCGGCATATTGCGGATCCCGTTGGTGATCACATTGAAAATGTAGCCATTCGCGGTATCGACCAGTCGCTGCTCATGGAATGATGGCGGCGGCAACAGCCCCCGATTAACCACTATTCCCTTCCCATCCCCGGTCCGGCCATGGCACGGCGAGCAGAAAATATTGTATCGCTCTTGACCACGCTGCAGAAGCTGCATCGTGATCGGAACCGGCATCCCATCAAATAATGAGCCATCCGGGTTGGTGCCGCTATGCAGCGCATCGTTCTCCCGAAGGAACCCGCGCGCGACCGTTCCGGCCGGTGGGATCCGCATCGTTGCACTATCCGCAAAAAACGGACTCTTCGACTGCACATCGTAGCGCGACTGATCATCCATATTCGGATTCATGTGGATCGGCGGCTTGTCCGATGGCGTGCCGCGCATGCAGCCACCCAAAGCCAGTAGACAGCCAATGGAGAGTAGCAGTTTCTTCATAGTCCTCGTACCACCTCCACGTGCGAACCACCTATCGATTTCAGGAATGCCTCGGTCTTGGCCGGGTCGAATTTCGCATCGTCCGATTCAATACTGACGAAAAACCCGTCATCATTCACTTTGGCGCTGAAATGCTCGGAATAAAACAGCCCGTTGAACCACATCGGCAGTCGATTCAGGATCAACATGGCGAACACCGCACCAAGCGCCGAGAAGAGAATGGTCAGTCCAAAACAAACGACCACCCAGGCCTGATAGCTATTGAACGGCTTCCCCGCGATCACCAGCGGATAATCCACCGCCTGCGTCCAATACTGCAACGCAAACGCGGAGACAAGTCCTACCGCACCGCATGCCCCGGCGATCAAGCCGACTTTCGACTGTCCCGCCCCCATCGCATCATCCATCCCATGGATCGGGAACGGCGAGTGAACATCCCACTTCTTATATCCGGCATCGCGCACCTTTTCGGCGGCGCCCAGTAATTCATTCGGACCGGCAAACTCCGCGATCACCGCGTAAATTTTCTCTTTCGCCGGAGCGGCCATTGTTTCGCTCATTCATGACCTCCCGCGTTTTTCGCGTGCGATCCGTGACCATGGTGATGCGTATCCGCCTGCGGCAGTACACCCTTCACCTCGGCCATCGACACGACCGGCAGGAATTTAAGGAATAACAGGAACAGGGTGAAAAACAGGCCGAATGACCCGATCATCGTCGCCCAGTCCCAGAAGGTCGGAGTATAATGATCCCAACTCGATGGGAGGAAATCCCGCGCCAGTGTCACCACGATCACAAACCGCTCAAACCACATCCCGACATTGATCAGGATCGAGGCGACAAACATGATCGCGATATGCCGGCGATACTTCTTGAACCAGAAGATCTGCGGCACCACCACGTTGCAGAAGATCATCGTCCAGTACGACCACCAGTACGGCCCAAAGGCACGATTGATGAACGCAAACCGCTCATACGGATTGCCGCTGTACCAGGCGATAAAGAACTCACAGGAATACGCGTAGCCGACCATCATACCGGTCACCAGCATGATCTTGTTCATCTTCTCCAGATGGTCGACCGTAATGATATCTTCAAGCTTGAATGCTTTTCGAACCAGGATCCCGAGAGTAAGCACCATGGCAAACCCCGAGAAAATAGCGCCGGCGACAAAGTAGGGCGGGAAGATCGTCGTGTGCCAGCCCGGGATGATCGAGACTGCGAAGTCCGTCGAAACCACCGAGTGCACTGACAATACCAGCGGAGTCGATACCCCCGCCAGGATCAAATATGCTTTTTCATAATTCCGCCACTGACGCTGGCCGCCTCGCCAGCCGAGCGAGAATATCCCGAAAGTCAGTTTGCGCCACTTGGTTTTGGCGCGATCGCGCAGCGTTGCCAGATCCGGGATCAACCCGACATACCAGAACGCCAATGAACAGGTGAAATAAATACTGACGGCAAACACGTCCCAGAGAAGCGGCGAGCGGAAGTTCGGCCACATCGACATCTGGTTCGGGATCGGAAAGACCCAGTAAAGTAGCCAGACTCGACCGACGTGGATCGACGGGAAGATCAGCGCGCAGATAACAGCAAAGATCGTCATCGCCTCGGCAAATCGGTTGATCGAGGTCCGCCACCGCTGACGGAACAAGAACAGGATCGCCGAGATCAGCGTCCCGGCATGGCCGATACCGACCCAGAAGACGAAGTTGACGATCGCCAATCCCCATCCCACCGGAATGTTAAGCCCCCAGATCCCTGTCCCTTCCCAAACCAAAAAGCCTACTGATCCGAGTAACACCAGTACGATCGACACGGCCATGCCAAACAGGACCAGCCACTCCAGAGAGATCTTGCGCTCCGTCAACTCACTGATCTTCTCAGTGATGGCATGGAACGTCGGATTCCCCTTGATCAGCGGTGGCTCGGTTGAGACTGATGAAGGTGAATGAATGTCAGTACTCACGGTCACCCTTTATGCGTTGCATGAGCGTCCCCGGAAACAACGGCTGTCCCGATCTCCGGATTGACGTTTCGGATTTTTGCAAGGTATGTCGTCCGCGGCTTGGTGTTCAGCTCTTCCAGCACCGCGTAATCGCGGTTCCCCTTCTTGAGCGCCACCACCTGGCTCGACGGGTCATTGATATTTCCAAAGACGATCGCTTTGCTTGGGCACGCTTGCTGACAGGCGGTCACGATCTCACCATCGTTAACCGTCCGGTCCTCCAACTTGGCCGCCAGCTTACCCGCGTTGATCCGCTGAATACAGAACGTGCACTTCTCCATCACACCGCGCGTTCGCACCGTCACATCCGGATTCTGCGCCATCTTGACCGTCTCCGGAAGATCCTTGGTGTAGTTGAAGAAATTGAATCGGCGCACCTTGTAGGGGCAGTTGTTGGAACAATACCGCGTCCCGATACACCGGTTGTAGACCATGACATTGAGCCCCTCTTTGTCATGGACCGTCGCCGCCACCGGGCAGACGTTTTCGCACGGAGCCATTTCACAGTGCTGGCACATCATCGGCTGATGCGACACTTCCGGCTCAGCAACATCACCTTTATAGTACCGATCCAGTCGCATCCAGTGCATCTCGCGGCCTCGCGATACCTGCTCCTTGCCGACGATCGGGATATTGTTCTCTGCCTGACAGGCGATCACACAGGCGTTGCAGCCGGTGCACGCAGTCAGATCGATACTCATTCCCCACTGATAACCGGTGTCATACGTATGCTGATCCCACATTGGGAGAAGCGGAGGATGCGCGATCATCTCCGGATAAAATTCACCAGTCTTCTGGTACTGGTCGAGCGTCGCTTCCCGAAGGATCGGACGACCTTCCATTGAACCATGGTCCTGCACATTCGACAGACTGTAGGTTCTTCCAACCTTGCTGATGGTCGCACCCAGGCCAAAGCCGAGCGAGTTAGAGGTCCGCAGTTTGTAACAGTCGAACCCAACGTTTTCAGCCACCCGCCCTGCGGCCGTCCGGCCGTAGCCGAGCCGCACTGTCACCGAATTATCTGCCTGACCTGGATTGATCCAGATCGGGAGCTCAAGTTCATTCCCCTGATGGGCTACTCGCGCCATATCTCCATTGTGCAGACCGAACGCTTGCGCCGTCTTCTGGCTGATCAGGGCAGCATTGTCCCACGACAGCCGCGTGATCGGATCAGGCAATTCCTGTAGCCAACCGTTGTTGGCAAAGCGTCCGTCATACAGGTTGGATTCGGTAAACAGGATCTCAAGATTATTTCCATCGGCGATCCCGGAAGGTAGCGGACTCGCCGCCAGATGATTCCGCACCGCCATCATATCGACTGAAACTGCGACTGGCGCTTCCGCGCTCTCTGGCAGCATGCCGTCATGCAGCACTTTCCGCCAGGACTTCTCAAACCCGGCTCCGGCGAGTGAACTCTGCCAGCTCTCCCGCACTACATCATATCCCTTAACTTTCGTACCGGTCGCCAGCAGGTTCATCACTTCGCAGGTCGACTGCGAACTGAAGAGCGGCTCGATCAGCGGCTGGATCACACTCAGGGTTCCATCCAGCGCCCGTACATCTCCCCACGCTTCGAGGAAATGCGACTGCGGCAAATGCCAGGTCGACAGATTCGAAGTCTCGTCGACATGCGTCGCCAGATGGATCGAGTTCTTCACTTTCGGCAGAGCCGCGGCAAACTGCAGATCAACCGGCGCAGAATAGACCGGGTTGCCGCCCAGCATCACTAAGGTATCAACTGCCCCCGCCTTCATCTGGTCGGTAAGCGATTTGAGCCCGGCATTGGCAGGAAGATAACTATCTTTGATTTCTACAAATGTCAGTGTCGTGCCGACATTCCCCAGCGCTTCGTTGAGCGCCACTGCGAGTGCATGCACCGAGGCAGGCTGCTGTTTACCAACCAGTATCGCCGATTTGCCGCGCGACCGTGCGAGGTCACGCGCCAACCCGGTCACCCACTTGGAATCATACGTGCCAGTGGTCGTCAGCCCGGCGAAGGCCGGCAAGCTGAGCCCCATCGACTGCAATTCCCGGCCGAGCACTACCAGGAAGTCGCCGACCTGTCGCGATTGGATGCGTAGCCGATGATCCGCCGTCGCTCCGGTTACCGAGTAATTGCTCTCGACCGCATACAGCCGATTCATCTTATCCGTCTGCGCCATCACTCGACGGCCATCCGCGAACTGTCGCGCCAACCTGACCGAGTCAGAATCGTGCGCAATGAAGTCCGCATCCAATGACAGAATCACTTCGGCGCGATCAAGCTGATACAGCGGCTGGAGTGATTTGCCCGTCGCCATCCGCACTCCCTCATATGCCTGCTCATTCCCCAGCGGTTCGTACACCACCCAGGTCGCCAGCGGGAGTTGCTTTTTGATCTGTTCGGCCAATCTATACAGAGTCGGTGAGTGGAATTCTTCAGTCAGAAACGCCAGCCCCTGCCCTTGATTCCCCTGGAAGAAAGTCAGCCGCTCGCGCCAGAACGTGACGAAATCATCCCAGTTCGAAACCGCGCCCGACTTGGTCGGAATGCGTGACCGATCCGGATCATACAGATTCAGGATCTCCGCCTGCATCAGCACGCTGGATGATCCGCGTGTTGAGCCATGCTCAGGATTTCCCTCGATCTTGATCGGACGACCGTTGATGCTTTTGACCAGCAACCCGAGCGCGTTCTGACCGAACGGCATCGCCGTCGCATAATAATTAGGCATCCCCGGTGTGATCTCTTCAGGCTGGGTAACATACGGAACGATCTTATCGACCGGTCGACGGCACCCGGCCAATCCGGCGAGTGCGACCGATGCACCCATCAGCGTCAGGAAACTACGACGCGACCAGCTATTATCAAACTCCGAGGCCCCCTGCGGAAATTCGCGATGAAGGAATTCCTTGAAATCAGGAGAATTTTCGAGCTGATCGAGACTCCGCCAATATGCCAGTCCGGTGGTCTGCTTCTTCTCTTTCATCGGTGACATCCTGAACAATCCTGCGGTGGATTGATCCCTTTCTCCTTTTTGACCCGGGCGGCAAACTCCAACTGATCGGCTGGGGGCATCCACTTCATATTGGTGATCTCATTGACCGGGCGAAGGTGCATATCCGGATTGCGATGGCAATCCAGGCACCAGCCCATACTAAGCGGTTTCACTAACTGAACCTCTTCCATGTCGGCAACATTGCCGTGACAGGAAGCGCACCCCACGCCCGCATGCAAATGCGCTGAGTGATCGAAAAATGCAAAATCCGGGATCTTGTGGACACGCACCCACTGGATTGGCATGCCGCTCGCAAAGCTCTCACGAACCGGCAACAGCTTGGCACTCTCGGGGAGCACCAGCTTGTGGCAATTCATGCAAGTCTGTGTGGGAGGTACATTCGCCTCAAACGACTTCTCTACTCCGGTGTGGCAGTAACGGCAGTCCATCCCCAGATCCCCGGCATGCACCTTATGGCTGTACGGGACCGGCTGTTTTGGCCGATAACCGACATCCGTGTAACTGGGTGATCCGTAATACCAGAAGAAAAGCGTTACTGCTGTCAGTAGACAGACAGCCCCTCCGGCCAGCATTGGCGGAAGTTGATTGGTCCATTTCGGAAATATCTGAGCCATAGAATCAGATGCTTGTTACTAATTTCACAAGAATTGGGCGCGAGGACAACCGAAAAAATCTATCTGCCCGGACTGCGCTCGCATGATCCTTGTAATCGTTTCCTGTGTTACGTATTGGCCTCGAATTAAACCCTCAAAATAGCCGATGTCAACCGGCAATTCACTAGTCGGCCAAATTATAGACTACTTGGTTCTATGTACTAAATGTTGGACGGACGACAACTTAGATCGACCGTGCGACCAGAATATCCGCGATCAGCGCCAGAAATAGCCCGAACAGGTAGACGATCGAAAATCCAAACAGACCGCGCATGGCCGGCACCGTCTTGAGACGGCGCGCTACCAGCGCCTTCTTTACCAGGTATCCGCCCAACCCGACCGCCACTATCAAATAAAGCCACCCCGCCCCGACGGCAAAAAGCGCCAGGCTGACCAGGATAAGCGCATAGGTATAGATCATGATCTGACGGAATGTCGCATCATCCCCCTTGATCACCGGCAACATTGGTAAGCGGGCCTTGATGTAATCTTCTTTGCAATAAAGCGCCAGCGCCCAGAAGTGTGGCGGGGTCCAGAGGAAAATGATCAGGAAAAGCAACCAGGGGGCCACCGCCGTCTGACCGGTCGCTGCCGCCCAAGCCCCAACCGGAGCCATCGCCCCCGCTGCGCCGCCGATCACTATATTATGCCACGTGTGCGGCTTGAGAAATAGCGTGTAGAAAAGCGCGTAGAAAAGCAGGGTCGCCAGCGACATCAGCGCGGTCAGCCAATTAAAGAAGTAGCCGAACAGCAGCACTCCGATCACCCCGATCGTCACCGCAAAGATCAGCGCCTCTTTCGGCCCCAGGAAATGCAGGGGCAACGGACGACGGCGCGCTGTCCGCTCCATCTTGGCATCGATCTCTCGCTCGAAATATTGATTGAGCGCGTTGGCGCTCCCCCCGGTCAAATAGAGGCCGACCAGCACCAGGAAAAACTTCAGTGGCTCATGCAGCAGACTCCCCTCCATCACCAAGGCGGTCCCGCCGGTGAACAACACCAGCAACATAATGGTCGGCTTGGTCAGTTGGATATAATGGCGGAGCCTGGTTATCATCTCTATCCTTGTGTTGTGCGCCCGGAATAGAAGTAGCCGTAGGTTTGATCACAGGCGGTACCCGGTCGCGAATCGATTTGTGCAACAGTCTCTGTCCGGTGAGGTTCCCTCGCCGCCCAGATCGATCGGTCAAACCAGCGCTATTAAAGTCATAATGGAGCCATGCTGTCAATGAGAAACGGGATCAATGATGAGCGACCAGCATGCTTGACTAATCCGCCGCGCGTGACGGTAATATCACCACACCATTAATAGGCGCTTTTTCGCCCCACCTGATCACCAATTTTCGGCCAGAAAAGGCCCCTCAAACAATGTGCACACTGTGCATACGGTGTTGATAAGATGTGCGATTCTCGTAACTCATAGCAACTCAACAAGGTAAGTGCTAACCGAAAAATAATGGACTTTTCGTCACCCGTTATCTCAGGCTGGACCCCTGTAAGGGCTTATTGAATAATAGATTATCATTACCGAATTGTTAGGGTTTGTTTCGATCTCCGCCGAACCAGAAAACCCGACTTCGCCGCCAACTTCTTAGCCCATTGCTTGACAATCGGATAGAAGATTGGGAGACAAAAACACAATTTTTAGTGGTCCCCCCATTTGTGACCCCAATATATTGGGGTCGCTCAGGAGATATGGCTCGGCCGATGATTTCTATACTCGCGCTGGCTCTGCCAGAACTCATCCCCTGACTTTATAACTCGAATAGTAGTATCCGGCCGCCGGACAGTCCAGTGACATCTCAACGGATGGACATGTCGCTTTTGAGTCTGGCTGCCCCACAGGAGGTGGAGTGTGAAAATAGATCGTTACTTTACGCGCGAAGATGAATCACCGTACAGCCGGATCCCCTTTGCTAAACGTGTCTCGGAGATCCGCAATCCCGATGGTTCCGTCGTCTTCAAACTCGACAATATCGAGGTCCCCGAAAGCTGGTCCCAGGTAGCTGTCGATATTCTGGCTCAAAAGTACTTCCGTAAAGCCGGTGTTCCGCTGACCGACGAGCAAGGCAATCCGAGCCTTGACGCCGACGGACAGCAGAAAACCGGTGGCGAAACGGATGCCCGCCAGGTGTTCCATCGTCTCGCCGGTTGCTGGCGACATTGGGGAGAAAAGCACGGCTATTTCGAGTCCGCCGCGGATGCCAAAGCATTCTACGACGAACTCTGCTATATGCTCGCGACCCAGATCGCCGCGCCCAATTCCCCGCAGTGGTTTAATACCGGCCTCAACTGGGCGTACGGTATCTCCGGCAAACCGCAGGGTCACTATTATGTCGACCCGGTCACACACACGTTGACCGAATCAAAGAATGCCTATGAACACCCCCAGCCCCATGCCTGCTTCATTCAATCGATCTCCGATGATCTGGTGAACGAAGGCGGCATTATGGATCTCTGGGTGCGTGAGGCCCGCCTCTTTAAGTATGGCTCCGGTACCGGCACCAACTTCTCGAATCTGCGTGGCTCTGCCGAACCGCTCTCCGGCGGCGGCCAGTCCTCCGGTTTGATGTCGTTCCTCAAGATCGGCGACCGCGCCGCTGGCGCAATCAAGTCCGGTGGCACCACCCGTCGTGCCGCCAAGATGGTCTGCCTCGACCTGGATCACCCGGACATCCTCGACTTCATCGACTGGAAAGTGGTCGAAGAACAGAAAGTCGCTTCCCTCGTCGCCGGCTCCAAAGTCATCAAGCAGCAGCTTAAGGCTATTGTTGAGGCCGCCCGAGTCTCCGGCACCAACGGTAACTCGGTCTATGAAACAGACCCGCACCGCAATCAGAAACTTCGCGACGCTATCCGGCTTGCTCGACGTCTCGCCGTTCCGCCAGGTTACATCCAGAAAGTTCTCGACCTGGCCAAACAAGGCTTTACCGATATCCAGTTCTCCGAATATGATACCGATTGGGACTCCGAAGCCTACTTGACTGTCTCCGGACAGAACTCAAACAACTCGGTTCGTATTGCCAATAGCTTCTTTGAGCGTCTCAAAGATGGAAAAGACTGGGAGCTGAAAGCCCGCACCGACGGCAAGGTCATCAAAACGATCTCTTCCGGTCAACTCTGGGATAAGATCACCTACTCTGCCTGGGCTTGTGCCGATCCCGGCGTCCAGTACGACACCACCATCAATGAATGGCATACCTGCCCCGATGATGGCCGGATCAACGCGTCCAATCCTTGCTCGGAATATATGTTCCTCGATGATACCGCTTGCAACCTCGCCTCGATCAACCTGATCAAGTTCGTGGATGCCGATGGTAACTTCGACATCAAGGGCTACCTGCATGCGATCCGTATCTGGACCGTCGTCCTCGAGATCTCCGTCCTGATGGCCTCATATCCGTCGCGTGTCATCGCCCAGAAGTCATACGAATTCCGCACTCTCGGCCTCGGCTATGCCAACCTCGGCACAGTCCTGATGCGCATGGGAATCCCGTATGATTCTCCGCAAGGCTACGCGCTCTGCGGTGCGATCTCCGCTCTCCTGACCGGTGGCGCCTACATGGCCTCCGCCGAAATGGCCAAAGAACAGGGAGCCTTCCCGGCCTTCTACCGCAACCGCGATGCCATGCTTCGCGTCATGCGCAACCATCGCCGCGCCGCCTACAACTCGGACAAGTCCGAGTACGAATCCCTCACTATCAAGCCGATCGGCATCAACCCGAACTATCTCTCCGAAGAGATGGTCAAGGCCGCCCGTCAGGTCTGGGACAGAGCGATCGAACTTGGCGAGGTCTACGGCTATCGCAATGCCCAGTCGACCGTCATCGCCCCAACCGGCACGATCGGCCTTCTCATGGATTGCGACACCACCGGGATCGAGCCGGATTTCGCCCTCGTGAAATTCAAAAAACTCGCCGGCGGTGGCTATTTCAAGATCATCAACAATTCGGTTCCTGAAGCGCTCCGTCGCCTTGGTTATTCCGAAGAACAGACCAATGCGATCATCACCTACGCCACCGGCACCCGAACCCTTCGCCAGGCGCCGTTCATCAATCATGAATCGCTCCGTGCCAAAGGCTTCGGCGATGAAGAGATCGACAAACTCGAAAGCTCATTAGAAAACGTCTTCGATATCACCTTCGCCTTCAACAAGCATATCCTCGGCGAAGATTTCGTTCATCACAGCCTTGGCTTTGGCGAAGATCAGACCGACCGCTGGGACTTCAATCTCCTCCGCGAACTCGGCTTCACCAAAGAGCAGATCGAAGCCGCCAATGAATACTGCTGCGGCACGATGACCCTCGAGGGCGCCCCGCTGTTGCAGGACAAACATCTCCCCATCTTTGACTGCGCCAATAAGTGCGGTCGCAAGGGGACCCGCTTCATTCAGTATGAAGCGCATATCCGGATGATGGCCGCCGCTCAGCCCTTCATCTCCGGCGCTATCTCCAAAACGATCAACATGCCGGCCGAGGCGACCATTGACGATGTCAAGAAGGCCTACCGTCTCTCGTGGGAAACCATGAACAAGGCGGTCGCACTCTATCGCGATGGCTCCAAGCTCTCTCAGCCGCTCAATTCCGCTCTGCTAGATGACGAGCATGAAGAGGTTCACACGCCGCTCTCCGTCTCTGCCGCCTCGCAGAAGATGGCCGAGAAAGTTATCTATCGCTATCTCGCGAAACGCCGCAAACTGCCGCATCGCCGTGGTGGCTATACCCAGAAAGCCGAAGTCGGTGGACACAAGATCTACCTTCGCACCGGCGAATACAATGACGGCACGCTTGGCGAGATCTTCCTCGACATGCATCGCGAAGGCGCCGCCTTCCGTTCGCTGATGAACTGCTTCGCTATCGCCATCTCGCTCGGACTCCAGCATGGCGTCCCGCTCGAAGAGTTCGTCGAGGCTTTCCTCTTTGCTCGCTTTGAGCCGAACGGCATGGTCGATGGCAACAAGTCGATCAAGCGTTCCACTTCGATCATTGATTACATCTTCCGCGAACTGGCGATCACCTACCTCGGCCGCCAGGATCTCGCGCACGTCACCGAAGATGACCTGCGCTCGGATACCATCGGCACCCCCGGTGACGAAGGGATCGAATACGAAGCTGAAGAACCGGCGCCGTTCGCGTCGGCTCCTCAGTCCGCTACTGCCTCGAGAAAAGCTGATGACATACATACAACCCACTTGACGTTCAAGAAGGACGCCGACGGCAACGGCCATGGAAACGGCGGGAACGGCAAGGCAAATGGAGGAAATGGTCATGGTAAGTCGATGGACGCGACGGCTCCAGCTCCAAAAGGCGGCCGCACGGAGGCGGTGTTTGCATATGTCGCAACTCCAGATTCAGGTTCCGAAGGAGACCAAAGACTCCACCAGATCCGAAACGCGCGGCTAAGAGGATACGAGGGTGACATGTGTCGAGAATGCGGACAGTTTACGATGGTCCGCAACGGTACCTGTCTGAAGTGCGACACCTGCGGCTCCACTAGCGGCTGCAGTTGATCGCGGTCTGACCAGTTCGGCATGTAGGGAAAGATGCCGAGAGGGCAAGCTATCTGCCCCGACAGGCCACCAGACACGTGTAAGAATGCCTGACGCTTATCGGCAATGATCGAGTTGTCCGCCGGCGGTGGCGAAGCAGACGCCATTATGAATGGACTCCATTCACCGGCTAACCGATCGGACGATATCTCATCGGGCAAACTGAACCCCTCCCCGCCAGGGGATTGAGAGAGAGGGGTACACGGACGGAGATCGAGCAGCATGGAAAGTGTGCTACCCTGGCATTTGAACCAACCGGCGTTGGGGTTTCCCCCCAGCGCCGGTTTGGTATTCGGCTTTGGAAGCGGTGTTCGTGACAAGACTCAAACTTGACCATACGTTCGATAGAATAAGATGCTACCAATTCCTTCAACATTAGAGAAAACCTATCCTCCCAGAGGGCCCCTTCAGCAGTTTAGATTGAAAGAGACTATCGCGTTCACTTGCTTCAGATGCGGATTGTCCAAGAAATCAAAACTGATTACGGTCTATTACGGTAATTGGCAGAAATGTCTGTGCAACGGGTGCTATGGTCGATTATTGTCTCTGTATGAAATCAAGTCTGGCACTGGAGTCGAATCTGAAAAGGCCGCCATGCTTGAGAACCTTCTAATTGAACTGGTTGACAATCAAGCCCAGCGAAATGCCATGGCACTGCTTCGCGTATCAGAGAAACGTGCTAATCTTCTATCAGCGGAGTCTCTAAAGTTTCTGGCAACTGCCACATATCTGGCAAAACAGCTCGGTTCGATGCCCCAATTGGAGTGGTCTCCCGCAGTCATTGGATTATGCAAGGCCGCTGAATTGGAAATAGTCAGATATATGGTACAGCCAATATCACAGCACGTGTCGTCAGCCGAATTGGTAAACGACACTCAAGACAAAGATATCGGAAGAGTGGCAGCATTCTGCGCCGACCCGAAGAAAAGGACACCAGAGCTCGGATCTGTTGCTCACTTCTTGCAGACAGTAATTCATAGTCAGAATAGGCGACAGAATAGTCCGCTCATCAGAGGATTTCTCAATTTGGCGATGCAGTGGACCGGCTCACATTGGATACTTTCTGAGGACGGACTACTTAGGTCTCTGAACAAACTTACAACTGAATACCGAAACAGAGCTGCACATATTGATGAGTTATCTAATATTGACTACTCTAATTGCCATGAGTTGACGATTGGAAGTGATGGATTCATTTGGAAACTCATACTCTCAGTACAAGTTCACGGACGTGGCACTGTCTAACCAAGAGTCTTTATCTGATTTAGTGAAGTCAAAAGGGCCCTGAGAGCATTGGCCGCTTTGCCGTAGTCTCTCATGTCGTAAGCGTCCAATTCAATCTTATCGATAAGGAAGTAGTGTTGACGGTTTCTCACTTCCCAAACCCAATCGAGATCGCATCTTATTTCTTCATCAATTATGCCCATATTTTGGAGTTTCTGAGTTCGCTTCTCATAGCCACCGAGCTTGCCACCTAGAAAGTCTCTGGTCACACTCTCTACTAACGCCCCTGCGAGGAAGACTGCCGCCTTAATCACCATGCTCATGGCGACACCCTGAAGATCCGTCCTAGTGAGTAGCCAATGGTAGACGTCCGACAACATCAGAGCGTATGACAAGTTCTTTCTGAGTTTATCGTCCTGAATGAACTCCAGACGCTTCTCGTGACTATATGCTGTGCGTATGTAGCGCCTCGGGAACTTGATAATAGCAGACGGATCTTGTTTGTTTCCAATCAAGTCTTGAATGGCAGACAATGCACCGTTAGCTTCTGCAACAGCAGAATTCAGTTTGGTAGTGAGATCTGGTTCCATCACTTCCCGCCTCGTTCAGGGATTTTGGTACTCTTGGAACTGCTCTGCAATCAAGATGACATCGCACTGGCATAGTGAACCCGACAAACAATTGCGTATCCGATGAAAAGCCAAACAAAAAATGAGGATTCATTCCCGTTGCACGCCTCTGGCCCTTCCCGGGTTTAATGGATGGAACGAAAGGGTGGATCTGAGCGGCAGACGTCCCCGTCTGCCCTGATCACCCCCTCTTCGTATGACATCCGCTAGTCCTCCCTCAACCGCCCCCATATATAGAGGGCTGCTTGCCTGCCCCGCCTGCACTCGGCCCAACGATCATGACTCCCGCAAATCCTCATCCCCCTCTACCTCAACAACATGATGATTCCCTCCCGGCACCCCCAAACAAAAACCGGCCCCTCGCAGGGCCGGTATTACACACGATAGAAAAACTGATCGGTACTACGTCAAATTGTAAAACGTCCGACGACCCAGATACTGCGCATTCCCCGCCAGTGACTCTTCGATCCGAAGTAACTGATTGTACTTCGCGATCCGGTCTGTCCGGCACATCGATCCGGTCTTGATCTGTCCGGCGTTCGTCGCCACCGCGACATCGGCGATCGTCGCATCCTCTGTCTCACCCGAACGGTGCGACACGACTGCGGTGAATCCAGCTTTCTGCGCCATGGAGATCGCATCCAGCGTTTCAGTCAATGTCCCGATCTGGTTCAGCTTGATCAGGATCGAATTCGATGACTTCTCTTTTATCCCGCGCGCCAGTCGCTTTGGATTGGTCACATACAGATCGTCGCCGACCAACTGCACCCGCTTGCCCAGCTTTGCAGTTATCTTCTGCCAGCCTTCCCAATCATCCTCGGCCAGACCATCTTCGATCGAGACGATCGGATAGGTATCGCACAGCCGTGCGTAGTAGTCAACCATCTGGTCGGTGGAGAGCTCTTTGCCTTCAGCCTTGAGCTGATACTTGCCGGACTTCGCATCGTAAAATTCCGTCGAGGCTGGATCAAGCGCCAGCAGGATATCCTTGCCGGCTTCATAACCGGAATTTTTGATCGCCTGCATGATCACCTGGAGCGCTTCCTCGTTCGACTTAAGGTCCGGCGCGAAGCCTCCCTCATCGCCGACCGCGGTATTCAGATTCATCTTCTTGAGCACTTTTTTCAAATGGCCGAATACCTCTGCCCCCATCTGCAAGGCCTGCGCTAATGACTGCGCCCCGACCGGCATGATCATGAACTCCTGCAGATCAACATTGTTATCTGCATGTTTGCCGCCGTTCAGGATATTCATCATCGGCACCGGCAACACTTTCGCATTGATACCGCCGATATACTCGTACAGATAACAGCCGCGCGACTCCGCCGCCGCTTTAGCAGTCGCCAGCGAGACGCCGAGGATCGCATTGGCGCCCAGCTTAGATTTATTTTCAGTCCCATCCAGTTCGATCATGAAGTGATCGAGTGTGACTTGGTCATACGGATCGAGAATATCATTCAGGATCGCCGGGGCGAGCACTTCGTTGACATTCTCCACCGCTTTTTCAACCGACTTGCCGAAGAACTTTTTGTCGTCGCCATCGCGAAGTTCCACCGCTTCGTGCGCGCCGGTCGACGCACCCGAGGGGACTATCGCCCGGCCGAGTGTGCCGTCACTGAGGCTGACATCAACTTCCACCGTCGGCGTGCCGCGGCTGTCAAGTACTTGTCGGGCATGAATATATTCGAACTCGCACATACGTCGTCCTTTCCCTGAGAAGATTGTTTTGCTCTCGAACATATCGCTGCCGCATGAGCCGGGCAAGTGAAAAACAGTTCAAGCCGGAGGAGAATTGTCTCAAGCACAATGGACCAATGGAGCCCGCTAACTCGCATTCAAGTCGCAGTCAATCTTGATTGTACAACCACCAAATAAACAGCGCCCGGCTGATTACCGGGCGCTCCTGTCGGTTGTTTGGATCAGTTCATCCACGGGTCTATGGGCACGGAACCGGCTTACAGACCTCCCAACATACGATCGGCGGCGTCGTGGTGCAGTACATCACCCAGATGCAGCATTTCGGCCGAGCCTGAACTGACTCGGTGCTGACGATCGTGAAGGCACCGGCAAAGATTATTGCCAGCGCGAGTACGACGATTAGGACTTTGAATCGACGAAGTGCCGTCATTATAGATCACCTCCTTTATCGGCATGTGACACCAGTCCGGCTAATTGCGCATCGATCTGCTCCAGCATCGATAACGTCAACTCACCTGGCCAGACTTGTGTCACCTGCCCCGTAGGATTGATCAGCACTGTCTGGGGCAATAGATTCCCCTTGTATGCCTCCACCAGAAATTGGTCCGTGACTGACATCACCGGATAACTGATCGCCTGCTCCTGCGCAGTCGCGCGCGCCTCTTCCAGCGTGCCGCCGCAGAACCCGATCATCCGCATCCGCTCGGATCCATACTTCCCGTATAGCTCGTTCCAATAACCGAAATTGCCTTTGCAGGCGCTGCAACTTGCAGAAAACCAGGTGAGCAGTGTGTAGGGTTGGTCGGGGCCATACTGCAGCGACACATCACTCCCGGCAATATCCTGTCCACGGATAGCCGGTACCGACTGGTCCGGCTGAAGCGTCTGCATGAATTGAAGAGGATCATCCAACATCGCCTGGAGTCGGTGGTTCTGCGCAACCAGATAGAGGATCTCGACTCCCATGACAACGATAATGGCGACGAGCCACCAATTCAGTTTTTCCCGCGACCCCATACTCGGCTCTCCGGTACTGAACACTGTGTGATACAAATGTCTAAGCTGCAAATCGTGGTGCGATAGCCCGGATACGGACTGCGCTTATCATAGGCCCGCCTTCCCATCCTGTCAAGTGGAAAGCACAAATCGTGACTGACAATTCTAATACACAACTTAATTAGTCGTTGACAACGACGACTTATTTCTCTATGTTACCACATCACGATTCTCATATCGAATTAGTCACAACTACGCTCTCGGAGTGCGTGTTCGCGGGCTGCACTCTCGGGAACTGACAGGGTGTGGATGAAGCCGTCACGATATAATATCTTTCTCCGCTCGGACAGCGGCGCCACCTTGGCCTTTAATAGTGCCAGTGCAGCTCTGGCAGAAATTCTCCCGGACAAGTATCCGATCATCCAACGCCTGATTGACGATCCCTCTTCCGCCGGTAACGACGAAGAACGCGAATTCCTCGCCGCCCTGACTGAGGGACAGTACTTGATCGCCGATGACCGCGATGAATTGGCCGCTTTCCAGCAAAACAACCGTCTCCAGCGATTTGGCAATCGCGCCCTGCTTCTGACCATTGCCCCGACACTCGCCTGCAATTTTCGGTGCGACTACTGCTTTGAGAGTCAGTGCGCGCTTCGCATGGATGCCGCCACTGAGCAAGCCTTGCTGGCATTTGCTGAGCGTCAACTCGCTCGATCCGACCAGATCTGTGTCACCTGGTTCGGCGGCGAACCGACCCTTTGCCTTGATACTATTGAACGGATCCAACAAGGTCTTCTGACTCTGGCAAAGCAGCGCGATATAAAGATGCGTCCGAGCGCGATCATCACAAACGGCTATCTGCTCGATGCTGCCATGGCGACTCGCTTGAAACAATGCGGTGTAGCCGAGGCTCAGATAACCCTGGATGGCCCCGCCCCCATCCATGACAGCCGCCGCAAACTGGCCAACGGCCACGGCACCTATCAGCGCATTGTCGATAACCTTGTCACTACCGCCGATCTGCTGACTATCTCGATCCGCATCAATGTCGACCGGATGAATGTCAACTCAACCTACGACATATTCGCCGACCTCGGCGAGCGCGGCCTGCTGGATAAGGTTGGCATTTACTTCGCCCAGGTTAATTCGTCGACCGCCGTCTGCGCGGATATCCGGGATCGCTGTCTCACGACCGAAGAATTCTCGCGCGATCAGATCGATCTCTACCGCAGGCTGGTCGAGGCCGGCTTCTTCCAGATAGAGTATCCGACACCCGCTCCCGGCGGACACTGCGGCGCGGATTCGGAAAACGCATTTGTCGTGTCACCTTCCGGCGACCTCTTTAAGTGCTGGGAAGAACTCTCCGCCGATTCGGCGCATGCCGTCGGATCGGTCCATCAGAGCGAACCTACTCCCGCCCAGGAGGCGGTGCGGGCTCGCTATATGTCATGGGACCCGTTTGCAAAGACCGGGTGCCGCGAGTGCAATATCCTCCCCCTCTGTATGGGAGGATGTCCGCGTCATTCTATGTCGCTTGGATCCTCAAACACCGGAGCCTGTTGCTCCTGGAAATTCAACCTTAACGACATGCTGGAGCTCCGCTACCAGTGTGACCAGCGAAAGGAGGTGAATTCGTGAAGTTTATCGAAAAGAACCGCAAGGCCGAGGCTATTCCGTGCCCGTGCTACAAGAAACTGTTCCTCATCTCTCCGAGATAATGACCAGTTTGTTTCAAGACTAACTTCGGCGGATGTCGGTCCGGTTATCCGGTTCGGCATCCGCCATTCATGACGCAAAGGGATCGATGATCGCACCACGTTCAGACAAACCAAGAATGGTTGCGTTTGAAGCAACCCGCCAGTGTAACCTCACCTGCCCCCACTGCTACAGTGCTGCCACGCGCAAGCCGCTCAATGAACTGACCACGGCGGAAGCGCTTGGCATTCTGGATCAACTGGAAAGACTCGGCAGCGAGTGGCTTGGCTGGACTGGTGGTGAGCCGCTACTCCGGACCGATCTGGAACATCTGATCAAGTATGCATCTGATCATGGCTTCACCCGACAGGGGATCACCACTAACGGTATCCCACTGACCAAACTGCGGGCCATTTCACTTAAGGCTGCCGGAATCACCTCGGTGCAGATCTCTATCGATGGCTCCACCGCGGAAAAGAATCGCGAGATGCGCCGCGCCACCATCGAGGAATTCGAACTGGTCCTGCAGGCGATCAGGCACTGTCACGATGTTGGACTGCCAGTCGACCTTGCCATGCTGCTGGGACGTGCCACGCTCGAAGATGCTGATCCCTTCCTCGAAATGGCTGACCGCGAAGGAGTGAAATTTGTCCGATTCTGCGGCTTTGTGCCGGCCGGACGCGGGAAGCGATCCGATGTCACCGATCGGCTCATGTTCAACGGTCATCTTCCCCAACTAAAAGAGTTTGTTGATGCCGCCGTCTATTGCGGGCAACCGATCGCCATGTTCGACCCGGCTTTCGGTCCGACTCCTCCAACCTACGAATTCCATGACTGCATTGCGGGTGTGGAACTACTCTATATCTCCTGTACCGGCGATGTTTATCCCTGCACCTCACTTCTCGATAAGCGATTTGTGGTCGGCAATCTCCGCGAACGAACCTTGCTGGAGATCTGGAATGATCCCAAGATGACCGAAATTGCCTACTTCCCGCGCCACGAGATCCACGGTCACTGCAAAGAATGCGAGCAGTTCGCGGCCTGCCACGGCGCTTGCCGCGGCATCACCTATGCCCACACGGGCGATCTCTACGCATCCTTTCCTGTCTGCCTGAAACGCGTCTGATCCACGTTTTATGATTGCACGACCTGCGGCCCGCCTCTATATTTCCAGATAACCAGTAACTCTTGTTGGGGAGTTTCCCATGCGTCGTAACGCACTACGTCCGTTCAATCACTTCATCGTGATGCTTTCATTCATCGCCGCTGTCACTCTTTTCCTCCCTCTCTGCTCCGTTTGCGCGCAGGATGAGCCGATAGATCCATCGTTGCCCCAGATCAGTTGGCTGGAGGGCCCCTCGATCGGTTCTTTGGGCGAAGAGGCGATCATTGATGTTCCCGTAGGCTACCGCTTCACCGAGGTTGAGGGGACCCGCCAGTTGCTTGAGTATATGCAGAATGTCACCGATGGCACCGAGCGAGGAATGCTCATCCATGACAGCCTCGGGTGGTTTGTTGTCTTTGAATATATTGAGGCCGGCTTCGTCAAAGATGATGAGCGCGACGATCTCGATGCTGACGCTATGTTCAAGTCTCTTCGCGAGGGACAGGAAGAGTCCAACAAAGAGCGCCTCAAACGTGGATGGGATACGTTGAATCTGCTGAACTGGGTTCAGGAGCCATATTACAATACAACCACCAATAACCTTGAGTGGGGAACGCTGATCGAGGCGGGAGACGGAGGTCAGTCGATCAACTACTTCACCCGCTTTTTGGGGCGGCGCGGCTACTATTCCGTTACGCTGGTCGCTGACCCCAGTCAGTATACATTAGTGCTTCCTGAATTCCAGGCCGCCATGAGCGGTTTCAACTACACCGAAGGAAATCGCTACGCCGAATTTCGCGAAGGTGACAAGATCGCCGAGTACGGCCTCACCGCGCTGGTAGTCGGGGGAGCGGGAGCGGTAGCCGCCAAGGCCGGTATCTTTAAATGGCTCTGGAAAGTGATCGTCGTGGCCATTGCCAGCGCCGCCGGATTCCTAAAAAAGTTCTTTACCGGTCGATCGAGTGAATCGAAAGCGCCCGGCCCACCGACCGCATGACCGACGTTCAACTGCTGCTGGTTACATTTCTCGCCCTCTGCCTCATGCAGTCGGTTCGCATTGTGCCATCGGATCTGTTGATCCTGCAGAAGGGGATCCTCAGAAGCTGGCGGATCACCCGCCCGTCTTTTCGATTTGGATCGGGGAGACTCTCTATTGTTTTGCTCGATCCACTCTCCCTCTCCGGTTCAGCGTTTGCCGTCCGGTCGGTTCCGTTTGCGATCTCATCTGCAGGATTAGTCGGTGTCGGACCGGAAGACTCACTCGCATCCGGTTCACGTTCACCGCGACTGGTCCCAACTGAACAATTGAGCAAGGTCCAGGCAATAGACACCGAACTAATGATCGGCGATGAGAGACTACTCTCGTTCCTCCACGCAGACAATGCTGAATCGACCGTCGATCAATTACACAAACTGAGTTCGACCGATCAATCAACGGCGGCAAACATGATCCTGCATGCCTGGTTTGATGATTCAGCCTGCCAACAGAAGATCGAGTATGTGCGATCGGCGATTCGCTCGCTCAGAGTAGGTTCGCTTCTTTTCTTGCTATTGATTATAAGCTTTCTGGTTGTCTGGGATCGAGCCGGATTCAACGCCGCACGCTGGCTCTTGATTCCAATAGTCTCAGTATGGATTCTATCGATCTTCTGGCTCTGGAGAAGCTACCGCACGCTTTTCCCTGAAGCCCGACGGTCACGTCTGTTTGCGGCGATCGAAGCGATCTTCTATCCTATCTCTCTGGTCAGAGCGTCCGATTCGCTGACTCTCCCGGCCACCGAACTGTTTCATCCGACAACGGTCGCGATCGCTCTGGCTCAGCCGATAATAGCATCTCGGATCAGCGCCAGCGCCCTGCGAAAACTTAGGTATCCTGTCAAAGACAAAGCCTCCGGCAATCAGCTTGCAGAATCAGTGATGACTTCTACCCGGGAGCGTGTGAAAATTGAATTGGAAAGCCTGCTGTCCAGACATAGCCTTGATGCGGAGAAGATTTTGGAGAACCACAGACAGCTCGATACAAACTCCGACTACTACTGCCCCCGCTGCCTCTCGTGCTATCTTACCAAGATCGATGAGTGCCCGGATTGCCCTGGCGTCAAATTGCTACCCAATGAATCGAAGATAAAGTAGCCAGTCGGTTGATGACTTTTGATTAATTAGTTGGCGAGCAACTCAGGCAATTCAGTGCGAATTCTTGTCGCGATCTCATCTCGTACTCGCCGGAATTCAGACAGTATCTCATCTTCGCTCCCTGTCGCCTTGTCCGGATCATCAAACGGCCAGTGCAGCCGTTCGGCTTCTCCGGGGAAAACGGGGCAGTTTGAGGCGGCGTTGTCGCAAACGGTGATCACATAGTCGAACTGCTCACTCAGAAATTCGGAAAGGTGATTTGACTTCTGGTGAGATATATCGATCCCCAGTTCCTGCATGACCTGTATTGCCTTCGGATGAACTGCTTTCGGCTTCAGACCTGCCGAGAATGCCTCGACCTTCCCGGCTCCGAAATGTCGAAAGAGCGCCTCCGCCATCTGCGAACGACAGGAGTTGCCGGTGCAGAGCACCAGGATACGAATTGACTGCGACATCGTCACGAGTGAGTTGCTCCTGTAGTTGCGGGTGAGAAATATCTCTTTTGGAATCGAAGCGCGACATTAACCAGACCGATCAACACCGGAACTTCAACCAGTGGTCCGATCACCGCTGCAAAGGCGGCTCCGGAGTTGATGCCAAACACGGCCACGGCAACGGCTATTGCCAGTTCGAAATTGTTGGAGGCCGCCGTCAAAGACAGGGTTGTCGTTTTGGAGTAATCCGCCCCTGCCTTTTTCCCGAGCCAGAAACTGACCAGGAACATCACCACGAAGTAGATCAACAGCGGAATGGCGATCCGGACGACATCCATCGGGATCTGGACTATCAGATTCCCTTTCAGTGAAAACATGACGAGTATGGTGAACAGCAATGCGATCAGGGTTATCGGACTGATGACCGGTATAAATCTCGTCTCGTACCACTGTTTCCCCTTCAGCTTTATCAGACTGAATCGAGTCAGCATCCCCGCAAGAAACGGAATGCCGAGATAGATAAAGACGGAGTTGGCGATCTGCCGCATGCTGACCTCAACGATCGCCCCTTCCACCCCGAAATATGGCGGCAGGACAGTGATGAACACCCAGGCATACAGACTGTAGAAAAGCACCTGGAAGATCGAGTTAAACGCAACCAGTCCGGCGGCGTACTCGGTGTCCCCTTTCGCCAGCTCATTCCAGACGATCACCATGGCGATACACCGCGCTAGCCCGATCATGATCAAACCAACCATGTAATCCGGATACCCGCGAAGAAAAATGATCGCCAAACCAAACATCAGGATCGGCCCGATCACCCAGTTCTGCAGAAGCGACAGCCCCAGGACTCGCACATTCCGAAAGACATCCCCCAGTTCCTCGTACTTCACTTTGGCGAGTGGCGGATACATCATCAGGATCAACCCGATTGCGATCGGCACGTTTGTCGTCCCCACCTGAAACTGATTGATGAACGATTCGACCCCCGGCAGCGCCCACCCGAGCAGAACACCGATAGCCATACCAAGAAATATCCAGACTGTCAGGTACCTGTCAAGAAACGAGAGTCGCCCACCGACTGTCGGGAGCTCCGTGCGAGCACGTCCTTGTGTGTGTGTTGCGGACATCGGCGTTCCTTATGCTGGTTTCCGTCCGGTGACCGTGATACTAAGCACTTCGGTACCGGAATGCTTGAACTCTTCTATTTCGGTCGGCGAAGCGTAGTTGCTGAGCACATCGTCCGGCAACTCAACTTTCTTGCTTGATTCGACCTTTACTTCGCGAAGGCCTGCCTTGGCGATAAAATCCATGTATGCGTTGGTGGTCGTCGCTCCAGCAATACATCCGATATACAGCGCCGTCGCATTCCGCACCCCCTCGGGTAGCGGACCGGTCAGCACCAGGTCGGAGATCGAGAACCGCCCGCCCGGTTTCAGAACGCGAGCGATCTCCGCAAACGCTTTCTCTTTGTCCGGAACCAGATTCAGCACACAGTTGCTGATCACCAGATCGGCGAAATTCTCTGCTACCGGCATCTGCTCGATCTCACCCAGCCGGAATTCGACATTCTTGTATCCAAGCCCGCTGTTATTTTGGTTCGCCTTTTCTATCATTGCGGGAGTCATGTCGACGCCAACCACATGCCCCGTCTCTCCGACCATACGACGGGCGACAAAAACATCATTCCCGGCGCCGGAGCCGAGATCAACCACCGTCTCTCCCGCTTTGATATTGGCAAACTGGGTCGGCAAACCGCACCCAAGACCAAGATCTGCTTCCTTCACATAGCCATCGATTTGAGTATACTCACTAGGGGAGACATTGATCGTACCATCGCCGCAGCAGTTGGTTGGACCACAGCAACTGGATGAAGACAACGCAAGTTCTCCGTACTTTTCGCGGACAACCGACTTTATTTCGGATGGGTCATTGGTTTTCATTCATGGCCTCACTTTTCTAGCAGCATTCGCTGCTTTCCGGTATTGGTAATGACGTTAATATCTGCTGGAATCGCTCGTGCTGTTCTTTCAGCTTGGACCAATCGATGCAGTAGCATGACTTGGGGCCATCGATCTCCCCTTTGATCAGCCCCACTTCTCTGAGTACTTTGAGGTGTTGCGATACGGTCGACTGCGCCAGCGGCAGCAGTTCCACTATCTCCCCGCAAACACATCCCTGGCGATGAGCGATTGCTTCGAGGATTGCTAGTCTGGCCGGATGAGAAAGCGCCCGCGCAAACTCTGCCGCCGCGATCAGATCCTGGCTGAATTCTTCTTTTTTGTTCTGTCCCATATAGCTCCTATATCGTATACTTACGATAAACGATTTAGATTTGCAACAGCTTTTTTGAAGGCTTTGGCAATATTCGCGTAAGCACTTATTTCACAATACGTTAATTGAAGTAACAACGACTTGAAGCAGGCAGTCGGCGGATATATCGATGACCTGACCCGATCTCGTCTCGATTGGCGGGGTTTTTTGGCCGATAAAAAGGCTATGAATTATCTACTATAAGATAGTAACAGCGACTAACATAGTCTCTATCAAGAGATTGCAGTAATTTCACATCTTGTTGGCAGGGAGCCGGATAGGATAGAACGGCTGACCGTCAGAAAATCAAAATCGAACGGGATTCTGGAACTGGAACCTCGCTGGGGTGTTTAATCTTCCAAAGGGATGATACGGCGGGCCTCGACTCAATCCCCTATTGAGATTGCACGAACAAAGAAAAACGATATATTAGAACCTATAAGAAAACCATTAGGCGAAATCCGAAGAGGAGTAATGTATGAAGAAAATGATTTTCCTTGGTCTGTCCGGTCTGGCCGTATTGGCCATGACGGTCGCACCGGTAGTTGCCGGTGAAAACTGTAGCGGCACGAAGACGACTGCTACCACCGCCAGCTCCAAAGCGACCTGCGGCTCGAAGGCTGAAGGCGCCAAGGCTACTTTGACCGGTTCTGGCACTTCCTGCGGCGACAAGACTGCCACGACTGCTTCCGCTGATGGCACCTGCAATCTCGCCGGCAAGAAGTTGACGGCCGAAGAATGCGCCACCATGATGAAGACCATGTCCGCCGAAGAGTGCGCCAAGCTGTGCGGCTATGACGGCAAGATGGAAATGGTCAACATGAATATCAAAGGGATGACCTGTGGCGGCTGCGAAGGTTCCGTCACCGCCGCCCTGGAAAAGACTCCTGGCGTGGTGAAGGTCCTCAGCGTGAACTACAAAGATGGTTCCGCGCTGGTTTGCATCGATCCGGCCAAGACCAAAGCCGAATCCCTGACCAAGACCGTAGTTGACAAGGGTTACGAAGCTCAGATCATTCCGGCGGTTGCCACCACCGGTACGACGACCAAAGCCGCTGGCGCTGGTTGCTCCAAGACCTGCAGCCCCGAAGAGATGGCTGCTTGCGCTTCCAAGAAAGACGCCAAGACTGGCGCCGAAGGAACCAAGTAAATTCCGTTTCTCCTTTTTGGGTGTTACCGGCGGGGTTCAATTGAACCCCGCCTTTTTATTGCCCAAGGAAATTCAGGATGGACGTTTCGTGCGATGCTCCGTACATTAGTGAACCGATGAAACGAGTCACCTTCGTCTGCCTGCTTCTCATTCTCCTGGCGGCCGTCCCGGCTGGCGCGGCCAAGTATGCGGGGGAAGCCTTCTCTTTGGGAGTTGGCGCCCGCGGCCTGGCGATGGGGGGTGCAGTAGTCGCTGGACCATTCGACGGGACTGCCGCATACTGGAACCCTGCCGGTCTCAATCGCCTCGACGGTCGTTACCTGACGGCCATGCATGCCGAGACGTTCGGGTCGCTCCTCAACCACGACTTCATTTCCTATGTTGATGCCCGCCCGCGTGAGAACTCGCTGATTCAGCGATTTGGCTTTTATGTCTATTACCTTGGCGGCGGCGGGATCAAAATCACGCAGCTCGATCAATACAATCGACCATATGTTCTGAAAGAAGAAAACCACGGCGATTTCCTTTTTGCCGGATCGGTCGCCGGAAAGTTTGGCTCACGGTTCGACTTTGGTTTAACCGCCAAAGTGATCTACCGCGATATCGGTACTGAATCCGGATATGGGCTGACGCTTGATGCTGGCCTCCTTTACCAGCCGTACCGTTTTGCCACACTTGGGCTGACAGTCACCGATGCGACAACTGGATTCATTCGCTACTCCGGAAAAACATTTGATTCGGGGAGCAACACCGAGAGCATTTATCCCACGGTCAAACCTTCACTCCTTTTGAGCACACAGTACAAAGATTTTACCGGTCGGTTTGTGATGAGTGGAGATGTCAAATTTGAGGGCCTCAAGCGTGCTGCCCAATACTGGTCAGGTGAATTGTCAGTGGATAGTCATTTCGGCTGGGAGCTTGGTTACAAGGAAATGATCTTTGGCCGCGCAGGATTTGATATCGGCCGCTTTACGACCGGAGCGGGGGTGGATGTCCGCCGCATCACGATCGATTTCGCGTATCTCCACCACTCCGAACTTGACGAGACCTTCCGCGTCAGCGCGGGATACCGCTTCTAACCGATGACCATGGACAGCATCACCATACTCGGCCTGCTGGCCGGCGCTCTTACCTCTGCCGCCTTCTTCCCCCAGTTCATTCAGGCCTGGCGCACCAAATCGGTGAAGGATGTCTCGCTGGCAATGTATATCATCTTCTGCCTTGGGATATCGCTCTGGCTGATATACGGCTTTCTGGTCAACTCACTCCCGGTGATCCTGGCGAATGTCGTCACCCTGAGCATGGCGGCGGCGATCCTGTATCTTAAGATCCGCTATCGCTGAACGGACACTTGCCAGTCGGCAATTCGTCTGCTACCTTTTCAAGCATAGAGTGTATCAGTCTCATATACAGAGGAGAATTAGTAGTGGTACGGAAACTCACAATTATCGGGATGTTGCTTGGTTTGGTCGTCAGCCCGGTACTGGCGGATGAGCCCGCCGCGCAGACGTCAAAGGCTGTCGCCGATTCCCTGGTCTTACCCGGAGAGACACATCTCTCCAATATTCGCCAGATCACCTTCGGCGGACAGAATGCGGAAGCTTATTGGAATCGCGAAGGAACTGAGCTGCTCTTTCAATCCGAGCGTGATGGCCGCGGCTGTGACGCGATCTACCGGATGAACGGCGATGGTTCAAATGTTCGGATGGTCTCCAACGGACGCGGAAGTACCACCTGCTCGTTCATCGCTCCGGATGGCCAGGCAATTATCTATGCGTCAACACATCTGGTGGATTCGGTTTGTCCTCCCAAGCCGGACATGTCGCGCGGCTATGTCTGGGCACTCTATAAGGCATATGACATTTTCAAAGCTGACCCGGATGGCTCCAACCCGGTGCAATTGACCACCACCGATGGATACGATGCCGAGGCGGTTTATTCACCCAAAGGTGACAAGATCCTCTTCACCTCAGTTCGAACCGGCGATCTTGAGTTGTATCTCATGAATCCGGACGGTTCCGGCGTCGAGCAAGTCACCAACATGCCCGGCTACGATGGCGGCGCGTTTTTCTCTTACGATGGCGAGTGGATCTGCTGGCGGGCATCACGTCCCACCGGTGAAGCGCTGACCGATTATCAGACCTTGCTGGCCGAAGGATTCATTCGTCCCAGCAAGCTCGAGATCTACATCATGAATCTCAAAGAGCGGAAGCCGATCCAGTTGACCAGCAACGGCAAGGCTAACTTCGCTCCCTATTTCCATCCGAACGGGAAGCAGTTGATCTTCTGTTCCAACATGAACGACCCGAAAGGGCGCAATTTCGATCTCTTCCTGCTGAATATTGAAACCAAAGAGATCGAACAGGTGACGCACAACGAGTCATTCGACGGATTCCCAATGTTCACCCATGACGGTAAGCGGCTGGTCTTTGCGTCGAACCGAAATGGCAAAGTGCAGGGTGAAACGAATATCTTCGTGGCCGACTGGAAGTAGATCAGGATTGTCAGATAGAGAAAAGGCGGAGCCAGTTGGCTCCGCCTTTTTATTTCATCGCATTTCGACTACTTGAAGCGCTTCGGACTGCGGGCTTCCCACTCAGCGATGATCGGGCTGGCGACGAAGATCGACGAGTAAGTGCCGATCGCCACGCCAAGGACCAGGGCGAGCGCAAAGTTACGCAGAGTCTCTCCGCCGATGAATACCATCACAACCACCACGATAACCGTGGTCGACGTGTTGATCGTACGGGAGAGCGTTTCATTAATAGAGCGGTTGATGCACGGGACAAACTCCGCGCGAGTCCGGAATTTCCGGAGGTTTTCGCGGATACGGTCGTACACCACCACTTTGTCGGTCAGTGAATAACCGGCCAGTGTCAGCAATGCCGACAACACCAGCAAGTCGAATTCAAGGCCGAGCAAGAAGAAGATGCCGAGCACTGCCAGTACATCGTGCACCATGGCAACCGTTGCCGCCACACCTGACCGGAAATCAAACCGGAACCAGATGTAGACCATGATCCCGGCAATTGACAGCAGAATGGCAAGCCGTGCGTCTTTACGAAGCTGCTCACCGACTGCAGGGCCGATGATCGATTCACGGTCGACGGTAAAGGTATTACCGGCGAACTTGGTCCGAATGATCTCGCCGATCCGTTTGATCTTTTCGGCGCCTTCCTGTTCGGTTTCCGGACGTTTGGTCTTCACCATGAAGGCGTTACCGCCGGAGAAGTCCGTGACCTGATTCACCTGCGCCTCGGGGAATTCCCCGGTGACTGCATCGCGAACCTGGTTGATATCCACCGACTGGGAGAAGTGCCCCTGCACCAGCACACCGCCGGCGAAGTCGATCCCCATATTCCCTTTGCCAACGGAAATCATCACGAAGGCAAAGATCCCGATCGCGGCCAGAATGGCCGACAGGATAAACGCATAGTTGCGTTTGGAGATGAAATCTATGTTAGGTACCTTTTTGATAAGGGAAAACATCGTGTCCTCTCCGGTTAAATGCTCAATGTTTTGTACTGTTTGCGGAAATCAAAGATCAATTTGGTGATGACGTACGCTGTGAACAGCGAGATCAAGACACCCCAGAAGAGTGAAACCGCAAAACCTTTGATCGAGCCGGAGCCGAGAATGAACAATGCACCGGCGGTGATGAGAGTCGTCACGTGCGAATCAAGGATCGCCACCCAGGCACGGTCATAGCCGGCGTCGATCGCCGCGCGTACCGTTTTCCCGGCCAGCAATTCCTCGCGGATTCGCTCGAAGATCAGGATGTTCGAGTCAACCGACATACCGATCGTCAAAATGATACCTGCAATACCGGGCATGGTCAGGGTCGCGCCGAGCGCCGCCATAACCGCCAACAGGAAGAACAGGTTGAAAATGAGTCCGATATCGGCGATCAAACCGGAGACCTTATAATAGAACGCGATATAGGCAAGCACCAGAAGCAAGCCGACGAGAGCCGCCCAAAATCCTTTGCTGATCGTGTCCGAACCAAGGGTGGCGCCGACAACGTTCTTCGCAATGATCTCGACTGGGGCAGGCAACGAACCGGCCTTCAGGACGATCTCGAGATTGCGGGCGTCATCAAACGACGCACCCGTACCCATCGTGATCTGTCCGGAGTTGCGGATCTTGGAATTAATGAACGCCGCTGATTCAACGCGGTCATCCATGACGATCGCCAATGGCTTGTCGATATTGGCGCCGGTCAACTGCGCAAAGCGGGCAGCCGCGTCACCGGAGAGTTTGAAGTTCACTGCCAGGCCACCCATATTCTCGCGGCCGAGGGAGATTCCTTCGATCTTATTGCCCGGGAACTGCACTTTGCGCTTCAGGAGAAACAGCTCGTACACTTCGCGCGCTTCGCGGATCATCGAACGGGTCGACCAGGCAAACTCAACATCGGGCGGAACCAACGCTTTTACGCGCGGATCCTTCAACCAGCGATCGATCAGGATCTGGTCTTTCTTATTCACCGTGTATCCCGGCCAGGCAGTGCTGGTCCGACTGGAGACAAGCGTCAGTTCAAGACGGCTGGTCAGCGGGTCGGTGGAATAGTCAGTCGTTTCATCAAATTCGTACGCGGATGCGCTGGTGTCTTTCTTAGTGGTATCACCCATCAGATCAGCCATCACCTGATTGTCGCCGGTCGGTGTGGTCGGCGTGGTGGTGGCGGCGGTCGGTGAAGAATTTTCTTTCTCGATCGCCGAGATGACGGTGTCGATCTTGGAGAGCAGCAGGTTGGCGTTCTCAATGCTTTCCAGCAGTTTGAATTCCAACACCGCGGTCTGGCCGATCAACTCTTCAGCGCGAGCCGCATCGGTGTAACCGGGAAGATCGACAATGATACGATCATCGCCTTCTTTTTGAATCACCGGCTCGGCGACGCCGAGCGCGTCAATACGATTCCGGACGACCTGGATAGCTCGGTCGACAGCTCCCTCTTTCGAGGCAGCATCCAGATCTTCAAGCTTCACTCGCAGGACGACATGGATGCCTCCCTGCAGGTCGAGACCGAGACGGATCGCTTTCTGCTGCATGGTCAGCAGCTTTCCCGGATCCTTCTCCTGCATCGTCTGCTTTTCGGAGTCGCTCATGGTCCATAATTCGAACGTGTTCCAGAATGCCCAGAAGGCCGCTACGACAAGCAGCGCGGTCAGGGCGACACGCCATTTCTGTGACGACATGGTTGTCCCTTTCAACTATTGATTAAGAATGTGGTGAATGTACGAATTACTTGGGCGCGGGTAGCGCCGAAAGGCGGAATTACATTGTGCCGGATGGCTTGGCGCCAAGCAGCGTCGCCTGACGACCCAGATCCGGGGAGATCATGGCGGTCGTCAGCGGAAGTCGTCCCGAATTCGGCTCAACATTAAATGCCGTTAGATAGGCACACTCGTGGGCGGGGCGATCGGACAGCTTCGTCCGCTCATCCGCCGACTTAAAGACGATCGGGACAGCATTTATCAACGCGGGTATGGAATGCGTGCTCTTTTTGGGAGTCATCTTGCCACCAGAGGGATCCGTCGTGGCGGCCGTTATCAACGTCCGCTCCTCCGTCGGCTGCTCCACCTGGGTTACCTTGGCAGGATTGCAGACTATCTTCCCCTGGCCGGTATAGCCTACCGAAACCAGTAACGAAAGCAGAAGCATAGCGACAGTCGCTAAGCGAACGGCTTTTATGGTGTGGGTCAAAATTGTCTGCATGGTGTAACCGCGGCCAATATAGCCGTTTACGCCTCAAAGTCAACGCCATTTTCTGCACATCCCTTGACATGCGTATTGTGGCACAATAACTTACCGTCAGCGCCGCGATAGAAACAGATGCGGTGCTCAGATGATGAACAGTCAATCTTCGGAGTCAGCATGTATAACCGCTTCCTCTATACTCTCCTGACGGCCATTCTGCTTTTCGGCAGTCTAAGCGTTATGGCCCAAACGGAATCCTTCACGCTCGACAACGGCATGCAAGTGATCCTCAAGGAGAACCACAGCTCGCCCATGGTTGCCAGCCTGGTATTCGTCAAATCGGGCAGCCGGTACGAAGGGAAATTCGAGAACGGCATCACGCACTTCCTCGAACATCTCCTGTTCGATGGCACCACCACACTTTCCCGCGAACAACTTGACAAGTCGATCAGTGATCTGGGCGGCTATATCAATGCGTTCACCCGGAAAGACCTGACCGCATATCTGGTGCTTCTGCCCAAGCAGTATATCGACTACGGAATGACCGTCCAGGCGGATATGCTCTTTAATTCGACCTTCCCGGAAGCCGAACTGGCGAAAGAACGGAAAGTGGTGATCGAAGAGATCAACAAGGATATGGACTCACCCTCCGCCCCCTCGGATGAGCTCTTTTCCGAAGCCGCCTATGGCGCCACTCCGTATGGACGACCGGTCCTTGGATACAAATCGTTCATCGAAAATATCGGGCGTGATGCGATCATCGCCTACTGGAAGAAATATTATCAGCCCGGAAATATGGTGACGCTGATCATTGGCGACTTTGATGCGGCGCAGATGAAGCAGTCCGTAGTCTCGATCTTTGGCAAAGCCACCGGTCAGGCGCCGGTCTTTGAGCCGTCGAAGGTTGAACGGATAGCCGGGTTCAATCGAATCGATACGGTCGCCGCGGTCAGCTCGACCTATATCAATTTCTCCATCGAGGCACCGCTGTTTGGAGATTCGACTTACCTGCCGATGGATCTGCTGGTGCAGTATCTAAATCTGGATGAAGTGTCACCGCTCAAGCAGTCACTCCTGGGAAGCAATGCGCTGGCATCCGAGGTCTCTGCATCGCTCACCAGCTACCCTGACCTGACCCGGTTGGAGATCAGTGTGGTCAGCGAAAAAGCGGAAAATCGCGATAGGATCGTCGATACGGTGATGTATGCCCTGCAAAATCTCGCATCGCGTGAGGCGGATCTGGATGTCAGCCTGCTGGATGGGATCAAAACCTCAGTCAAAACGCAGGATATCTACAATGCCGAGAAACTGCATTACTACGGATTCATGATCGCTCCAATGTTGATGACCGGCGGATTCGAGTTCATCCAACAATATCCGGAGCTGTTGTCGAAAGTTACGCCCGTCCAGATGTTCGGTGCGGCCAGACAGTGGCTGGAGAAACCGAGCTGTATGGTGACGGTCGTGCGACCGATTGATGACTCCTCTAAAGTGCCGTACCGCTCTGTCGGGATGACTGCCGACGAGGTGAAGGGATATTTTGCCACTGCGACCTTTCCGCAATTTGATCTGACCAAGGGTGTCTCCCTGACCTATCCGTCGACAGACGTCGTCTCATTGAAAATCGAGGATCGCGCGACCTATGCGCGCCGGACCCTGCAGAACGGTCTGACCGTGCTGGTGAAGTCGGCGCCCGACAGCAAAGTATTCGCGATGATGACGCTGGGGAAAAATCGCTCAGCCAGTGAGCCGGACAGTCTGGCCGGAATCACCGATTTCGTCAATCGCTGTCTTGAGAAAGGGACCAGTACCCGGAGTGCTGCGCAATTGTCACAGGAACTGAACAGCATCGGGGCGACCACCACTCTGTATGACAACCCGTGGATCCCCTACGATGACCGCTACACCACTCCCCTCTTCTCATTTTGCAAGTTTGAGACTATCGATGAATACGCGGATAAGGGGTTTGCGCTCTTCAGCGACATGCTGCAGAACCCGTCGTTTGATTCCGCGGAGGTTGAGAAAGTTCGGCAGGGGATGATGGGAGTGATCGGACGAGAGACAGGCAGTCCGGGTTCGGTGGCGAAGAATCTCTTCTACAAGACCTTACTCCGAAATACCGGTTTGGATAAACCGGTGATGGGAAATGCAGAGACACTCGGCCGGATCACGCCACTCCAACTGCGCGACTATCACGCCCGGTTTTATGCACCGGATAATATGGTGCTCGCGATAGCTACCAGCCGCGATACGGCCGAAGTACTCGAGTGGGTAGTCAAGCGATTCGCACATCTGACCCCCGCGCAGAGCACCAATCCGCCCGCCGCTCAGCCACCGGCTCTGACTGTCAGTCGGCAAGAGCATGTTGAACTCAACAAAGAACAGATCAGCATCTATCTGGGAGGACTGCTCCCGGGGATCAACGATCCGTCATCGGTCTCACTGGAGGTCGCGCTCTCGATCCTTTCCAACCGACTCTGGAGCAACCTGCGCGAACGACAGGGGCTCGCTTACTCGGTCGGCGCGGGCGCAGGCTTTGAGCGGGAATTCGGCTGGTGGTATTGCTCCATTGGAACCTCCGCCGACAAGTATCAGCAGGCGTATGACGGCATCCAACTCGAGATCGATAAATTGAAGATGGATGGCCCGACCGAATTGGAGCTCAAGCAGACGCGCAATCAGATCTGGGGAAGACTGATGTCGGCGAAACTATCGCGCATCAATCAGGCCTACTATATGGCGGTGAATGAGTTCCTGGGACGACCGCAACAATATGACCCGACCTATCTTGAATCACTCACCAAGGTCGATCTGGTGTCTGCCTCGGAAGCGATGCGCAAGTATGTTCGACCGGAATCATCCGTACTGGTCTCTGCCGGTAAAAAGGCTGAATAGACCACATCAAGTTGCAGATACAAGAAAAGGGCAGGAATTGCTTCCTGCCCTTTTTGCATTTTATGTTTTAGACATCAGGTCGATTTTCGTTTGAGTCCCAACCCCATGATGGCTGCCGGTATTAAGTGCTTTCGATGCAGGATGTGGAAGAACACTGCCAGCAGAACATAAGCGATCGCAACCTCGATACGGATCGACTCCACGAAGAATTGCGCCAGGAAAAGACCCAGCAGCAATAACCCTTCTCCCCGCCCGATCTTCAGGTTCACCAAAACCGCTACCGCAAACAGTGACTGCGCGGCCGTTAGCCAGAGTTCGTGAACCTGCTTCTCATCAAGGGTGAAGGCAACAATCTGACCGGCGGAAAGCGAAAACATCAGTGGAATAGTACCGATCAGGAGGGTCCACTGATTGACTTTCGAAGAGATCAGCGCCTTGAGCGCGGAACCAGCGGCGCCACGCAATGTCCAGGTAGCCGCTATGATAAACTCAGGCGATTCGGAGGCGATCGGAGCCAGCCACTGGACAAGCAAGAATCGATCGATCCCAAAATCGGCTCCCATGTCGACAAGTGATTCGGCAAATGGTTCGGCCACGAAGAAGATCACCACACCGGCAAAGAGAAACAGACCTATCGTCACCAGCCGCCTTTTGACCGTCTTCATATTGGCAATGATTTTGACAGGGCCTACCATTTCCGGCTCTGCGGATTCCATCTGTGCCGCGCGACGGGTGTAGAGAGCGAAGATCGTGACCAGGATCAGCGTGTCGAATATCGTCAGGCTCCCTTTGAGCGGGATCGTAAACGAATAGATCGTCGCCATCGCCAGGTAGAAGATCTCAACCCGCTGGGTTTCATCCAGAATGACCGCTTTTTTCTTTTTGACTAGTACGTAGAGGAACAAAATGAACGGCCAGCCCAGACCGACGAGCATACGATTCGCTCCAGTCATATTGGCGATCGCGTAGTGATGCCATTCATTGACCTCAGGATACCCCTGCCCCGCTTTCCAGGTGAAAACGAAATCGACCGCGTATTCGGGCAATACCGCGATCAGTGCCAGGATCGCCACCGCCAACGATTCAGATATGTCAATCTGAGCAGATTCGGCGGCCCATGAGAGCAGAAACGCCGCGCCAAAAACCGCAATACCAAACGCGATCGTCCCCATCACCGGAGCAAGATGAGTGTGAGTCATTCCGGCCCAGAGCCCGGGGATCGTGGCCACCACGGCAAGGATCAGGATCAGATAGAGATACGGGTCTATCTCATACTTATGTTGATGCTGTTCCCTGACGTGTCCCTTACTCTCTTTCGCTTTGCTCATTAACCGATACTTCCTTTTCCGGCCCTAGCCCCTGATGATCATATTCACGATATCTTTGCGCAGGAGTACGCCGACCAACTGCTCACCCTGCAGGACAAATACCCGCCGCAGATCTTTAAAGATCATCATTGCCGCCACTTCGACAATTCGGGTATCTGGTGTGGTCGTTTCGTAGTCATCGCGGTAAAGCTGCGATACTTTGATCTTGTCTTCCTGCTTCAGCAGCTCTTCGAACGGCTCAACTTCCATCGAATAATTGAGGTTGGAGATCAGCGCTTTGTAGTCCGGCAAGGCAACTTTGATCAGGTCCCGGTCATTGATAACGCCAAGCAGCTTGTTTTTGGTATCAACTACCGCCAGCGCGGAGAGGCGGTTGCGGAACATCTGATTGGCCACTTCTTTGAGCGTATCATCGGGAGTAACACTGGCCACGGCATGCCGCATCACATCCTTGACCATCAACTCCTTATCAACCATCACGCCACTGTTAGCGACCAGTTTGATCAGGTCATTGGGATTATCCGTCCCGAGTAGTTTCTCCAATGTCCCCGGCAGTCTCGCAAATCGCGCCATGCCTGAGAGGGATTGCAGGTAGAGCTTGGCTATGGAGGACGGCGTCAGGAGCAGGCAGACCACATGCACAGGAATGGAATCCAGGGTCTTGCCTTCAAAGCCCGCTTTTGAAACGCCGATCGCGATATACATCTCTTTGACCGCATCGGTCCGGGCATGCGGGAAGGCAAAGCCATGACCATATGACGTATCTTCCACCTCTTCCCGTTCGCGAACGGATTGAAGCACGGCCTGATAGTCGAATTGGACCCCCTCGTCTCGCATCATGGTCAGCAGTTCTTGCACTGCGTCATCTTTGGTGCGGGACCGGAGATTCATTTTGATGCGATGTTCCACCAGCAGATTAGCGAGTTTCACCGGTTGCCTCCTGACTCCCTTTCCAGGCAATGCCTCCCGGACGCGGCTTGATGACCCCGGGCGCTACCACGCCACCCGAAACGACAAACTTGACCGCCTGTTCGACTGTCATGTCGACCGGGGTGACTTCCTCGATCGGCAGAATGATGGTCCAACCGGTGAACGGGGTCGGGGTATTCGGCAAATAGACTGCCGCGCATTTTCGCTTGATCCCTTCTATCGTTAACTCCGTAAAACTCGCAATAAATCCCAAATTATACGATCCCTTGCGCGGATACTCCACCATTACCACTTCCTTAAAGGTGGTGGTTGATTCGCTGGTGGTTGCCTGGAGAAGACCTTTGGCTCCGGAATAGAGCGACCGGATCAAGGGAATCCTGGCCAGGAGCGTTTCCCAGTACCGGTAAAATCTGCTCCCAAGATAATTTCGGGTGACTATGCCTGCTACTATAATGAGGAGCAGGGTGGCAATCACCCCCAGTCCGGGAATCCGGATATCGGCCACTTTGTGGATAAGTGGCTGCAGGATGCCATCGACTGCATCAAAAAGCAGTTTGAGGACGAGGTAGGTGATAATGAGGGGAACGACTACGAGCAGTCCACTCACGAAGTACTGCTTGAAGATCTTCCCCGCTGTTTTGGAAAAAGACATAGCTCCTTTTGACCGCCATTCGGTCGGCCAAAGTATACCTTAAGACTCTTTAGCTGTCAATAAGTTAGAGGGACCCGGCCGACCCACCTGCCAAATGCAAAAAGCCCCGCCGATCCGGGCGGAGCTTCTGAAAATTAACAGCCTCTTACCCGAGTTAATGCGGGCTGGCAAATCCCAGCGCAACAGGGATCTGAGAAGCAAACTGCATGATCGAATCGGGGAACAGCCCGAAAAGAAATACGCCAACCAGGCCGACTGAAACGACGACAATGATCGGGTTTTTCAGGCTGAAAGTGTATGGGCTGGTTTCGGCGCTGAAATACATCATCTTAATGACGTACGCATAATAGTAGAGCGCAAACACTGAGGTCAGAAGCCCGATCCCGACCACCCAATACAGGAACAAGTAGTCCGGGCTTGCCCCGGCCAGTTTGATCGCCGCGGCGAAAACGTAGTACTTCGCAAGGAATCCGGCTAACGGCGGGATACCAGCCAGCGACAGTAGAAAGACTGCCAGCGACGCCGCCACGAATGGCGAGGTCTTGGAGAGACCGGCGTAGCTTGCGATCCGGGTCGACCCGGTCTTGTCTTCGAACATCGTGACGATCGCAAACGCCCCCATATTGGCAAACAGATAGGTGAAAGCGTAGAATGCGACCGAAGAGAGCCCGATCTCGTTCATTGCCAGCATACCGATCATGATATAACCGGCCTGGGCAATTGATGAATAGGCGAGCATTCTCTTGATGTTGGTCTGGCGGAGTGCAACGACATTTCCGACGATCATCGCCGCAGCCGCCAATACGCCGACCAGGAATCCCCAATCATTGGGAGCAAAGTTCGGATCCCAGAATGACTGCAGTCCATAAGTGAATATTTTGGCAAAAGCCACCAGACCGGCCGCTTTTGAACCTACCGAGAGGAACGAGGCGATCGGGGTTGGAGCGCCTTCATAGACATCCGGGGCCCATTGGTGAAATGGTGGGAGGGCGAGTTTGAATCCAATTCCGGCTAACATGGTGATGATCGACAGCACGAGGATCACGCCGATCTCGCCTGATTCGACATGCAATTTCATCAGATTCCAGCGCATCGCCACGATATCAGTCGTGCCGCTCAATCCATACAGGAATGAGATGCCGTACAACAGCAGGGCGGATGAAAGAGCGCCAACGATCAGATATTTGATACCGGCTTCCACCGACAACTTGTCATCTTTGAAAAACGCCGCGAGAACAAACAGCGGAATGGTAGTCAATTCCAGCCCGATATACAGGGTCAGTAGTTCATACGACGACGCCAGAAACATCATTCCGACAGTCGAGAAAAGGATCAAGCCGTAGAACTCGCCGCGATGGTTGAGGATCTTCCGCTCCATCAGACCAAAGGAACTGCCGATCGCCATAAACGCCGCGCCGAGGAAGATCATTTTGAAGAAGACGGCCAGCGCATCGTTGAAGAACATTGTCCCGAAGCCATTGCCGAATCCGACGAAGTAGAGAACGATCCCGCTGATCACCGGCCCGGCCATCGCCAGCCAGGTAACTGTCCTGCCGCTGGATCGTTTTGTCACCAGGTCATAGGTGAAGATCACCAGCGCCCAGACAAAGAGAAAGATCTCCGGGAGCATCATCGTATAGTTGAACGGCGGGAGTTGCGGCATCATCTGTTTACCTGCCCATCAACTGAACGAGGTTGGTCAAAGTCGCATTCATCAGGTCATTGAGCGGTTTCGGATAAACGCCGATCAGCAGAGTCAGGATCATCAACGGTATGACCGTAAACAGCTCCCGCCCGTTGATCTCGGTCAATCCGCCCCACTTGGCGAGATTAAATTCTCCGAGGAAAACCCGCTGGACCATGCGAAGCATATAAGCCGCGCCGAGTACCACACCAAGGATCGCCAGACCGACGAGATATGGATTCAACTGGCTGAATGCGCCAAGGAATACCATGAACTCGGAGATAAAACCGGACATTCCCGGCAGGCCGAGCGCCGCCATGGAGAAAAAGACCATGATCGAACTGTAGACCGGAAGTTTGCTGCCGAGTCCGCCAAAGACAGCGATCTCACGAGTATGGGCGCGATCATATAGCACGCCGACCAGAAGGAACAGGGCGCCCGTGATCAGGCCGTGCGAGATCATCTGGAACATGCATCCGGCGATCGCCTGAACCGAACCAAATGCCGCCAGCGCCAGCATGCAGTAACCCATGTGCGAGACCGACGAATAGGCCACCAGCTTTTTGAGATCCTTCTGCGCCATCGAGACCAGTGCGCCATAAACGATGGCGATCACGCCGAGCAACGCGATCCAGAAACTGAGGGCGTGCAAAGCACTGGGGAACATCGGCCAGCTAATACGCAGCATACCGTAGGTTCCCATCTTCAACAGCACACCGGCAAGAATGACCGAGACGGCAGTCGGCGCTTCGACGTGTGCATCCGGCAACCAGGTATGGAACGGCCAGACCGGTACTTTGATTGCGAAGGCGATAAAGAAGAAGCAGAAGCAGACCATCTGAGTCGTGTGAGTCAGGGTCGGCGAACTCTGCATAAGTGTCATCATATTCAGAGTGTGCGGATCGCTGGTGAAGTAAAGTACCAGGATCGCTACCAGCATGAAAATCGAGCCAAATAATGTATAGAGGAAGAACTTGATCGCGGCGTACTCTTTCCGCGGTCCGCCCCAGATCCCGATCAGGAAATACATCGGGACCAGCATCACTTCCCAGAAGATATAGAAGAGGAAGAAGTCGAGTGCGACAAAGACTCCCATCATTCCAACCTCGAGGAGCAGGAAGAAAGCGAAATACTCTTTCACCCGATTCTGGATGCCGAACGAGGCAATGATGGAAATAAACGACAGCAATCCGGTGAGGCCGAGCATCGGCACGGAGATACCGTCAGCACCCATCAGGTACTGGATATTGAGCGACGGGATCCACTCGAAGGGGCCCTCCATGTAGGCCATCGCCGCTGAACCGGAATACTGGACGAAGTAATCCCAGACCAGCCAGAGCGACAGAATTCCCGGGATGCCGCTAAAGACCGCGGCGGTCCAGCGAATCGCATCCTTCCGCTCTTTTGGAATGCACATCACCGCCACCATACCCAGCAGCGGGATCAAGACAAGCCAGCTCAGTATTCCCATGTCAGCATCTATCCTTCAACGTCACTATTTTTCACTATCCTGGCTCTCGGAGGAACCGGTCCGTCCGTAAGCGCGGGTGAATATCGCCATGCCAAACATCGCCACGATGAAGATCGTCGTCAGCATCGGCCACGTCTGTTCCATATTATTTTTGTCTATTTTATAGAGCATCACCAGCACCAGAGCACCGACCATGAACAGCGCATAAAACTGCACTTTACCGGACTGGAGATAGCGAAGCATCCCGCCGAGTCGTCGGACGAGCCAACCCGAACCGTTTACGGCGCCGTCGACAATCCACTTATCGAACCAGTGATGGATCTCGGAGCTGATCATCGTCAGCCATCCGGTGCCATTGACGGCCCCATCGACAACTTTCGCATCAAACGACCAGAGGAAAGTTCCCAGTTTCAGGATCGGCTGGATGAGGATCAGATTATACAGCTCATCGAAATAGTACTTGTTGTACAGCAGGGTATACAGCGGCTTAAATTTAGCCGCGATCGCATCGGCAGAGATCGCCTTGCGATAATAGATCACGTACGCCAGCAGTATTCCCGACACCGCGACAATCGTCGAAAGCCCCATCAGGAAATACGATGGTTCCGCGTGGTGCGGTTCGGCGCCAAAAAAGACGAACGATGAATATCCGTTGTGGAGCCAGGGCAACGCCACCCACCCGGCACAAACTGAGAGTACACCCAGAAAGATAAGCGGGCCGGTCATGACGTTCGGCGATTCATGGGCATGGTCAAAGCGGTGATGATCGCGTGGTTCGCCAAAGAATGTCAGGAAAACCAGGCGGAACATGTAGAATGCGGTCATGAAGGCGATCGCCAGCGTGAAAACGAAAAAGACCGGATGATGATACGCGGTCGCGATGATCTCATCTTTCGACCAGAATCCGGAGAGCGGGAAGATACCGGCAATCGACAGCGAGGCAGTGACGAACGTCAGGTAGGTCCACTTCATCTTCTTGCGAAGACCGCCCATCTCCTGAATGTCATTGGTGTGCACTGCATGGATCACCGACCCGGCGCCAAGGAAGAGAAGTGCTTTGAAAAACGCGTGGGTCATCAGGTGGAGCGTCCCGGCGACATAACCGGCAGAGTGGTGGCCGTTGGCCGTATCGTATCCAAAAAGGCCGAGGGCCATGATCATATAGCCAAGCTGCGAACAAGTCGAGAACGCCAGGATCCGCTTGATATCATTTTGCACCAGACCGATCGATGCGGCCATGAAAGAGGTGATCAATCCGATCACCGCCACCACCATCGCGGCATCGGCCGAGCCGACAAAGAGATTCATCGAGCGGGCGACGAGATAGACACCGGCCGCGACCATCGTAGCGGCATGGATCAACGCCGAAACCGGGGTCGGACCTTCCATTGCATCGGGCAACCAGACATGCAGCGGGAACTGTGCCGACTTACCAACCGCGCCGGCAAATACGCCGATCGCTGCAAGAGTCAGAATAACCGGAGGAATGGAGCCGCTTGAGACGATTCCGAAAACTTCCTGGAAATTGAATGTGCCGGCATATACCCCGATCAAAAGCAGACCGGCAATAAATCCAAGGTCACCAATTCGGGTGGTGATAAATGCCTTTTTCCCTGCATCTGCAGCGGACTTCTTCTCAAACCAGAACCCGATCAACAGGTATGAAGTGAGGCCGACCAGCTCCCAGAAGATGAAGATCATGAAGAAGTTGTTGGCCAACACCAGCCCGAGCATCGAAAAGAGGAAAAGCGACAGATAGGCGTAGAATCGACTGAAGCGCGGATCATCCTTCATGTACCCGAGCGAGTAGATCTGCACGCAGGCGCCGACCGTCGTTACAACCACCAGCATGATGGCCGAGATCGAGTCGATCAGGATGCCTATCTCGAAATTCATCTTGGCGAACGAAGTAAGATAGAAGAAAGTTTCGTAACGTTCGCCATGCCGCGCGATCGTCTCGAAAAGGACAGTCACGGACATCAGCCAGGAGACCAGGATCATCGCGATCGAAAAGCCCGAGGCTACTTTCTCACGCCACCGCAGGAAAAAGACGATCATCAGGAACGAAATGAGTGGCAGCAGGGCGATCATGTATGCATGCGAAGTCATGGAGCCTACCATTTCATAATGCTGATGTTGTCGGTGTTGATGCCGCGCCAGTTACGATACAGCAGCAGGACAATGGCCAGGCCGACCGTCGCTTCGGCCGCCGCCACAACGATAATGAACAGTCCAAACATCTGCCCGGTCAACGCGGTCGGCGCGAGGAACTTGTTGAACGCCACGAAATTGATATTCGCCGCGTTAAACATCAGCTCCAGAGACATCAGTATCCCAATGGTATTCCGGCGCGTGATCACGCCGAACAGGCCGATCACAAACAGCAGAGCAGCGAGTGACAGATAATAGAACATCAGGCGCGCTCCTCTCTGGCCAGTGCAATAGCGCCGATCAGGGCGGCCAGCATCAGGACCGAGACCACTTCGAACGGCAGCATGAAGTCGGTCATCATCAGTCTTCCGATCGTCCCGATATTATCTTCCGGCATCGGCATATCGGATAACTGCCAGATATCGGTCTGGGCGATCAGGGTAATAGCACCGATCACAAAGACGATGCAGACAAAGACCGCCGGCAAGACCTGCTTGTTGACCTGAACGATCCGTTTATTGGCCAGGTTCGAGGTTAGCATGATGGCGAAAATGATCAAGATCGAGACTGCGCCGACATACACGAGCACCTGCACGGCAGCCAAAAACTCGGCATGCAGGAGGATGAAAATCCCTGCAACACAAAAGAGACAGAGGATCAGCGCCAGGGCTGAATGAAAAATGTTCTTTAGGCTGACCACCATTAAGGCCGAGATCAATGTCACGGCCGCCAGCACCCAGAAACCGGGATCACTGACGATGGACTGCTGGATATTGTCAAGCATTGGGCGCCTCTCCCTTCTGCTCGGGCTGAGCCGCCGGAGCTGGGGCAGCAGCCGGGGCAACCGGTTTCGCCTCTACCTTTTTCTTGCGGGTGTCGACATAGTCGACATCGCGTCCTGCCTGTTGCAGCTTGGTCACATTCCAGGTCAGGTCCTCTTTATGAATGGTCGAGTATTCGTACTTGCCGGTCATCTTTAGCGCTGAGAAGTTACAGGCCTCTTCGCAAAGTCCGCAGAAACAGCAAATACCGAAATCTATTTCGAATTGCTGCAGGTCGCGCTTTTTGGTGACTTCGTCACGCGGAGCCACGATCCTGATCGCGCCGGTCGGGCAGGCTTTCATACAGAGCATGCAAGCGGTGCAGTTCAGCGCCCCGGTCTCTTTATCCGAAAGCAGAACGACGATGCCGCGCGAACGCTCCGGCATGGTCCATTTCTCTTCCGGATACTGGATCGTTATGGCATGTCTCCCCAGATGTTTACTGGTGATCCCCATGCCTTTGAACAAGTTCTTAATGTCTTTCCACAAACCCATCAATACACCATCCCGCCTACCAGTACCATTTCAACAGCTTCATAGTGGCTGCGATGATCAGGTTGGCGAAGGTTACGGGGACCAGGAATTTCCAGGCGAATTCCATCAACTGGTCAACACGCAGTCGCGGGAAGGTCCACCGGAAAAGCATCAATATGAAAACTACGAGTAATGTCTTGAGCAGGAACCAGATCCATGAGGGGAGGAACGGTCCGTTCCAGCCACCGAGAAATAGAGTGGTCGCGATCGCCGACACCGTGAACATATTTACGAATTCCGCCAAAAAGAACATGGCGAATTTCATCCCGCTATATTCCACGTTGTATCCGGCAACCAACTCCTGTTCGGCCTCGGGAATATCAAACGGCGTACGGTTGCTCTCTGCGGTCGCGGTGATCAGATATGTGATAAAAGCGAGCGGCCCGAACGGAACTCGGAAGATAAACCAATTGAATATCCCGTGTCCCTGTTGCGAGGCGACAATGTCACCCATCGACAACGAGCCGGCAAAAAGCACGACCGTCAAGATGGAGAGGATCATCGGGACCTCGTAGCTGACCACTTGCGCGGCCGAGCGAATCCCGCCTAAAAGTGCATACTTATTATTAGAGCCCCACCCCGCCATCAGCAGCGAGATGATCGTAAATGTCGTCACGGCGATGACATAGAGGATGCCGATATTCAGGTCCGCCACGATCAGGCCGTCGCCAAACGGGATCACCACATATGCGGCGAAAGCGGCGACAAAACAGATCACCGGCGCCCAGAAGAAGACCGGCTTGTCGCGCGTGTCAACCAGGATATCTTCCTTCTGCAACAGCTTGACCGCATCCATGACCGTCTGATACCAGCCGTGCCAGCCGGTCCGCATCGGACCGAAGCGTTGCTGGATATGTGCGGAGATCTTTCTTTCCCACCAGACCAGGAAGAGCGCCACAAGCGCGAGGAGCCCAAACATCATCACCGCCAGCACGGTATAGGTGATAATGGTAACCCAGATCTCAGGGAGACCGGTGGCAGTCAACTGCTCGTACAGCCACCGAAAGACGACGATCAGTTCGCCGCTGGCCAGAATCGGGCTCATCGATCCACCTCCGGCATGATGATATCAAGCGATGCCATGATGGCGACGATATCGGCGATCAACAGACCCTTGCCGATCTCCGGCAACACCTGGAGCTGATTGAAGGAACCGCCGCGCGTTTTGACGCGAGTCGGCTTGGTGGTACCGTCGGATTGCAGGAAAACGCCAAGTTCACCGCGCGAATTTTCAATGCGGGCATATACCTCGCCGATCGGCGGCTTGAAATTGGGGGAAACCTTTGCTTTGATATCTCCCTCGGGGAGACCATCCAGCGCTTGAGAGATGATCTTCAGCGATTCCTTGACTTCCTGGAGCCGCTGAATATATCGGTCGTAGCAGTCACCGTTTTTCTGCGTCGGAATGTCAAACTGGAACCGATCGTAAATTGAGTACGGGTCGTTCCGGCGGATATCAAACTTCACGCCGCTTGCACGCAGGGCCGGACCGGAAACACCCCAGGCGATCGCCTTCTCGGGAGTTAATACGCCGACGCCGGTATTGCGCGCCACCCAGATCGGGTTTTCGTTGAGCAGTCCCTCGTAGTCGGACATCTTCTCGGTGATCGTTTTGACCGCCTCGCGCGCCATCGGTACGAATTGCGGCGGGATATCTCTTGAGACACCGCCGATACGGATATAATTGTAGGTCAGGCGCTGACCACAGGTCATCTCGAAGAGATCCATTATCAGCTCGCGCTCGCGGAAACCGTAGAGAAATGGGGTGATCGCGCCAAGGTCCAGTGCGGTCGTGCCGTACCAGAGCAGGTGCGAGGCGATACGATTTAGTTCCAGCATGATGACGCGGAGGTATTCCGCGCGTTCCGGCACCTGGATCGCGGCCAGACGTTCCGCCGCCAGGGCGAAGACGTAATTGCAGGACATCGCCGTCACATATTCCCACCGGTCGAGGATCGGGATGCACTGCGCGTAGGTGCGGTTTTCGCAGATCTTTTCGAGCGCGCGATGCAGGTATCCGACATGCGGCTCGATCTTGAGCACGCGTTCACCATTCATGGTCAACAGCAGGCGACAGACGCCATGGGTCGACGGATGGTGCGGCCCCATATTGACGACAAATTCTTCGGTCCGAATTCCACTCATGCGCCAATCTCCGGGAGACGGATGAAATCAGGTGCATCCCAATCTTTGCGCATCGGATGACCCTGATCCCAATTGTCGGGCAAAAGGAACTGCGTCAGGTTGTCATGACCCTTGATGTTGATGCCGTACAGTTCCCACATCTCCCGCTCGTACCAGTTGGCCGCGGGCCAGATATCTGTGACAGTCACTACTTCGGCCTGATCGTAGGCGAGTCGAAGTTTGAGGTCGAGACGAAGATTTTTAGCGATCGAGGCAAGCTGGTAGCTCACTTCAAACTGCTGTTTGGTGTCTATCCCGCCCAGATTGCAGAGAAAGTCGAACTGCAATGTTGCGTCGTCGCGAAGCGCCAACGCCACTGCATGCAGATTCTCCGGGGACACCAGGTAGACCGGATCGTAGCGACCGGTATCCAGCAAGGTCAACGTCTTCGCAAAGTGACTGGCGATATACTCTTTTAGTTCATCTTTGGTCATATTACTTCTGCCAATCGGACAGCTTCTGCGCCTTGATCTTTTTCTGCAGGGTGAGACATCCTTCCAGGAGTGACTCCGGACGGGGCGGACACCCGGGGATGTAGACATCGACCGGCACGATATGGTCGATCCCTTTTTCCACGGCATAACTGTCATAATAGAACGGGCCACCCTTGACCGTACAGCCACCCATCGCGATCACATAGCGAGGCTCGGCCATCTGGTCGTAGAGCTTCCGAAGGCGCGGCGCCATTTTCTTGGTGATGGTCCCGGCGGCAATAATGAGGTCGGACTGGCGTGGGGAAGCACGGAAGATCATTCCGAGACGGTCAAAATCGTAGCGCGAAGCGCCAGTCGCCATCAGTTCAATAGCGCAACAGGCGGTCCCAAACAGAAGGTACCAGAGGGAACAGGCCTGACCATGGTGCAGGATCTTCTCCAGCGAGGTCGTTACCAGGGCGCCACCGGGGATCTTCTCCGCATAGACCGGTAGTTCTTTGATCACACCCATTTCAGTGCTCCTCTCTTCCAGGCGTAGTAGAGGCCAAAGAGAAGAATCAGGATGAAAATGACCATCTCTACGAGGGCGTACAGGCCGAGTTGGTTGAACGCAACCGCCCAGGGAAACATGAATACCGCCTCAACATCAAAGATGACAAAAATGAGGGCGAACTGGTAGAACCGCGGATTAAACTGAATCCAGGAGTCTCCAACCGGTTCTTCGGCACACTCATAGTTGACATTTTTTGCCGGGTATGGGTTACGTGGACGGATCAGGCGGGAGATGAAAAAGGTGATGAGAACTATAGCGCTGCCGGCGACGATAAATATTGCTGGAGCCAAGTATTCTGACATCTCTCATCACTCCTCAAATCACATATCGGAATATGTGACCGAATTCACAAGTTACGATTAGCCAAGAAAATTAGTTTTGATTGAAAGTCAAGCGGTTTTTTGAATTCTCTACCTGCCAAGTCCTTTTCCTGCAAATAGGTTGATAGTCACAAAGTTAACAAAAAAGTACACGTTAAATCAGGACTGCGATAGTGGAGTTAGACAAGACATAATACCCTTTTTATCCGGTTATCGGGCCGATGATTAGGCCGCAAGACCGGACGAATCAGGAAATCTTGAGACTATTTGTCAGCCAAACCATCCAATATGCCCAAAAAGAGGGCATTGGAGCGTTAGACTACCGCGATAGCCTCGATTTCAATCTTTACCCCTTTGGGGAGTTTGCTGACCTCGACAGTCGAACGAGCAGGCGGATCGACATCAAAATAGGTGGAATACATCTCGTTAACCGGGCCGAAATCGCCAAGGTCGGTCAGGAAGATGGTGGTCTTGACAATATTGGAGAGATCCGCTCCGGCTTCTTTGAGCAGGCCCGCGATGTTGTCCATCACCTGCTTGCATTGTTCGGCGGCGGTTTTGCCGACTATCTCGCCGGTCTTGGGATTGAGTGGGATCTGACCTGAGCAATAAATAAAGGCGGTCGGTTCTACGCGGATCGCCTGGGAATAGGGGCCGATAGCGGCAGGCGCTTTATCGGTGCGAATGATCTCTTTCACGTTACCTCCTCAAGTTGCGAGGAAGATAACGGACCTGTTTCAGCTCGTCAGCATAAAACGTCTGAAATGTCCGAGGTGAGAATCAGAGGGCATTGTGGTGCGAGAGATTCACTTCCCCAGTTTCCACCGGTTCGAATCCGCGAAGTACATTCCAACAACCACAACCAGCAGGTAGGTCAGGTTCGGCGCCACTCCCTGCGGCTGTCCCTGCACCACTTTGCCGAACGAGAGGATTGCGAGGATGACTCCAGTTGCCATCAAGGTCGGGAGATACTTGTAGCCGATCAGCAGCAGAACTCCGATCAGAATTTCAACAAACGGGAGCGAGTAAGCAAAGGGTACAACTACCAGACCAGGCAGCCACGTCTCGGCGAATCCTTCAATGATCCCCTGCGGCGATTGCGGATAGGTGAGTACTTTCCCCAATCCATGCGCGAAAAAGATGATCCCCAGCGAAAAGCGGATCAGAAGCGTTATCCAATGAGCAGGTATCATCCGGTCTCTCCAATGACGGTAAGATGGTTACGGAAAATCGATACTGATAAGACACGCCAGAAAGGGAATGGTTCCAATGGAGCGATTGGTCGGAGATAACGGGTTTGCGGGATCAGATTTCGAGCAGGCCGGTAGGACCCATCAATTCGACAAAAATGCGAAGGAGCTGTTCATCGTATGCCCCCTTTAATCCAAACATGATGCGGAGTGCAGGGAAAGTCTCCATCGCTTTCTGGTAGACGCGCTGGGTGGTCATGGCATCGAATGAATCAGCGATCGCCACGATCTTGGAGTAGATGTGGACTTCGTCCAGCGACAGCCCATCGGGGTAGCCGCGACGGTCCCCTCGCTCGTGGTGCTGCAGGACCGGATAGTAGATCGTCTCGCTTACAATGCTGGTTTCGGTGAGCAGATCGACACCCCATTTCGGGTGCTTTTTCATGATCTCAAATTCGATCGGCGTAAGTGCGCTTCGCTTGTTGAGGATCCGTTCGGAAATGCGTGATTTCCCGATATCGTGAAGCAACGCCCCCACTCCCAGTTCATGCATGAACTGTTCGTCTTTGATCCCCATCTGCTGAGCGAGGGCGATCGAAAAGGTACAGACATTGACCGAATGGGTATATGTGTAGTAATCGAACGACGTGATCTTCAGCAGGTTGAGAAAGGCATCCCGCCCCTTGAGAATATGCTCAACCGTATTGGCGACCAGCGCCTGGGAGCGGTGGATATTCTCGCCAAGGGTCGGATTGTTTAGAACATCCTTCACCAGGTTGGTGGAGGTGTCATATAGGATGGCGGCTTTCTTTTCTTCGTGGATCGTCCGGTCGGTCAGGATCTTGTCCAGGTTGGCTTCGATATACCGCTGGTACTTGTCCTTGTTTTCGAACGGGACATACAGTCGCTCGACCCGATTGTCGAGCAGTTTCTGCCGGGTCCGTTCGGTGAAGGCGAGATTGGGCGCTCGATAGAGCACCAACTCGTTGTTCACCTTGAGGAACAGGTCAAAATCCAGGATCGAATCAACCCGAAGCGAATCCAGGTAGATCGGCAGATATTTCTGTTCGGTTCTGGTCTTGATGGCAGTCGACACCGGCTGTCCTTTAACCCAAGTGGTTTAGGTCTTTCGTTCTAGTATCGGCAGGGAGAGCGGTCGATTATAGCCAAAGAATTACCCCCGGAAAGCTGGGTCCGGGGGCGTGCTCACGGTACGAAGGGAGTATGGAAAAGTATAGGAACTGTCAGGAGCCGATATTTTTGACCGATTGGATCACCGACTGCAGGGAGCCGGTAATGTCGGTCAGGATCCGGGAGTAACGTTTCAGCAATTCAGAGTACTGCCAACGCATTTGAAACGCTTCCTCGGGGAACTGGAACAGGTCGAGCAGGGTCGCCCGGTAGATCTCATCGATATACTTGATCACGTAGAACGGGTAGTCAGGGACATTCGGGTCATCGACCTCTCCCTTACCCAGCCGATCGCGATAAACCTCTACCTTTTCAAGGACGACAGTGCCGAAACACCAGGGAGTCATAATGACGCCAAGGTTGGATCCGTCGGTGTAAAAGCGAAGGATCGCTCGTTGGAGGACATCAATGATCACCAGCCGAGCGCGATAGAAAGCGACGGTCTCGGTGCTGTCGACCGGGGTCGACGCCAGTTTCTTGCGCAGCGATTCCTGGTCAGCCTTGGAACGAGCATACACCATCTTGAGAAACGTATAGTAGTCGTCGAAATAAACTTTGCTGTTCTCCGAGAGGGACATCATGAAATGGCCGTGTTCATCCCGGCGAACTTTCGGCTCGTGCGTGTTGGCAAGTCGTTCCGCTGAGAATCCGCGTTGAAATTTGCCGTCTAACATCGTGTCTTTCCTCTCTATGCTGTCGTGTCCGAGACCACTAACAGCATAGGCTGTGCCGACCTTGCAGACCGACTTATCGGTCGGATATGAGAACGTTATCAGCTTATGCCACAGAGAGAAACGGCATTGCCTCGCTCAGATTGCGTCTAAAGGACCGACCTGCAGTCCGCTTCACAGTCTGTCAAACAGGTGCGTACTCGATTGAACTATGCAACCGGCTTCCACTCCTGCGCTGCAGTATGGGCGATTCCCCATATGGTTAGTTTGAACATCCGGAGAAAATGCATACGGAAATTTCGAAATTCCCGGGCATCGAATGCCGATTTTCTAACTAGCATGTCAAATCGGGCATTCGGTAAAGAGGAGAAGCATGCATCGCAATGATCGAAGCACCAAGGTGCAGGAACGACGCAGAGGTCCCAAAGCCAAAACGGCGGGACCGTACAACGACGACAGCATGGATGAAATGAATAACCGGCAGGGGAAGCCGGGAAGACGTCAGTGGCAACAGGAGAAACAGTTGCTCAAGCAGCTTGACCCCAAACTGCTGGAGGAATATCTCCTGGATAACGAGTGATGTACTTCCGGATCAGAGAATGCAAAAGGGCCGGTCAATCCGGCCCTTTTTGCTGAGATCAGTTTTTCTTCTTCTTGCGGTTTGAGACGAAGTCCCAGAGAACGTAACTACCGAGATTATCGACCGAGGCGAAGTATGCTCTCCCCCGGTTCAGCTCGGTCAGTCGCTGAACGAACTGCTGCAGGTACGGATCGTCGGTGACCATAAAGGTCGTGATCGGGATCTTTTTCTTCCGGCAGATCACCGCTTCATCCAGCGTACGATTGACAATTCGCGGATCAAGCCCCATCGGGTTCTTATAATGTGTCCCGTTCGGACGGGTGATCATTGACGGCTTTCCATCGGTCACCATAAAGATCTGCTTATTGACATGCTTTCGCGACAGCAGGATCTGTCGAGCCATCCGCAGTCCCGCCTGTGTATTCGTATGATATGGACCTGCGCCGATATACGGGAGGTCATCGATCTGAACCTGCTTGGCATCATCGCCGAACAGGACAATAGACAAATCATCTTTAGGATACTTTGTCAGGATCAATTCAGTAAACGCCATCGCCACCTGCTTGGCCGGCGTGATTCGATCCTCTCCATACAGCACCATAGAGTGAGAAATGTCGATCATCAGCACGGTCGCACAGGAAGACAAACGCTCGGATTCGAAAACTTCCAGATCCTTTTCATCCATACTGAGATCAAGATCTCCGGACCGGGAGATGGAATTGAAGAGCGAAGATGTGAAATCGATATTGCGCGGGCTGTCGCCGAATTCGTAGGCGCGACGTTCCGGCAATGGTTCCTCGGATGACCCACCCTCGTAGGGAAGCGGATGATCCCCTTTGCCCGATGACCGCATTTTATCGAAAATCTGGCTGAAGGCATCTTTGCGAAGCCCGCGCTCTCCCTTGGCTGAGAGCTGAAGGCCGCCGTTTTTCCCCGGCTTGACCAGCCCCTGCTGTTTTAGCAGCTCCTTGAACTGCTCGAGATCGTACTTTTCATCCAGCACTCCCTGCGCCTGCAGACGCTCCATCAGCCGCAGAGTCTCATCCGCGTCACCATTGAGCCGCATCAACAGATAGGTGTAAATGGACATCAGGTCGTTCAGGTCTTTGACGGCCTGAAAGAGCGCCTCATTCCATTGGGAGTAAATGAACTTCACCGGGAGCCGCCTAAACCTTTCAACATATCGGAGAAGATGTCCGCGTAGCGGACCAATGAATCAACCTCTTCACGGGCGATCACGTTGTTATGGTGCAGCCCCTCGAGAACCAGTTCCATACGCAGCAGCATCTCCCGCTCATCTTTGGTATCAAAGTACTGCTTAACGATCTGCTTTAATCCGGCGATCGTCTCCAGCCGCTTACGGTATTCATCAAATGACAGATCATCCGCCATCTCCAGTTTTCGACCTGTCGAGAAGAAGTCGATCACGGCTTCATATGGGTTGGCGTGATCCGGTCGATCCGGGTGCGCCTTCTCTTTGCTTGGAGTCGGGAAGTGCCGAAGGAAAACCGTGTTGATCGCTTTACCGATCAGGCTTTGCGCCACAATGATCGAGCCTTCCTGTTCCCCCTCGTACACCAATTCGATCTTTCCTGTTATGGCAGGGATGATCGCATACAGGTCGGTCATGCGCGGATAACAGTCGTTGTCCCGGTTCAAGAGCGCCCGCCGTTCGACATTTGACAGGAGGTTTTCGTACGCCGCTATTGAGACACGCGCCGAAACGCCTGAGGACTGGTCGACAAACTCGCTCGCGCGCGCCTGGAAAGAGACTTCTTCTATGATGTCCCGAACAAACTCCGGCACTGTGACGGCGCTGTCACCGGATGATTGCTCGCTCGCCGTGATCGCCTTGGCATCCTCAAGCGTCCTCGGATAGTGCGTAATGATCTGCGAGTCGATACGATCCTTCAACGGGGTAATGATATTGCCGCGATTGGTATAGTCCTCTGGGTTGGCGGAGAAGACGATCAGAATATCCAGCGGGAGGCGGAGCGGAAATCCGCGGACCTGAATATCATTCTCTTCCAGAATGTTCAGTAATCCGACCTGGATACGTGGCTGAAGGTCAGGCAGTTCGTTGATCGCAAAGATGCCGCGATTGGTGCGCGGGATGATTCCCCAGTGGATCACCTCTTCATTGGAAATGTCCAGTTTCTCGCGCGCCGCTTTGATCGGGTCGATATCGCCGATCAGGTCCGCGATAGAAACATCCGGGGTCGCCAGCTTTTCGTGATACCGTTCCTCGCGATGTTTCCACTCGATCGGCGCGTTGTCACCATGCTCTTCAATGATCATTTTCGCCTTGGGTGAGATCGGGCGGTAGGGATCTTCGTTCAAATAACTTCCGCCGATGATCGGCTGCCACTCGTCCAGTAGCAGGTGGAGTTGGCGGAGGATCCGACTTTTGGCCTGGCCGCGCAAGCCCAGCAGGATAAAGTGGTGCCGGGAGAGAACCGCATTCTGTATTTGCGGGATGACGGTCTTTTCGTAGCCGACAATTCCGGGAAATATCTTCGCGCCGGACTTCAGTTGGGCCAACAGGTTTTCGCGCATCTCTTCTTTGACCGGACGGCTTTTCCAGCCGGATCGCTTGAGAGCGCCAAGAGTCGTAGGTAGGGTATCTTTCACTCGTTTTCCTTCTTGAGTACTGGCTGGGGAATTCATCAGCCCATACAGAGAAACAGGGAACCCTGTGGTTTGGTTCGAATTGGAGCCAGAAATGTTGGAGAGTGCGAAAATGGGCGGAATCAGGCCAAGGGGCGGTAATAGTCGGTGCGGGCGTCTTTGGAGACCGAACCATGCGGCACCTGGACTACTTCGGCGGTAAACGGTCGGCTTCCTTTGATAGCGATAATGTCGCCGACCTTGACCTCGTACGACGGCTTCACTTTCCGGCCATTCACTTCGACGAGTCCGTTGTCGGCCATCTCTTTGGCGACCGTTCGCCGTTTGATCAGGCCGACAGTGCTGAGGTAATCATCGACGCGCATTATTCTTCGAGATGGTAAACGATGTAGCTTTTCTTCTTGATATCGGCGAGCCATTTGTCGACCGAGCGGCCGGTTTTGTCCTGCCTCGCCAGCTCTTTGATCTGGTCGTAGTCGGTCTCAATGGTGAAGGTCTTTGGCGCGGTATATTCGAGCAGCTTGAACAGGTGGATACCGTCCTGTGAGACGATCGGTCCCTTAAAAGTACCGACTTCGGACCAACCGGCGACCGCATCAGCAAAGGCGGCGGGCATTTCGTTGACCGAAAACCAGCCTAGTTCTCCCCCGGTAGCCCGGGAGTTATTGTCGTCAGAAAAGGTTTTCGCCAATTCCTCGAAGCTGGCGCCGCCCCGAGATTCGCGGAGCAGAGAGTCAGCCAACTGGAAGATCATGGTCGTATCGCCAGCCGATGGTTCCACCGCGAGCAGGACATGCCGAAGTTTCAGCCGGTTCTCCTGTTTCCCCTCGTTGCGGATGATATGGTATCCGTAGTTGGTGCGAATTACGCCGGAGATCTCGTTGACCCCGAGCGCAAATGCGGCGCGGGCAAATTCTGGGTCCACATCTTCACGCGCGATATAACCGATATCGCCGCCATTTACTCCCGCCCCCATGCTGGAATATTGCGAGGAGATCGTGGCAAAGTCGGCACCTCCGACAATCCTCTGGCGAAGTTTCGTCGCCAACGCCTTGACGGAATCCTCGACTCGCTCTGAAGGGACAACTCGCAGGAGGATATGAGCCAGCCGCACGGCTTCCGGCTGGGTCGGCAGAGAGTCTTTGAACTTGGTGTAAAACTCTTCCACCTCATGTTTGGAGATGGAAACCGTCATCAGTCGCTTCTGGATCAGCCGTTGTTTGAGGAGCTGCTTTTCGATATCGGGCCGGTACCGTTTTTCGAGTGTCCGTCGCGTCATCCCTTCGGCGGCGAGTGCCTCGTTAAACTGCTCCTCCGAACCCATTCGCCCGATCACCCGCTGCATGTGCTCGGCCAGCGCCTGATCGATCTCCTCCGAGCGCACGGAGATACTGGTATCCTTGCGTGCTTCCTGCAGGAAAAGCTGATCGGTGACCATCTCATCAAGCAGGCGGTCGCGCAAAGCGATCATCTCCGCTTCGGTATTCGGTTTTCGCCCGGTCTGCAGGGTGATCATCTGCATCTGACCGGCTAACTCGGAGGCGAGGATCGCTTCCTTACCGACGATCGCGATGATACGGTCGAGCGTCTGGCGCTCCGGTTCGGCCGCCGGGAGTGATACTCCAAGCGACATAACCAACATCCATGCGGCGGCGAACTGTTTCATTAATTCCCTGACGGTACCCCGGCGGGATTCTCCGTCGAGGTATACTTCTCTTTGTTAACGGTCGACCAGAGGACTTCGTAGTTGATCTCTATCTTGGTCGCATCCTTGTGTTCTTTGACCCACTGGGTGAATCGCTGGGAGGCCTCATCGGCCGCCAGCTTGGAGGAGATCATTGGCCTGACCGCCAGGAAGTCGCGCACCTGGGCATCGATCTTGTCGACGACGTAATAGACCGAATACTTCCCGCCGACTGTCGGCACCGGTCCGCCGATCTCTCCGATCGGGGTGCGGAATGCCGCATCAAATATCTCCGGGTAGCGGTCGCGCACGATATACCCCATGTCTCCTTCGGTGGTCCGGAGCGCCGGTCGTTCGGTCAGTTCGACCGCACGTTTCCGGAAATCGGCCAGCGAACGAAGGTTGGTCAGTTTGTTGGCGAGCAGTTCATCGCTGACCAGGATCTCGTAAATGTGTACGCGCGCGGCATCCATGTACTCGTTTTGGTGTGCATCGTAGTATTGGCGCATCTGTTCTTCGGTCGGCTGCTTCTGGACCATGATCGAATCATTCCGCATCACGTCCGCGATGGTCAGATCCTTAAACAGATCAAGCTTCTTCTTGAATTCGTCGTCGTTCTCGACACCTGCTTTGGTCGCCTCAAGGATCAGGACATCAGTCAATTTCGCCTGAAGGACAGCCATCGGCATCTGGTCATAGTTTTCGAACTCCGGTCGCGTCGCCGGCGGCAGAGCGCGCGCCAGGTTCAGATACTCGCCAAGCGTCACCTGACCACCTTCCCAGGTAGCCAGCACCAACTCACGCTCATTGCGATCCAACTGGCGATCGTCAAAGTCATTCTTAGGAAGGTTTTTCAGGACCTCGGCGGGATAGAGATCATTCCGCTTATGGATCAGGTAGTCGAGAGTCGAGCGATCAACCGTGAACGGATAGTTGGACTTGATCGACTCCAAATATGCGGTGGTCAGGCGAGTCCGTTTCAAATGTTTGAGGGTTCGTTCAAGACTCGCTTTCATCTTGTCGAATGGCTGACGTGAGTCGTTCGGCTGACGTTCCGTCACCTTGATGATATGGTATCCGTACCGGGTTTTGACCGGGGTGGAGATCTCATTCAGGTCAAGGGCCAGCATAGCTTCTTCGAATTCAGGAGCTTCCGGCATCGAACCATATTGATAGAAGCCGAGTTCGCCACGATTTCGCTTGGCGGTCTGGTCGGTTGAGGCGTCGAAAGCCAATTGCTCGAAATTTTCGCCCGCGGCGAGACGGCTGACCAGCGCATCTGCCGTATCTTTGTCCGCCACCAATATGTGGCTGACTTTGTGCCGGAATTCCAGCTTGCCCCAGAGTTCCTGCAGTTCGGCATCCGAGGCCGTTACTTTGTCTTCGATCTGCCGCTTGTAGAGGATATCCAGGAGGAATTTGTCGCGGTTCGCCGCTACAGCCTGGGCGACCTCCTCCAGTTTGTCCACTCCCTTTTCTTTTCCGGCCAGCACCAGAAGCCGTTGCACGATCATCGAATCGAGTATCTGGCTTTTGGTATCGAATTCTTCCTGAGCGCTGGTGAAGTTTTGGGGGAGCGCTTTTGTCAGCTCGTCAAACTGGTCGACCGTGATCTCATACGAGCCAACCTCGGCGATCACCTTGTCATCTGTTTTGGAGCAACCGGTGATGAGCGCGGTCAGCATCAGGCCGATAACCACGAACTCACTCTTCCAGACTCTGCTCATAACTATCTCTATCCTCCGTAAGCGGTAAGCATTGTACTACGTTAGCGGATGTCGGTTCCGCCGAAGATCGGCGGACAAGACGTGAATGATACATCCTAACGACAGCAATATCAAGGGGTTTTGGGCCGAAGAGCGGGCCCGATCCGGCCTACTCGTAGTCGGATTCGAGGTAGTCTTTGGTAGTCGATTGGCGGGAAAGCCGCTGAGACAGCTTTTTAGTGAACTCCAACGCCGAGTTCTCGCCATACACCTTAAGCATATGGTTCATGGCGATAACCTCAGAGATAACGGTGATATTTTTGCCGGGGGAGATCGGCACAACGACCAGAGGGATATTCACCCCGAGGAGGGTGGTGTAGTTTTCCTGGATACCGAGTCGTTCATAGTCTGCGGTCTCGGACCAAAGAGTGAGCCGAACCTCGACCTCTATGCGCTTCTGAAGTCGAATCGCCCGAATGCCAAAGAGTTCCTCGATATCTATGATCCCCACTCCGCGAATCTCCATATGGTGCCCGAGCAATTCGGAGCCGGATCCGATGATCACATCGGGAGCCGCTCGGGTGATTTTCACCACATCATCAGCTACCAAACGGTGACCACGCTCCACCAGATCAAGGGCGACTTCGGACTTCCCAATGCCTGATTTGCCGGTGTAAAGGAGTCCCACTCCGTAGACATCGACCAGAGTGCCATGCGCATTGGTCGAGGGGGCGAAGGCATGATCAAGAAAAGCCGCCAGCCGGGCAGATAGAATAGCGGTGGTCAGGCGGCTGGAAAAAACTGCTGTATTGTGGCTCTCCGCCATGCGAAGAAATGCCAGCGGTGGGGTGATCCCCTTGGCAATGATCACCATCGGGAGATCAAGGCTGAACATCTTTCGGGTCACTTCATCAAGCTGCTGCGACGGCAGACCGGTCATGTAGGTCATTTCGGTCTCTCCCAGGATCTGAATTCGCTTATTGGCGAACCGTTCGAAGAATCCTGCGAGGGCCAGCCCTGGGCGGTGCAGTTCGGCGTTATTGATCAGCTTTGTCAGACCGGCGTCCTGACCTGTCAGCAAAGTCAGCTCAAGATCGCGATTTCTGTCCTGGTAGAGCTTTTCGACGGTGAGTGCGGCCATGGTGGAATCAATATAGGTGTGGTGACAAAGTTGAGGCAAGCCAGAAAAGGGGTGCCGGTTCAGATAGGAAGCAGCCAGAGTCTATTCACGCGCTTGTATCTCAAGCGGTTAGTGCGTACAGGTTGACCCGATTGCGTGAGGCTAAAAGTATTTGACAAGTGGCCGAAATACTATATACTACGGTTCCCCTCGGGGACAGGTATCGCCTGAAACCGATGGTACAACATACAATTAGCTCACACACTCCCCTGTAGCTCAGCTGGTAGAGCAGCTGACTGTTAATCAGCGGGTCGCTGGTTCGAGTCCAGCCGGGGGAGCTTAAGTTGTAGATCAAGCCCTTCAGCTATGTAGCCGAAGGGCTTCTTGTATGTGGGCGTTACAGTTAGCCCGTCGAGAGTGCAGTTCGAGAGCACAGAATTGAGCAACTGACGTTTTCCCTCTGTATTGCCACTAAGGTAAAGTGAATAGGCCTCTTGAGAGAGTTCTAAGATCTCCAATGCGAAATCAACACTGCCCCTGTTGGCAGTTCTAAGTGCGTCAATTCTCCGCGAAATGCTGTCCTGTTCCGACCTCCACTTTGTCGATACCTCGTGCCAGTAACCCTGATCTATGACCTCATCCAGCCGATCTTCATAAGCCTTGTCCAATCTGCGCTGCAGGTCGGTTTGGCGGGCTCGGAGTCTTTTCATTTCCGTCTCCGAATGTTCTCGTTCCGTTGAATGGAAGTCTTGTAGCGCACGAACAATGTCCTGCACGATGCTTGGGGTAACCTGGATTGACCGCAGGGTATCTCCCATCGCTTCAACCAGACTCTCCTCCCTGATATAGGGCTGATCGCACCTTCCCTTGGCGGAAGTGCAATGATAATAGATGTACTTACCTTTCTTCAGCTCCCCAACTATCGCACAGCCGCATTTTGCGCACTTCAGGATGCCCTTGAATGCAAAGTCTCGTGTACGGGTCCGAGGATGCCCTCCGCGTCCCAAGACTATCTGGACCCTATCATAAAGATCTCGACTGATAAGCGGTTCATGATTCCCTCGATATCGCTCTCCTGCCCAAACGAAGTCGCCGTAGTAAAAAGGGTTCTTGAGAATTTGTTCAACAAGGCTCTTAGACACCGTTTTCCCATTGCCACCCCTCACGCCCGACTCTCGAAGCATTTCCCGGAGCCTATTCAGCGAGGTGCCGCCAGCGGCATAGGCTTCGAATGCCCTTCCAATAGCTGGTGCGATGTCTGGATCTGGGTGCACACGATGAGCTACCTTGTCGTTTCGATAGCCACAAGGAGCTTTGCCTGGCCACTCTCCCTGATTAGCTTTCTCCCGCATTCCTTTCTTTGTCTCTTCAGACAGATTAACACTGTAGTTCTTGGCCAAAGAGAGGAGAATGTCGTGCAGCAGTTGGTCCTGAGAACGACTCTCCCGACTCAAACATCGTCCTTCCTTGACGAAATGAATCTTCACGTCCAGGTCGGCGACAGTAAGGCCGTCCCGAAAGTTCCTGTAGAGTCGATCTGTCTTTTCGACGAGGAGGTCTTTTATGTCCCGGTTCTTTCGCAGACAATCAATCATCTCATTGAACTGCGTTCTTCCCGCCGCCTTGGCCGATTCGACATCAACGAATTGCCGTACAATGGCGAGTGTCTTCTTTCTGGCATACTCCTTCAGCAACCTCTCTTGAGCCTCGATGGAGAACCCTTCTTCCCGTTGCTCTTTGGAAGACACTCTCGCATAAGTAACGCACTTCATTTCTTCTTCCTCCCCGCAGTAAGCAGTTTCTCGATATGGTAGGACTGAATCTTATTAGGGTTGGAGTGACCATTCAACCACCTACTAACGGTCGCATGGGTCACTCCGAGCTTCTCTGCAAGCTTCTCTTGGCTTATGCGATTCTCGAGACGATAAGTCTCAAGTCTACTGACTAAATCGTTCATAGTTCTATGATATATACTACTATATAGATTGTCAAGCAATTCCTCCCCTTCTCCTCAAGAGCTTCTCGATAGCTTGCCGCTCTGACTCAGTCAGGTCATCCGATCCGCCCGGCCTCAAATCTAACCGGCGAACAACCTCGCCGACCCTGTATTCGTCTAACTTGCCATAGGTGATCAAGGTTGTACCAATGTTCTCATGGCCAATATTCTGGCTTATTGCCCTGATCTCTTCGGCCGATCTTGCAGACCGCATCGCGAGGTGGACGTGGGCATGACGGAAGGAGTGGGGATAGTAATAGGCAAGTCCGGCCCTGTGAGCCCTTAACTTCAGTATGTCGCGAATACTCCCAGTCCCGCCCCAGAAGCTTGGTTCCACCCCGGCCCTCTCAAAAGACAAGTTATGTTCAGCCTGCTTCACTTTTGTCTGTGGAAACATAGGATCCGAGTCGCTGAATAACCTCTCAGTTCGCAGGTAATGGCACCAGTCCTTTACGACCTCCAGCAGGATTTCATCGAACGGTAAAAGGACGGTCTTAAAGGATTTGCCAAACTTGGTGTCGACACCAGCAGTTGGACGCTGCTGCACCTCCAGAGTCTCTGGGTCAAAACATCCGAGCGGCAGGGTCGCAACAGCTTTGTCTCGCATGCCGCTTAGAAGAAGGAACGCAATCAATGCCCGGTCCCGCCTATCCAGTTCCGTCACAGGATCAATCGACACGACCAGCGCCTTTACGTACTCCAGCGTGGGCCATTTGGGCTGGGACGATGAACTTATGGACCGAACAGTTTTCCTATCGAGAGTGAGATATGAGATCGCATCGGCCGAGATTTTTGACCTGTATCCAGGTTGGGTGGAGAGCCACCCGAAAAACTGTTTCAAGTGATGCAGGCAATGATACCTCGAATTTGCCGACAGAGGTTTGCCGCCGGTTCCAGCTTCCTCCAGATACTTCTTGAATGCGACTGCCTTTTTGGCAGTAAAGCGGCCATAATCCTCGTTCTCCGAAAACTCTTCCCATCGGCTGATTGCTCTCTCGATTGCCACAATTGTCGCAGGAGCGTAACCACGTGCCTCCCTCATTGACTTCAGGTAGCTTCTTTTGACCTTTTCATTCTTGAATCGAGCATTCATGACTAATCCTTTCACGGTCAGTGTTAACGGAGTGAGCAGAGGGCCAGCATAATCTGCCTTGTGGCCCTGTCGGCGTTGACGTTGAATTGGACAAGATTGGATCGCCGCCTACACCAAACTTGACCATGGGGCAACTACAAGCGACGCATACTCCGCGCAAAAGCACCAACTCCTGGCCACTGCCCAAGTGTCTTCCAGTTGGTTCAATTGCAAAGGGCTGCATTTTTGACAGTCTCGGGCGACGGCACTTCGGACAATAGCACTCATCTGGCGCAAGTTTGCACTTACGCTTGGAGCGTCTGGATATGAGGAAGTCCCTCACGGTCTGGCCAATGAACAGCAGGGGGAAGCACTTCTCCGCCAGTGGCAGCAGGCCATGTTTGTGCCATTCCTGAACGGTTCGTGGATGGACGTGGAGGACCTGGGCCAGTTCCTTGGTGGAATACGATCTCTTGGCGCGGAGGCAGCGAATCCGCGCAAATTGCTTGCGTGTCATAATTGTTCTCGTTTCTGTTTTAGCTTCGAGAGCACGGCAAAGAACTCACCCAGATTCCGACAGATATCTTCGTACTCGCCAACAGAGATTGACTTGCCCCAAAACAAGCGAGGAGACACATCCTCTGGAGTCGGACGAGGATCAGGGCTCGCGTTGCCCCTTGACGGTTTGCGGGAGGATTCCAAACCTTGCTCCAAAACGAAAGGACCCGGAAGGCAGGTTTGGCTGTGGAAGTACCTTCCGGATCCCGACCCCAAAGGGTCTTTGCTTTGCCAGGGTGCCAAACCTCTTGGCTTCACACCCTGTATTGGTGAGTTGTAAGGAATGGGGGAAAAGAGTACAGAGGCTCTGACTCAGTTCGCTGCTAACCAACGGTATAGGGCCAAAGAAATATTGCACATTGGATCTGGGGGAAATCTTACTTTTCAGATTTCAAGCTTTGGGTAGCGTCCGAGCGGTAATCTTGAAGCGTGTTACGTAGCCAACACCACGTTTGTAGGCATGTATGGGGTTTCCACTAAGTCCAAAGAATCTCTTAAGTGTTTGGTTGAGGTCGTAAATGGGCTTGTACTTGCCGAGTTCAGCCTGCTCGTTCGCCCAGTCGAGTTTGCCTTCGGCTTCAGCAAAGGTCCAAAGCAGGTCCCATTGCTTGTTAAGCATGTTGTTTTTGCGACCGTCCCGAAAACCCATGTCAAAGCCCGTATACACCTTGCTGGTAGTTCCCAGGCGAACTCTGACCGAATCCAGCGTCAGCATTTCGATGGTCAAATCCTCCCACTTGGCCCCAGACGGCGTAGGAAACAGCGCTGGCTTTGTGCCTTGACTCTTCATTGCCGAGCTTTGACCTACTACCATAGCCAACAACGAATCGGCGTGAAGGCGACCGTCAGCAATCTGTTCTGCGTTCAACTCAATCTCTCGCGTTAGAACTCCAACTACCTGCTGGCTGTGTCGCTGATGCAATTCGAACAGCCTTTGTGCCGCCTCAGAGGACGATAGATCAAGAGCCGTAATAATGTCCCAGGCCGGTCCAAACCTATGGTAAAAGTCATCTATTCCCATTCCCTTTACTTCTTTGGCAAATCGCACATATGACTCGGCAGTTGTGCGTGCGTCAGGAGACCCAAGGGGATCATTAGGCAGGGAGACGTTGATAGATTTCGTCTGGGTCATTTTCTCCGGCTTGTGTGGCGAAGGTAGCCAAACGACGCCCGACGCACTGTGAACAAACGCCGCAGTGTGATTTGATTTTGTCGGCCGGACGAACATGTGAGCAACTGAATGATCTGGCAATTAGTTTGCTCAGCCCCGCGTCAATGACCGTCTGTACTATGTCTGCCTTGGTTTTCCAGAAAAAGGGGTTTACCACAGCAAACGGCCGATTAACCAGCAGGCTCAGCAATTGGCTCAGTTTTTTCAGCACCTCTGGGTGAGTCGTTCTACTGGCCCTGGCACCCTTCAGTTGCTCCAGAAGAGTTAGATTGCAGCTTGTAATCCCATTTTCATAGAATCGTATTTCCGACATCCCTTGCAACTGGGCAATGGCTGCGGCCATCATTGCAAAGAGAAAGGAGCGAGTACGCTGGTTGGTGTCGCGCGTAAGTTCCTTTTGCTTATTAACCCAGATCGGTATGTGCAGTATGTCATGAACATTGCCCGTTGCCTTACTGAATTCGTCGAGCAGAGTCCGCTGCCGTTTGTCAACTTGCGGTGCAGCCCGGTGACTCACTGCGATCACCCGCTTCCCTTCTTCGACAGTCGACTTACAGAGCCCTGCCAGCGAATCCAGCCCTCCAGAGAATAGCAGCACCTGGTCTGCTGAAAACCACGGTCGCCCTTCGTCCATCTTAAAATATGGATTGAGTTGCACAATCTTCCGCAGCTTGCGGAACCTAAATTGAAAATTCTCATCCGACATGAAATTTAGCGTGGACTCCAACGCTTCTTTTACGTCTGTTCGATTCCATAACTCCAGACATCGGACAGGAATATCAAATTCAAAAGACCGCCGCCAGTCGCTGCCATTATCCCGAAGCGTTTTGCCACCTCGCGTCACTGTCTGGTCTGCAGCATACACATAGCTGCCGACTTCGAGGATGTCCAGCACCAGGTCGCTAAGGTTTGATGCGAGGGGAATGCTGATATTCTCGAGGATTAAGTTGACGTTGCTGTTGGAGGGAAATGTGTTGAGGTAGATAAGTCGCTGATTCTCAGAACGCTTCCTTTCAGGCGGTTTATCCGGGCCGCACCATACCCAGCGCGTCTCAGCCATTTTACTGGGCGCCTCGACCGAACTCGCCGCTAATCTTCTTGAATGCGATATGTGAGAATTTAGCCACTTCCTCGTGAGTCAGTCGCTTCTCCCAACGAGCTTTGCCGAACCACCCCGGCACAAAATCGTCGGTAATTCGCACCGTCTGGCGCACATGCAATTCGAATGCCTTGGCGAATTCGGAATGAGCATCGACATTCGCCATTCCCTTTCCAATGCCAACATGGTTGGAAAGCTCGCGACTCAAATGATAGCTCAGATAACGATTGGTGAAACCGACAAAGAATTCGTGCATGACCCGTTCGAAGCGTTTTCCCCGAAGGTCATTGGTGAGAGCTTGCCGCACGTCGGTCTTGGTAGTACCAAACAGCGAAAGCAGGGCTGGCGAAGTTGACCCAAATACCGCAGAAGTAAAAGCGTCCTGGGCTATTTCCGCTACATCGGAGCGGCTCCGCAGATCGGCGACTTCTCTTTGGGCTTTCTGCCTGAAGGCAGCAATGTAGTCAAAGACTGACCCTTCGCCGATTTCGAAGCCCTGTCTGCGCAGATCCGCATCTGGATTCTTGGCGTGAAAAGCATCGACAAATTGAAAGATGGTGGTGAGAGTCCGGGTGAAACCTTCGTCATTTGGAACTGCAGCAAGACTATTTTCTGCTGCATGGTAGGTTGCATTAGCCAGATCAGAGACATCCGCTGCATTTTCAAGCAGTTCAATGACCTGCTTCCAACGATGTGTCTTGGCGAGTCGACCGAGTCTCCAATTTCCCATGAGGAATCTCCCTTACCAAAAGTATAAGGAAAGATGAACGATCAAGTCAATTGTTGATTTCACTTTTTAGTCAAGGCGATTTTCTTGCGAGGTTTAGGTCTTGCGGACTTCCCCTCCTTAGAAGCTGCCTTGGACTCCTGCTTGACCCCTCTCGCGGCGCGGATGCGCTCGAGGAGTTTCTCGGCGGGTTCGTCGTTCGGGTCCTGGGGGACCAGTTCGCCACGAAATGCCTTGGCGAGGATTGCAGGTGTCAGTTTATCGACGTGGGCTTTGGCCCTCTGGTAGCGGGCCTCAATCTGGTCAGCGAGGGCAAACAAGTGTTCAACTCGTTTGATAATCTCATGCTGTTCTTTGACAGAAGGAACTTGAAAGGGCATTGCTGCAAATATGCGTTGATTCAGATTGTCCATTGTCGTCCCATTTGACTCACCGATCAAGTACGCCCTCGATTCAGGCGACGAAATTTGCATTTGAGCAAATTCCGGCACCACTTGGGACTTAAATCGGACAATTGCCGAACCAGTGCCGCATATCCAGCCGGATTCAACTATGGTGGTAACAGCACATCTTCCCATTTCTCCTCGTCGCGCAATTACAATGTCACCGAGCCTAAGTGAATACTCCTTTAGCCGTTGCAGCGTTACTTTTCCTATCGTGACATTGCTGCTCGAGATGATTCTCCCGTCCACGAGATGCATCGGATTGATCACGGGTATACCGCCCGTAATGTAATCGGATTTGTGCAGTGCACTACCAAAAGGCCCCGTACGGATTTCTCTCGTAGTCGTTCCGACTGTTTCCTCTGACCATTCATCAGCACTGCATGTCGCCCTCCAATTCTCTGTCAGCTTGCCGGAGCAGGCGGCGGCGAGGATCGACTGTCGGAAGCGCTTAAGGAGAATCGGAATTCGCTCCAATCGCTGCTGGCATTCCCCAATTCTATCAGATAGTATTTCGATTCCGTCGGCAATTCTTTCCTGTTCATGTCTTGGCGGCAAAGGGATGTTGTGGTCACTGATCTGATCCCAACTGACTCGTGGCCGGTCCCCCTTATTAAGTTGATTCGCGAATTCCACAAATCCATCGGTGCTAAGGTACATTGCTAAGAATCTTGAATCGTGTGCTTCAGATTGTGGCAGCACAATGAACTCACTGGAGCAAAGCCCTTCAAATGTGGCGTAAAACACCTTGTTCAAATAGGGTCGTAACCTGCCATAGAGTACGTCGCCCGGATGGAAGTGAAAGGCCGAACTCTTCATTTCTGACGCTGGAATGGTGGACAAGAGTCGGCGACTTCCAGATTCAATGTGTTCCATCCCAATATACGTGAGCTGCGGGAAGTCTGCCGGATTTCGACGCGGTCTGGTTGGAGCCGTTAAATCCACGAGCAGGGCAGTCGTCCATCCCAAAGGCAATTCACTCACTTCTCCACCGCCTCTTCGCGCTCGATCAAAGCGATTATCTCTCGCAGATCGTCGACTACAGCTTCCAGTTCGGTAATTGCGTCCGCAGCCAAGTCCTGTGGTTCAGGCAATTCGTCGCTGTCTTCCAGCGAATTGTCCTTCAGCCAAGTGATATCCAGCTTGAAGTCCCGCTTCTTGACATCGCTAATATGGAACTTGCGGAAGCGCCCCTCTTCACCAAGGTCCTTTCGCTTGCCCTTGCCATCTGGGTCGTTCCCATAGCATTTCTCAAACTCCGCGAAATGTGCCGCCGAAAGTGGCCGATCTTTCTTGGTAATGCCCGGCACGTTGGAACGAGCATCGAATATCCAGACATTCTCTGTCGGTAGCCCCTTTTGGAAAAAGATCACATTCGCTTTTACTCCTTGGCTGTAAGGGGTGAAGGTGCCACGCGGCAAACGGAGGACCGTATGCACATTGCAGTCGTGCATCAGTATCTCGATTACTTCGCCTGCCTTCTCTTCAAACAGACAGTTGTCCGGCAGAACCATGGCGGCCCGGCCGCCCGGCTTGAGTGTGGTTAATACATGTTGGACGAAATTAAGCTGCTTGTTGCTGGTCTCAATAGTGAAATCCTCGCGCTGTGGGGCCTGCCCGGCACCCTTGGTGCCAAACGGCGGGTTGGTCAGGATCACGTCGAACCGCTCTCCCCGGTCTGGCTCCGCGATTGTATCGCCCAGATGAATGTGTGGTTCGACGCCATGGAGGAACATATTCATGAGCGCCAGTCGACGCGGGCGAGGAACCAGATCCTGCCCAAAGTAGGTCTTGGTCTTAATCCGTTTGTTTTCGCTGCGTTCAAACACTCCTCCCGAGACCTCCTCTGAACAGAGCCACTCCCATGCACAAACCAAGAAGCCACCAGTTCCACAGGCAGGGTCACAAATCTTGAATTCGGCCTTTCCGCGGGGATCCGGTTTCATGACTCGGACAATAGACTTGATGAGTTCGCGTGGAGTGAAGTATTGACCAGCCCCTTTTTTCCCTTCATTAGCCGCCCTTTCGAGGAGTCCTTCGAATGCTTGACCCTTAACATCAGCATCCATTGATGACCAATGTTCCTCGTCAATCATTGAAATGATTCGATTCAGATTGACCGGATTATTGAAGCGGTTCTGCGACTGTGTGAAAATATCTCCGAGCAACCCGGTCTGTTGGCTCAGAGCGCGAAGGATTAGTGCAAACCGATCAGAGAGTGCAGGACCAGACGTCGTCGCCAATGTGCTCCAAGAACAGTCAACAAGACTCTTCTTGCTGCCAGCATCCACAAACTCGATGGCTGCAAGGTCCCGTTCGCGCTCCTGAGCCATTTTGAGAAAGAGCAGGTAGGTCAATTGCTCAATGTAGTCTCCGTAGTCGATGCCATCGTTACGAAGGGTATGACAAAAATTCCAAAGTTTGTTAACAATATCAGCCATTCAAGACTTCCATTCGTTATGCCGCGATCAAGCTGTTGATTTCTTTGAGGAGCTCAGGCAATTTGTCGCCAAATGCCTTCTTAGCAGAGTAGCTGCCGCCTGCTTTCTCAAAAACTGCCTGATCATCCAAATCTGATAAGTCGATTGTAAGGCTCTCTATGAGATGCCGTCGAATACGATCGATCCACTTTTCTTGCTCCTCGGAGAAGGCATGTCCGCTTCGTAGTTTGGCAAGAGCAAGGTCCACCCGTTCATCTGCATTCAACACCGGTTCCTGCTCTCGGGCAGCATGCTTCACCATGGAAATGATGTCCGCCAACGCCTTTGAGTAGACGACGCGATGCGCCTTGCGTAGATCCTCCTCCTTAAAGGCATTCTGTCCCAATTTGGTCCGAAGGTCGTTCAGAACATTTGTATTCCAGTCTTTAGGTCGCTCCAACAGGATGCCTATCGCTTCGATATGCTCAGGGTTTTCTTTCACGAAGCGCGTGAACAGGTCGAGGTAATCTGCCGGTTTCAGGTAGTCACTCCCCTTGCGGAACAGTACTTCGGAAGTCACTTCGTCCTGGACATCGTATCCTTTCCAGAATTGCACTTTGGCCCGTTCGTAATTGAGCAGCAGAAACTGGAATTCAGGATTTCTCAGCAATTTCATCGTCTCTGTGAAATCCTGATCAATCTTGTTCGGCAACTGGTCGGCCAACTTGCCGATATCGCCCTCGGGAATCCAATTCTTGAACTCATCCCGAGCGTTGCCGCTCATGGTTCGTTCGATCCGCCTTAAGCGCTTGACGAGAATCTTGGTATTGTAACTGCGGTCTTTGTTCTGGTAGATATTCTCGATAATCACAGCCAGTGGTATGACCGGCTTGTCCGGAGGATCGATGTGGAAATCCGTGGCGTTACGGAAGTACTCTATTAAACTGCCATCGAAGCAGTCGAAGATCGTGAACTTCTCTTTCTTGATATCTTCGCACTTGCGGGTGCCGCGACCGAGCATCTGTACCCAGAGTATACGTGACTTGACCGGCCGCATGAAGACGATAAACTCAAGGGCAGGAATGTCTACGCCCGTGCTTAGCATATCTACTGTCACGACCACAGAAGGTAACGGGCGATTGCGGAACTCGCGGATCTTCTGCAAGGGGCGGTCGACAGACGGGCTGCCGGTGATCTTCTGAACGAAATTGTCGCCCCGGCCGAACACTTCCTTGCAGATTGCCACTACCTGATCGGCGTGCGAAACATGAGGGATATCATTCACGGCAAATATAAGGATCTTGGGAAAGCGCCCATGCTCGATTTCAAATTCAAAAGCATGGCGGGCTATTTCTTTGATGATCTTCTGATTCGTGTCCGGTGAAGTAATCTTGTGCTCGACCTCTTCAGCCCCGAATTGGCGCTCTTCCTCAAGCTCATCGTATTTCTCTTCGCCCGTCTCCCTGTCGACCAGACCGACGTGTTCGCCTTCCTTGAGGAATGCACCTTGAATGAGAACCTCGGACCTGACTTTGATCGCATCGTAATCGACCAAGTAGCCGTCCTCGATAGCTTGGGTAGTCGTATACCGATAGACGATTTCCTTGAACAGCGACAACGAATTAGGAGCCGGAGTGGCGGTCAACCCAATTCGAACTGCGTCAAAATACTCTATAACATCGCGCCAGATAGCCGTTTCTCCTGAGGTGTAACCGCGGTGACATTCATCGGCGATGATCAAGTCAAAAGCATGAATCGGAATCGACAGCTTCTGAGCATCGTCCTCTCTGTCTCGCTCGTCTGCATCCCCTGGCCGCCAGCCAAAGAGATTGATAGTCATCCGCTGGATGGTGGAGACATAGACAAAGGTATGCGACGGTCTGGGGTCAGTCAGATATGAATTCGGCAGGGCCTCTGGGTCAAACTTCTCGTCCTCGTCAAAATCCTCACGGTGAAACCTCTGACTGAAAACTTGGTACTCCTGGTTGAACTTGCTCCCACGAGGGGTGTCAAAGGAGTTGAACTCTCGGACCGTTTGGGCGGCCAGTGCCCGGCGATCAACCAGGAAGAGAATGCGCTTGAATGCGCCAGATCGGAGGAGCCGATATATCTGGGAGACGGTCAGAAAGGTCTTGCCAGTGCCGGTTGCCATCGCCACCAACATGTTCCGCTTTCCGGTGGCAATCGCCGATTCGACTGCATCAATAGCTTCTCGCTGATAGGGCCTGAGTCGCTCAATCTCGATGTTTGGTGATTCCTGCAGCGGCACCGCGGGCCGACCAAGACGTTCCTCCAGAGCCTGCGGAGTAGGAAATGCGGACAGTTCTCGCGGCAGATTTCGCCAGTCTCGGACATCAAGGAATTGAATCTTCTCTCCGTTGGTGGAGATCAAAAAGGGGACCTTGTAGCCGTCCCAGGCCCCAATCGAATCTTCCGCCCCCATGGAGTAGCGCTTGGCCTGTTCAAGGACGTTTTCCGGACCCACACTGACCTTCTTGGCCTCTATTAGGCCGAGAAGTCGACCATTCACGAACAGGGCGTAGTCGGCTGGACCGTTGGCTGTAGGGAACTCCTCGACGGCATGGTGGGTCAGGCGCTCAGTGTCCAGCCCCTCTTGGTATCGCACGACCTTCCAGGGTGATGACAATCCCCCCAGTTTGGTATTGATTCGATCTCTACGAGTTTGCCATTCGAGTTCAGTCATAAGATCATGTTGCTTACGAGCTATTTTGAACTGCTAAATCTCGGACTTTGATTTGGAGTGTAAATCTCTCCCATAACTCAATGTAATGCAATCATAACAATTGTCAAGGTTCGGTGATAAGTTGGAGAGACATGACGGCTTGGTGGCGTATCAGTTGTTACTTCGAACAGGCAAACAAATCCTGCATATGCGGAGAGGCGCAGTGACGCGCTTTTCAGGATGGAGTGAAACACATCTCCAAACCCGTACGACTCAGAAGTCACTCGAAAATGGCAAGTGGGCGTTGTCAAGGCGACAATCGAATACAGCGCTAACCGTTTCTTTTAGAGTCGTAGACTAATTTAACCTTTTTTTCGCTTGACACCCGCCGGAGCACCCCATACTATACCGGTGGAGTCATCGACTCCCCTGATTTCACAGTATCGTCATTTCTCAGTCACATCATGTCGCCGAACGCTTCAAGCGCGACGCAGACGAGTTTGTCAGTATTTCGAAGGTAGTCCGGGCTGTTCAACAACACACGGAGGTCCTATGCGACATCGACTTGCATTGGTCCGACCTCTTCCGATTGCGCTCCTGTTCGCCCTCACTCTTTCTGTGAGCAGCTACGCGACCGAAAGTCCGGCCAAACCCATCCAGCCTGGATTGACTCTCCCATTCGAGTCGAACAATTACGCGGCACCAGCGCTGACAACTGCAACCTGCACCGCTCGCGATGCTGCGGGAACGATAATCCTTCCCGCCCCCTGTCCGTATCGTACCCATCAGGATACGGCGCACATTCAGGACGGCTTGCCGATTGGTTCAGAGATCAAGATCGAAATCATCTCCATGAACCTGACCACGGTGGGTATCTCTCCCGGTGGTATGCTTGGCGGAGAAGTGATAGATTTCACCGCCACCGCCAATTTTGTTATGTCCGGCACTGGTGCTTATCCCACGTATTTCCGCACAATGGTCTTCCCGATGGCCGGCCAGTACCATACTGCGCCACGAGTGCCGGGTACGTCGCCGCAGATATTCCTCACTGAACTCACACAATTACAGGGCCAGATCGTTGGAGATCCGGACTTCGATCTCCTGCGAATCACCGGCGGCACCTTTTTCGGTTTGCCAAGCCCGGGACGAACCACGCTCAGCCGACTTTCAACAGGTGACTGGGCAGTCAACAGCTTCTTCGACATCACTTACCGAATAGATTTCGTGGGCAATCCAGCCGGACCCTTCGCTGGCATGTCCGGTTCCACAACTGATTCTCCTCTTCATCTCCTGCAAGGTGGACCGTTCTGGAATCCCGGCGATACGTTCAAGATGCACTATCCTCAGCTACCCGATTCAAACGGCTGGGATGTCTATGCGACCTCTTCGCGCGAGATGGGCGATGATTTTATGTGCACTGAGACCGGGCCGATCAAGGATATCCACTTCTGGGGTTCCTGGCTGAATGACGATACCGCTTACATCCCGTCGTTCACAGTCAGCATTTGGTCGGATGTTCCTGCTGGAGTATCTCTCCCCTGGAGCCATCCCGGCACCAAACTGTGGGAAAAGGATTTCAACCTCTACGTGAAAACACCGATGGATCTGAGGACCCAGGGATGGTATGATCCTCCCAACAACTACTTTCCACATCCCAACCACCAACGATGGTATCAGTATGACATTCTGGTCGATTCCATCGATTGGTTCGATCAGACTGCCGGAGAGATTTATTGGTTGGTCGTGAAAGCGAATCTTGACCCCATCGATTCGCTGATGGGCAAGCGCTGGGGATGGAAAAGCTCTCTTCAGCAGTTCAATGATGACGCTGCCTATCGCGAGCCGCTCATTGGAACGCCGTGCTACACTCCGGATAATGGCACCTTCACTGGCACACTACCGGCTCAGTGTCCTATCGATGGATACGGCAACCTGATGACCTTTTTCGATGGTCTCCCGCCCGGCTCAACCATTGACTTTCCGGCACGCATGATCAATATGATGTCTCCCCTTGAAGCACCCGGTGGCACGCTTGGTGGGCATATGCAGTTCTTCGATATCTTCATCGAGATGCCGATGACCGGTACGGGAGCGATGTCCGGCTTTTCGCGGAATATTCTGATGCCCCTGCAATGCCAGACGCATACCGGTCCACGGGGAGGAGCCGCAGTGCAGTCTTTCCCCGCCGATTTCTTCCAGCTTCAGGGGCAGATCATCGGTGACCCGGATTTTGACCTTTTGCGCATCACCGGCGGCACCAATTTCGGAATGCCGAGTCCCGGTCACACCACGCTTACGCAATTGCCTTCAACCGACTGGCAAGTAGAGAGCTTTTTCGACATAACCTATCGGATAGATTTTGTAGGAGCGCCTGGTGGTCCCCTCGGAGGTATGTCCGGTTCGACAACCGGTACGATTCGCATGTATCAGGGACAGGCATCGGGCGGTGATTGGACTGAGATACGGACCCCTCCTTCTTTCATTACGTCGCTGGACCTGGCGTTTGTCATCACAGGAGGACAATCACTGCCTCCCGGTTGTTGCATTGGTTCGACTGGGAACGTGAACAAGGGCCTATCGGAGACTCCGGACCTGTCGGATCTCTCTCTGCTGATCAGCTATTTGACGGTCACGCCACGACCGTCACTTCCCTGTAACGATGAGGCCAATGTCAACGCAACAGGCGCTATAGACCTGTCTGATCTTTCGCTCCTGATCGCCTATCTGACGACAGTGCCTCGTCCACTGCTGCCGCTGTGCCCATAGTTCCTTTTCTCTTTGGTTCCCACGGTCGCCGCGGACATGATCTGCGGCGACCGTCTTTATTCAAGCGCTTCTCCCGCTGGTAATGTACTCCGCAGCAATTCCTCTTATAGTCGACCGACATGCGAAGAACAGTACGACATAGATAACTCCTTGCATTTCAAGACATCCAATCTCTCCAAAAAACCAAGGAAAAAACCGTCAGTATTTGGGCTTGTGCTTTGGACAGAATAGGTCTATATTATCGTACGGCCGTCGAAACTCCCAGAGAAGCGGCATTTTTCAAGGCAACATTTCGGATAGCGGAGTCCTAAATCAGCAATTAGCACAGAGAACCAAACGGCAACGCCGTATGGATTCTATAAAGGAAAAGAAATGACGATTTCCGCAGAAGCAACAGTAGCAGCTCTCGCCACCGAACACCCGCTGGCTACTCGCGTATTTGCGCGGTATGGCATCGACTTCTGTTGTGGTGGTGGACGGCCCCTCAAAGCAGTCTGTGCGGAGAAACGTCTAGAAGTGAACCGGATCATCGATGAGATCGCGCAGGAGTTGGTGTCAACTGAAGAGGTGAGCACCGCTGGGACATGGCGCCACTCAATGAACTGATTAACCACATTCTTGAAACGTATCATCGTCCGCTTGACGAGGAACTGCCGCGTTTGGAGCGCATGGCCGCCAAAGTACTGGAAGTGCACGGTGACAAAGATCCCCAACGATTGTCTGAGTTGGTTGCTGTGTATGACGCTGTTAAGGCGGAATTGCAGAGTCACATGGGAAAGGAAGAGAAGATTCTTTTCCCGATGATACTGGCCGGTCGCGGTGCTGCGACTGCTGGTCCGATTTCTGTAATGGAAGATGAGCACGCTTCAGTTGGGACAGCCCTCCGATACCTGCGCGAGTTGACTGACAACTATGAGGTACCGGCTCAGGCCTGCAACACCTGGCGGGCTCTGTGGCATGGCCTCGAAGCACTTGAGCAGTCGCTGCACGTGCATATTCACTTAGAGAACAATGTGCTCTTTCCCCGCGCACTGAGGAGCTGATCTCGCACTTGTTAAGTGCGGACAAAGCCCAAATTCGGAATCACATTTCGGATAGCGGAGTCCTGAATCAGTAATTAACTTTTGTGTAGGTGACAATCCTATGTCTTTTTTGACATGCATTTCAGAACGTCCAGCAAGATACTTTTTCATCTTTTTAGCCACACTCAGCCTTCTCACCTTCAGTTGCAGCAAGAGCACTGATCCGGGCACGAAGAAGCCGCCAGATAACGGGCCGATCGGCATTCTACTGGAAGGTGCAGATACCGACTCCGCCTTATCGGGAACCAGTAATCACGGCCCTTTCGCCGTACCCGAGGATGAATGGGATGGGGACTTTGTCACCACACGGCTCGAGGCAGTCATCAATCCTGGTGCAACTGTTGGTGAAGTCAACACAGCCCTGAATAATGTTGGGGCCAAGATCAGTTGTATGCGGGCGGGTTTGATGTTCACGGAGTTGGTGGTGCCTGCTCTGACCTCCGTTGGTCAGGCCGAGGTTGTTTGTTCCACGCTGGTCGCATCCGGTGGGTTCCTGTCGGCGTATCCGTGCTTTGATCCGACCGCCGGCAACGACGGTGATGTGGCCCCCGGCTTCCCGGCCAATATCCGGATTACTCCTCTTGAGGAGGCTAAATTCCCCGCGGCGTGGAATCTGAGAGAACGAGTCGCCGCACTTCATTCCCCGGTGACAATCATGGTGGCAGATGATTTCGGACGGTTGGTTGCTCACCCGGAGATACCGGCACAGACATTTGTGGCCGGCTCCGCCACGGCTGACACACTATTCGATAGTCTGGGTAATGTTGAAGGGAACCACGGCTTTGCTGTCGCCGGTACGATCGGCGCTCGCTATGACGATATCGGGTCAACCGGCGCATTTGCCGATACGGCCAACCTTCTTCGCCTCCCTTGCTATGGGATGGGTGGGCTTGGCTCCTGGATGGCAATTCTGACTGATCTTGCCTCCCGCCTGCCTTATTCCGGCAAATTCATTCTAAATACCAGTTGGGGTTATAGCGGAGACTTCACTCGCTTCCCCAAGCGCCAGCGCATCGAGCACGCATTCTACTGGCGCTCTCTCGTGGCCCTGAGACAAGGCGACTTCCTGCACACGCAGTCATCGGGGAACAGCGGATTGTTCTCACCGGCCCAACCCAACGCAGACTATAACTCACCGTTTACCTTGACCGCACGGTTTGACAATCCGTTTCAGATGCTACAGGGGACGGAGGTGACACCCGCAGACAGCACCGCGTTGACAACCCTGTTTGCACAGGCGATTGTCAATGGGGGCACGTATGCGACGAAACTCCACAATGTGATCACGGTAGGTTCTTCCGATTGGAGCGGTAATCTGTCAAGCTTCTCAAGCGGTCCTGCGGATGTTCGGATGATCGGCGAGAACGTGACTCTTCCGTGTCTTATGGGGGATGGCGTTTGCGGTCCGGGAACCGATGTAGCCTGGCAGGGGAGCTACGAGGGGACGTCGTTCGCCGCGCCTCAGGTGGCGGCATTGGCGGGGTGGCTGTGGGCGCTGTCACCATCGCTCTCGGTCGATGAGACTAAGGCCACAATTATCAACTGCTATAATGGCAAGTGGATAGATGCGTACAAGGCGGTGTTGTCGGTAGATCACTCAATGGCCTCCGCCGACGTCCGTCTGACCTTACTTGATGTTGCGGATGGAAGTGGCAATATGGGGAGCAACAACAAGTTTGACGAAAAGGATCTGCAGATGATCCTTGACTCGATTCTCTACTACGAGGCGAGCCGTGGCGCTGTGAGTCCACTGTGGACGAGAGACCATTCGCGGTTTGATCTGAACGGTGACGGGTTCACAGGTGACACGATGCTGACATCCTCGACCGCGCCGTTTGACTTGGATATCAACACTCCGCCGGCGTATTCGACGGTATCGGTGACACCGTGTGATGCTCCCAGCCCAAACGACACGACCTTGGATGAAAGGGCCGTGACTGACCGTGATATTCTGAGCTATTACGCCTTCACAGCGTTGTATACCGGGAATGACTCCTTGCGTAACGAGTTGTTGGGCGTGTCCTGTACGCCGTTCTGGACGGGGCACGATTCAACATTCATTTATGTGTACTCTGGGGTACCAGCTTTGGGTATCCACAATGCAGATTCGAGCTTTAGCGGGAGCTTGTCCACCGATCTCGATGAATACAGAGACTCCGTTCAATCCTACATCGGTATTTGGTGTAAAGGTCCAGGCGGGTTTCGATTCACATCCGATGCTGAGAGCGCTTCCAATCTTGGCGCCAGCGGTGGAAGCACGAGTCTAAGTGTAGGAGGTGCGGCATTTTTGAGCAGCAGCGCCACCGCTACGCCACCCACGTCAACTTCGTCAGGATGCCAGTTCCATGTAAGTAGCGGGGCCGGAGCTGAAAGTTCGGTAGACTTCGCACTGGCAGGTGGATCGAGCGGCATGCCTTTCACACTCGTAGTTGACGGCACCGTACTGCCCACAAATCAGATCCTAACTCCGCGAGCCCGCTGTATTGTGGAACTAAGTATTGTTGATACTACCGTTTTGGCATCAGTTGCGGCAACGCAGACCAGACTCCTATTGCCAAAATTTGATAGCGACGTGAATGCCCTGCCATATGTGATGAGTGACTTGCTCTTTCCCCTGGCGGAACATCATGTTTATAGGCTGAAACTAACCACGAGTGTTGCCACCGCGGCCACGACACTCATAGATGAGGGGCCAATAGAGGCGGAAGTAGATGTCAGCATCACGCTACTTGTCGGGCCATGATGATTGTCAAAATGACCATTGTACCAAGTGTTCTGACTCAGCTGCGAGAGTATCTTGGATGACCACGAGACGCACTTTCGTTGCACTCATCGCGTTACTTATTCTCATTTTGAGCTGTGGCAGAAGCACAGATCACGGCACGAAGAAGCCGCCGATGGCAGTTCGATTGGGGTGCTGCCTTCCGGCACGAACGGCAATCTGCCTTAACCGCACCGAAGGTCAATGGCGAGACATCGTATGCAATTCGGCGGGCGACGGGTTTGATATAGGGAGTCGGTAGCTACGAAAGCCCCCCGATTCATGTTAAGATTTATTCACCCGATACGATTACGCCTGTGTATTGCGCTACTTTGCCGGGACCCTTGACTGCAAACATGATTCACAGCCACTGTCATTCATGTTTGACGAATTAAGCCCACAGGGACAGGACAGGCCAAGCATGCGATTGTGCCTGTCCCAACCTCTCCAAGACCTACTTCTCAGCCCGTCTTAAGCCGCCTTTGCCAGGGAGTGCGCTGAAACCTTGCCGGGCGTAGTCGATCGCTTCGGCGAGGATACGGGTCGCTTCCTGCGAGGCATGGAATCCCATCGAGTTTTCGGCGGCGATAAAATCGAGCCGGAACTGTGCCTTGCGATGGAAATTGCGCGCGGGAGCGAGCGAGACAGAGTCGGCTCCGGCGGTCCTGGCGGCGTCAATGGCCGCAATCAGGTCAAGCACAGCTTCCTCGGCGCGGATCATCACGTCCTTGGTCTTATCCTGAATACGCTGTGCCCGAGCAAGAATCTCCGACTCAGGGTAACGGTGGCAGTTCTGGCAAGCGCGCGCGATATTCAAAAGCGGGCTCCGCACATGGTGATCGGATATCTTGATAGCGCCTTCGCGGTAGTACGGCATGTGGCAGTCGGCACAGGCGACGCCGCTCCGGGCATGGATTCCCTGGCTCCACATCTCAAACTCAGGATGCTGGGCCTTAAGAACTGGCGCGCCGGAAGTAGCGTGGGTCCAATCGACATGTTTCACAGAGTCGTAGTATGATTCGATATTTTCCACAGCCACACCTTCGTGCCAGGGGTAGGTGAGGAGTTTTTCTTTCCCTTTGAAATAATACTCGACGTGGCACTGTCCGCAGACGTAGGAGCGCATCTCCTGGCGAGTAGCTTCCTTATTGGGATCATACGGTTCGGTTTTGGGGCCGTTCTGCCAGCGGGTGAGGCTGGGGAGGTGGGGCATAGAGGTTCCACTTTCGGCGAGGCGCCGGATACCATTGATGAATCCGGGGCGGGTGACGCGGAGATTCATTGATTTTGGCTCATGACAATCAGCGCAGACGACCGGATGTTCGACCAATTTGTTGGCACTATCCCAGGGCATGGCACAGACGACCTCGAAGCCCTTCGCGATCTGGGCGAGCGTATCGGAATCCGGCACGCCGGCTTCTTTCCCCTTCTGCTTGTAAGCCGGAATAATGGCTGCATGGCAATGCAGGCAGGCGCCGGGTTGACGGAACTGCTTGGTCCGTTCGGTGTCGAATTGGTCGGTCAGCATGAATGCATGGCCGCGTTCTTCGCGATAGTCGACGCCAAATGCGTAGCCGTTAAACAATTCACGCCAGCGTGTGTCATCATCGAGTTTCTGAAAGGCTTCGCTGCCGCCATGTTTGGTTCGGGCGGTATCGACAGTTCGCTTGTACGTGTCGAACTGGCGAGGGAAATTCTGTCCCCAGACCTTGGGGTCGATCGTCTCTTCGTTGATATCCGCAACCTGAAAGACAACCTGTTTAGCTTCATCTTTGCGTTGCGAGATATTCTGATACAGCATCATCATCGCGAAGGTGGCGATGGCCAACAGCACGACGAGGGCGACGATGATCAGTTGTGCCCGTCGGTTGGAGGGAGTGGTCTTCTCAGCCATGATCTATCCTTTCAATGCGCTGCGCCGTGGCCGACCTCGCGGTGGCACCGAACGCAGTTCTGATGTTCATCGGCGTGGGTGAACGAGCCGACCGATTCCGAGATCAGTTGGGCGTGGCAGCGAAGGCAGTTACGCTGGACCACCTCGCGATTGTGTTCGCGAACGCGGATCGGTTCGTTGAAGTTCTGCATGGTGAATTTCTGTGAGTGGCTCCAGCCATTCTCCATTTTGATGAGATATTTGCCGGGGAAGCTCTGTGGCAGGTGACAGTCGTTGCAGATGGCAACTCCATGGTGGCTCCCTTTCTGCCAGGAATCAAAATGCTCGCGCATGATATGGCAGTTGGTGCAGACCGTGGGGTCATCGGAGAGATATGACGCGCCGTGCGCGTAATAGAAGGTGAAGAACCCAAGGCCGATCAGGATCCCGGCGAGGATTGCGATCACCGCGATCCATTTCTGCAATGGTGCCGATCCGGTCAGTCTAACCATCGACATCCTCCACACTCACGTTCATACGTTGCTATCGTCCGGTCGCTCAGAAGTTGACCGTTAAGGTTGTATAGCCCCAGAGCCCGGGATCAGGATCATTTGCCGCGGCGAATGACTCCGACGGCAGAAACAGGGATAGACCGGCGGCGAGGAGTGACCCTTTGATTCGGGAACTGGTGAGCGAAAGGTCGAGCTCAGTCCCGACATCGGTAGTCAACTTTCCGTGGATATCCCGGTAGTCAGCCGCGGATTGAAAATAGTGAGCGTCGAGTGCGATGTCCAGCCCTACTATCGGCTTGACCGACGCACGGGCGACAAGATCAAGGAGACCGGAACGGGATGAGGAAAGGAAGTAATCCATGTATCCTCTGAATTTGTGGCCGGTGTAATAGAGATTGTCAAATGACTTAAAGGTTGAATCGACCAAGTCCTCGTCGCCAGAGGCGTAGTCCAATCCTATTGCAAGTCGTGGTTTGGACGCGGCCGAAAACGTATGACCGAGTTCGGCAGTGATGAGGAAAGCGGAGATATCCTGCTCGATCGTGTCGCCGCCAAAGACGCCGATCTTACCGGTCTGGATCGCACCGTTCAGTTCGAAATCGGAGGAGCCAAACGAGCGCTTGAAATAACTGCCAAAGGTGATCCGGTCGAGGCGGTTGATATCGTCATTCATTCCGGAAGTGTCGGAATCGAGTTCGTAGACCGCAAAGAGGTCGATATTGGCGCGTGGGAGAGTACCGTACGCGCCGAAAAGATCAAAATCGCGATTGCTGCTGGTGTTATTCATCTCAAGTCGCTTAAGCCAGAATACGGAGAGCTTGAGTTTCGAAGTGGTATGCGAAAAGAGCGCGCCCTCCCAGGAACGGCCGACATTATGCCAGTCAACTGCGCCAAAGAGTCGCTGGTTGCCGAAATTCATCTCAAATCGACCGACTTTGAGAGAAGAGCCATTGGTCCAGATCCGGTCAATCAGCAAGTATGCCTGGTGGATATCAACATTTTTGCCATCGTTGGTCAGTCCGGACGTTGCGGTGCCATTGATCGTTCCACCGGCAGTGCGGGAGTCCTGCAGTTGAATGAAGGCGTGGGTGTTGGTATCAACGGTTGCTTCGAGTCCGACGCGAGTGCGGAGCAAGAGGTAGCTTTGATTCGCTTTGCCAAAATCAAAATTCCGTTTGTCGAACTCGGCACGCGTACGAAGCTGGCCGGTGAATTTCAGGTCGACTTGGGCAGATTGAGCCGTCACTGCCAAAACTAACAGCATCGTAGCGGCAATCAATGGGGAAATCACTGTTCTGGTATACATATCAGATCTTTCGTTACAAGTGTTGGCCAATCCGACAATTCGGAGCCTGCCAGACGGAGAGAATCGGCAGCTTGTGAAGAAAATCCTTTGATTAAAGTCAAGCTGGAGGACAAATCGGTCCGAATTCTGGTAAGTGAGCAGGTTTATTATGAGCAACCAGCAACCAAAGCCACTTGACCTTAGTCAAGGTGTTCGTTCGAAATGTGCACTATTAATCTAAGAAGACAATGAACTGATTTGCCAGCATCACTAATCGCACCAGAATAGGGTTCAATTGCTACAGTGAGGACGAACATGAGTGAACTAATTGACAGCGCCAAGGCGCGTCGGGCAGTACTGAAACACCTCATACTGCAACTTCATAGCGGCACCGCACCAGAGCATGTGAAGCCGCAATTGCTGAGATTGCTGGGGCGAGTCCCCTATCATGAGGTGGTGGAAGTTGAGCAAGAGTTGATTGCAGACGGGGTTCCGACAGAGGAAATTCTCAAGATGTGTGACCTGCATTCAGCTGCAATGCGGGGTGCGCTCGAGGGCGCCGACGCACAGAATGTACCGGCAGGACATCCTGTCCATACCTTCAAGAAAGAGAATGAAGCGTTAGCTGGCGAACTCCAATTGGCCGATAAGCTCTTCGCCGAGATCGAAGTAATGGCCGACGAGAACAACGCAACGGAAGCTTTGGGACAATTGCGACTTCGCTTTAGCCGACTGGCTGACGTTGGCAAGCACTACAGTCGAAAGGAAAATCTAATATTTCCCTATCTTGAGCGGAAGGGCATAACCGGACCACCAAAGGTGATGTGGGGAAAAGATGACGAGGTTCGTGCCGCCATCAGCGCAGCCCTCGAAGGGCTGGAATACCACGGTCAAGTCTCTGCCAGCGATGCCAAAGGAATAATAGAGTTGTTGCTACGCCCCGCGGCAGACGCTGTCAAGGAAATGATCTTTAAAGAGGAAGAGATTTTCCTTCCCATGTGCCTCGACAAACTGGATGCGGCAGAATGGTATGTCATATACCAGCATAGTCCACAGATCGGTTTCTGCATCTACGATCCGACGAACACCTGGCGGCCTGAGGGTTTGCCAGAAGCCGTGACCATAGAGCCAACAGCAGATAGGGTACATTTCCCAAGTGGTAGCCTGAGCGCCCAGGAGATACAGTGCATTCTGAATACCATCCCGTTTGACCTGACATTCGTCGGCGCTGATGACACCGTAAAGTACTTCACACAGGGAAGCGAGCGGATTTTTGAGCGGAACAGAGCGATCTTGGGACGTAAAGTTCAGATGTGCCACCCGCCAGCAAGTGTACACATTGTCCAGAAGATCATCGATGACTTTCGCTCCGGAAAGGCGGATCGTGCGCCATTCTGGATCCAGATGCGCGAGAAATTCATCCATATCGAGTATTTTGCCGTCCGTGGCGAGACTGGTGAGTACCTCGGCACCCTGGAGGTCAGCCAGGACCTGACTGCTAAACGGTCACTGTCCGGTGAGCAACGTCTGTTGACTTATGATCAGGAGCGCACATGACCGAAACACCGAAAAAGCTGATAACTCCGCAGACAAAAGTGGGTGAGCTACTCGATGCCTTCCCTGAATTGGAGAATGTGCTGATCCAGATCGCTCCTCCTTTCAAGAAGCTACGCAATCCGATCCTGCGGCGTACGGTCGCGCGAGTAACCAGCCTAAGCCAAGCGGCACGAGTCGGTGGTGTGTCTGTCGCGGAAATGATCAACACTCTGCGCCAGGCAGTTGAACAGCCAGACTATCAGTTGAGTGACGAAGTACCGCTCGGACCCAGATCCTGCCCCGAGACACCTGATTGGCTGAGGACGGATCGGATAGTCAAACGCATGGACGTTCGCCCGATGATTAGCGCTGGCGAACAACCTATGGGTAGAGTGCTCCAGGAACTGGCCTCGCTGGCCAAGGGAGACATCCTTGAGATTGTCACACCCTTTGAACCTGCACCGCTCATTGACAAGGCAATGGAGCGTGGTTTTCACACTTGGATTTCAACGGAGTCTCCGGAGGTCGTCCGGGCCTATTTCCTGCGACCATGAGGCACAGTAGGACGGTTGGTCACGGTATGGAGCGAGCACTTCACGAGTTGATCGCTTTCACACACTGCTGGGAATGACAACCAACTCCTCTCGTGTTGACTAAGACGTAGCGCCTGTAAAGACCTTCCAACTGCGAACGATATCTTTGTCTTGCCGTCGTGTGAGCATCTGGCAATTTCGGACTCGACCCGAGTTTGCGCAGGATTTTCTCCGCTCGCGGGAAGTAGACGTGATTTTCGTCACAGATATGAATGTGCAGAAGGGTGCAGTAGGCCGAGGCGTTATCCACAAATTGGGTGCGCCAGCCTCGCCGTCCCGATCGCGCACTCTTGAGTGAGTCGGCCATCGCATCAACAAATACTCTCCCCATTGTGTGCTGCGAAAGCAATCTCTGATTCATCCTCCGTAAGATCCGATTTCTTTCTACCGCCACAAACAACTGATCCTCTTCAGTCCGATGGTGGATCTTGTCGGCATATTTCTGAAAGAAGCGGATCAGGAGTGAAAGATCAGTGAGGGCAACCGTCCGGTGACGCTTCACCCTGCCGGTCAAAACGCTTAGCACTGTCAACGCCTGCTGTATAACTACATGTTCTTCCAGCAACACCTGTATTATTGGATGATGAATTTTGCCCGGAACCATTACACATCACCTCTCTTCGATCTGAAAGTTCATATGGCTGTATGTGAATTCGCCGCCAATCGGCTGAGGACCTTCAATTGCAGGAATTCTGCGACGTGCACTGAGCGCCAGTATCGCGATGGCATGCAATAGCGAAGCGACCAAGAGAAACGACCCGACAGACGAAATTGCATGCAACACTTTGTAATTATCCGGATACTCGTACAGAGAACGTGGCAGTCCCAAAGTGCCGAGCGCGACCATGGGCAGGAAGGTCAGACAGATTCCCACAAGCATAGTGTAAGCGCTGATACGAACAGACTTTGCTGGAAGTTTGCAATGCCACCAATGCGGCCAGAAGTGAAAAAGCCCACCGAATACAGCTCCACCGATCACCCCAACCAGTGCCACGTGCAAGTGAGCTACTGTGAAATAGGTATTGTGCAGGTGTATCGCGATTGCTGGAATGGCCAGGGCGGCCCCTTCAAGACCACTTAGAAACCCACAAAAAAGCGTGCTGAATACGAACAAGTCGACACCGGTGTAAGGCCTTTGGATTCGAACAAGCTGACGAAGCAGGTGAAGCAAAATGAACCCTGCACAACCTGTCATCAACAGCCCGAATAGGCTGCCAAGTACGGTAGCAAGTTCACTTTCGCCAGACGCTATCAAGTGCTGTGGAAATGAAGCAATGGACAGTATCAACAGACCGAATCCAGCGACTATCAAAGCGGTATGAGCATGCAAAGCAACTTTGGAACGAGCGATAAGCACTTCAAACCCCAAGCCAACAACGAATAGGAGAAGGCTGAGTGTTGCAGGTCCCGCATACAACCAAAAAAACTGCTGATACCGGGAAATACCCTCTGGATCAGTCAGCGAGAAGTGGGTCCAACCCCACAAATGGCTCCCGAGAACAGCAAGTAGTGTTACCAGTCGAACGGGCGTTACCACCACCTGTACTATTGCACCAAGCAAGAGAAACCAGGCAAAGATGGGGAGTTTCGCCAATGAATGCGAGCGCACTCTGCGCGACGTAACCATTCGCACGATTTCTATCGAAGGAAGCAGAGTTCCCAGCGCGGCCAGGAGCAAGCCAACTATCAGGAGAACAAATGGCTGAGTCTGCCCTGCCACGGGCATCATCATCTGCCATCCGCTATCGTAACCGCCGAGCAGCAGAGCTCCGACAACAAGAATTCCCCCGATCAGATGGCACAGCCAACCGGCCAGCCCGAGTCTACTTTGTACAAATTGTCTTTCCCCGACGGCCGATGGAAGGACCAGCTGGCCGAATACGCCGGGGAAAATAGGCAGAACCACCAGGAAGACCATTAGCATGCCGTGACCGGTAAGGAGCTTGCCAAACCACAAAGCACCAGTGACCTGAAGAACGGGCGTTAACATATCAAACTGAATGACCACCGCCGCCGTTGCCGCGATCAGCATGAAAAGACCGCACGTTATGAGATACAGCCTACCAACCAGAATACTCGGTGCCTGCAGAAACATCTTGAACGCATTCATGCTATCTGCCGCCATTTCACTCACCCTTTGTCAGTGTTAGAGAATTTGTCTGTCGTACCGCTTCTATCTGGCGGAACTACATGTCTTTGATTCGGAATCGTCGTAGACCGATCCAAAACGGACCGATCGTCCAGATCAGTAACGAGAAAATCGCTATGCTGACACCGAGACCGGTGCCGAAAAAGCGATTGAATACCGCTCCTGTATACCCCATTAGAGCGGCCCAGTCGGTCTTGACCAGAAGCGTGACACGCGCCAGGTCTATTGGATTAGCCAGCGACGCGATCACCAGCGGTGTCTCCAACGGGTATTCGCTGAAGGTCATAGCCGCCAAGAGCACGAGACCATCGTACACCAGCGCTGTCAACAGCCAGACACCTAACACCGCGGCCAAACCCTTCCCCCGGTCATCGAAGATCGTCGCCAGGCAGAACGAAATGGCGACGAAAATGAGAGTGAGGAATGCCCCAACACCAAGCAAGACCGCCAGTGACGTGAGTTGGTAGACAGAGGCGTCACCGAAAATCGCCGCCGGAATACCGACGCCCAGCGTGAAACCTGCGATCAACGCGAGGGAGAGCCCCAGATAGAGACCGAGATAAACGGTCTTTCTTGACACCGGCTGGGTCAGGACGAGCTCGACGAACTCGCGTGAATTGTAGAAATAGACAGTTCCAAACAACGCGCTAACAAGCGGTATGAGAAAGAGACAGATACTCATCAGACTGACCGCGACCTTGGCCGATTGCGCCTGTAGCTGGAAAAGGCCGATCGTGACCGCCGCGAAGAAAGCGGTGTAAAGCAGGCCCCAACGGTTGCGCGTCACATCCCGAACCGCGAACCAGGCAACATGCAGAATGAGTTTCATGCGGCACCTCGCTGGAGGAGTCTGGCAACCGCGGCTTCGAGTCGCGGTTCCTCTGTTTTCAGCTTGAGATCGCGCACCGATCCGGCGAACCTGATACGACCTTCGAGCAGAACCACGACATCATCGGCGATCTCTTCCAGGTCGCTCATGATATGGGTCGTGATAAGAACTGTACGCTCGCGCGCTTTGAGCGCAAGGAGAAACTCCTTGAGGCGCGTGTTAGCAAGCGGGTCAAGGCCGGCGGTCGGTTCATCGCAGATGACCAACGATGGATCATACATGCAGGCGAGCACCACACTGAGCTTCTGGCGCGTGCCGCCGGACATGGCACGCGTCCGCTTGGTCAGTTCCGACTCCAGGCCAAAGAGAGCGATGAGTTCATTTTCGAGCGAGGGCATGTCGGTGCGGAGGCCCCTGACAATCTCAATAACCTCACGACCGGTGAGATCCTGCGGAAATCGCGCGACTTGCGGAACATATCCGAGGGTGCGACGATATTCGCTGGCGCCGTTCAACAGATAGCCGTTGATGGTGATTGACCCCGAGGTTGGGGTGACAAGACCGAGAAGAGATTTCATCAAGGTCGACTTGCCGGAGCCGTTCGGCCCGATAATACCGGTGATCCTGCCCCGTTCGATCGACAGGTCGACATCGTGCAGCGCGACAAATGAACCAAAGCGCTTGTGCAGGTGAGATATCGCTATCATATAATCGGCCTCATACGGGGTTTGGCGTCCACAAGGGCTTCGGGAGTAAGGGTCGGCATCACCCGTTCCGCCAAGTCCAACAGGTCCACCAGCAAACTTCTGACGAGAATGAGGGTCGGCGGTTCGGATTCCACGAGCAGGCTGTACAGGCTTACCGGGCGGAATGGTTCATCGCCAAAGCCATCGCGATCGAGGTCGAACCCTCGGTACGCGCTCCAGTAGTTCGCCTCGAATGTGCTGAATGTCTGGCGGCTGTTGGTGGCCACTTGAAAGGTGTTATCGATAAAGCTGTTATTCTTGATCTGTCCGCCAACGCAGTTGGCCATTATCTTGATCGCCCAGCCATTTGAAACAAACTTGTTGGAATCGATCCGCACCCGGTCGGAACCCTCCATATTGATCGCGACTGAATTCCCTGAAAAGAGATTGTTCGCAACGCGGCTGTCTTTGATATCCTTAAGCAGTAGTCCGTAGGCCGCGCCACCCCAACTATCGGCGAAGGTGTTGTCCGACATGTTGACTGAAGTTGTATACATCACTGCCACGCCGGAACCATTGCCGACAAACTGATTATTCTCATATCTGCAACTGTCTGAAAACATGAAGTGCAGGCCGTAGCGAAGATTCTGTTCGCTCTGATTATCGGTGATGAGACTATGCTTGACAAATTCAAGGTAGATTCCATCGCGGTGGCCGCGCAGGATATTCCCGGTGATGGTGATATCGCGAGACTTCCAGAGGTGGATCGCGTTGCCGGAATTGGTCAGGTCGGTCGAGGTTCCACGTACTTCATTGTCAATGATCTGGCAACGTTGCGAGTTGGCGAGATAAATGGCGAAGAAATTGCCTCTAAAACGGTTGTTGCTTATCTCGCACTCTTGAGTACTTGATACAAGGATCGCTGCATGTTCCTTGATGTGGCTGACTGGAACATTGCAAAAAATTATGCCGGAGATATGTACATTCGGCGCGGTCACCTCAAGAATAGGGCCCTTCTCAGATGCGTCGATGGTCGGCCAGTCTTCGCCGAGGATTGTGACGGATTTTGCCGCGATCAGGTTCCACTCGCAATAAGTGCCGGAGGCAACCAGAATCGTGTCATTATCATTTGCTTTCAATAAGGCCGCCCGAAGGGACTGAAGTTCTCCGGTTGGTTGAACGCAGAGGACTGCACCGTGAACAAGTGCTGAGTTGAGGGTCACGGCAAGTAGAGAGGCGATAAAAATCAAGGTTATGCGCTTCACCTCGCCTCCGCAAGTTTCCACGACTCCACGACCAATTGAATTGTCTCGTTCCAGGTGATGACCTGCCCGCCTTTGGCGGCGATGAGATCATCCGCTGCCGCGCGGCTGCTGACCGCAACCAGACCGATCCCCATCGGGCTTTTCTGACGGTCGGTCGCTACGATGATCGCCTGGTCTGTATTGAGGAACAGGCCGGGATGATTGAAATCGGTGGTCCACCGTGAGTGAATATCCGCGTTGCTGCCGCGCTCGAATTCGGCGGCGGCGAGACACTCAATAGAGTCATACTTGAGTATCTTTCCCTTAGTTGTAACCATCTCGGTCCCGAAGGCTTTGTCGGCGATGGTCATGTCGCAATAATCACAGAGATCAGTTCCGTAAATAATGGGTGTGGGACCGCGAGCCCCACAGCCTGCCAGGACAATCGCCAATATGAGGGTCAGAAGAAAGCTACGCCGCATTGGTCGCCGGCTTTCTCTGTCGTCTCATCTCCCACAGCCAGACGAGGAGACCGATAGTGAACGACCCGATAGCGATCCACCCGCCTATCCCCGGGAGTGATATTGCCCTGAAATTCAGAAGCTTTTTTGCTCCGATGACCGGTGGTTGATAGCTCATCCCAGGTACCTTGATGATCGCATGCTCGGTGTCAAGATTGTGGCCGTAGTCGTATCCCCAAAGGTAGAAATCGACCAATCCGGCAGCAGCGACCGCGATGAAGATAAGCAGCCAGAACGTCAGCCAGGAACGTCGCCCGGTGGCCGCGACCAGAAGGCCAAGCAACATCACACCACGCATCACCCAGGGCATGATTTTCAGTTCCGGTATTGACTCCGGCTTGATCGTCTTCATCCCGATATAGTGATTCAGATTGTTGATTTTGTTGAGGTCGCCGGGATGCTGCCCCTGCATCTGATTGATCCAGATCTCCAGACCAAGCCCTTCAGGATACTGTGGCGCCTCGAGAGTGATCTCCCAAAGCGGAAAGAAATAGGTGAAGGACAGCATGAGGGCGGCGAGGACAATAACGATACGGGATGAAAGGGATAGAATCCCGCTACGCGTTGGCTTCGCCGCCTCATGTCGATTGCCGAATGACCCGGTCACACTGACCGGATCACTCGTGGAGTTTTTCCTACTCAGGAAATTCATGTTTCCTCAACTCGACACCCGGATCCAGCCCTGCATCTCCTGGTGTAGCGCCGAACAGAAGTCGGTACAATAGAACGGTATCACGCCGGCCTGCTTTGGCTCCCACAAGATGGTTCTGGTTTGCCCTGGCAAGATAAGCAGTTCCGAATTTGTAGAACCCATCACGCTGAAACCGTGAGGTACGTCCCAATCCTGCTCCAGATTGGTGACATGGAAGTACACCTTGTCGCCGACCTTGACTCCTTCGATGTTGTCCGGCGCAAAGTGCGTTCGTATCGTGCTCATGTAGACATGAACAGTCTTTCCATCGCGTTCTACTCGAGCATCTCCCTCCGCTTTAATAGCGTACGGGTTGTGGTTCTCTTCTATCGGATACCATCGCTTCGATTTGTCTTTGATAAGCGTGGCCGGGCAAGCCTGCGCATAGTGTGGTTCGCCAATGGTCGGGAAATCGAGCAGTAGCTTCATCTTGTCGCCTGTGATATCGATTAGCTGGGCAGACTGAGTCAGTTCCGGACCAGTTGGGAGATAGCGATCCTTGGTGATTTTATTCAGCGCTACGACATATTTACCGTACGGCTGCTTGGTATCGCCGCCAGGGATCATCAGATGACCGATAGAATAGTAGGTCGGTATGCGGTCCACTACTTCCCAGGTCCCGATCTTCCACTTCACGATCTCTGACGAGAGGAACATCGAGGTATAGCCATACCCCAGACCGTCAAATTCAGTATGGAGCGGTCCAAGACCCGGCTCTTTCACTTCGCCGGCAATGACCGACTCATACTTCAGGATCGGTATGCCATCATATTCCCCGTCAAAGTCCTTGTTGGCAATGGCCCGCTGGAGCTTGCTGAAGGAGTGAACCGGAATCAGCGCCGCGAGCTTTCCGCCGGCGACGATATACTCGCCGGAAGGGTCAACATCGCAACCGTGCGGTGATTTCGGCGTCGGCAGATAATAAACGAGGCCTGGATGCTCTTTAGCGTTAAGCACCCTGACACCGCTCATCACTTCGCTCTTCCCCACATCCGCTGCATCCATATAATTGTGATAGTAAGAGGCTGGCCACTGTTCACCTTTCCCTTGCGCGACCAGTTCTTCGGCCAGCTTCCAGTTAACAGCCGCGATAAAATCTTTGTCATTCTGAGACGCGTTGACTTCAAGTTGCGTGTTGGCCTGCTCGGAATTATACGAACTGAAGAAGGACCATCCATACGATGGACCTTTACCGGCGCGGGAGAGGTCGTAGTTTATCCCGGGGACCAGGATCTGGAACGCGAGGTTCATCCGGCCGGTGGCGGAATCAACTTTGATGTATGAAATCGTCCCTTTGAAGTTCTCTTTGTAAGAGCTGATCGGGACATCTTTCTGCGGAATTGGCACCGAGAATCGGGTCGAAGCTACCACATACTCAGTGTTCGGAGTCAGATAGGGCGAACCATGGTTGCCACCCGAGTTCGGGATCTCAATCGTTTCTACTGTCTCAAAGGTCGTCAGATCGATGCGCGCGATTCGCGGCGTGTTGTTCCCGTTGATGAACAACCAGCGTCCATCAGTCTGGCCATCGGTCACCGACAACTGCGGATGATGTGCGTCATCCCACGGGATGAACCCGTGGGTCGTGTTCAAGAGCGGCTTGGTCTCTTCGGAGTATCCGTAAGCCTTCTCTGGATCCTGGCCGAAAACCGGGATCACTCGGAACAGGCGGCCCGACGGCAGTCCGTAGACCGAGACCTGGCCGCTGAATCCGCCTGACATGAAGGCGTAGAATTCGTCGTAGGTGCCCGGGGCGACATAGACCTTGGCAGGTGCGTCGCCGACGCCGCCAACTTCCTGCTTCTTTGAGCAACCCACGAATGTGGCAAGCATCAGTAGCAGGAGCGCGCTGGATGTGATGATTATCGAGCGATAAGCGTTCATTTCGTCCTCCTCATGTAACCTTTAGCTTCTCTCATGTTGTCCCTTCAATTGCCGGGCGGTGGTGGCGGTGTGCCGAACCCTGGTTGCTGCTCCGGAGGAAGCGCCGGTTTGTCCGCTTCTGAGCGTAGAAAGGCAAGCAGGTCCTCAGCGTTTTCGTGAGTGATCCCCTGAATCGTCATGTACTGCGCATACTGCGCGACCAGTTTTTTGCCATCTGGATGAAGCTTCCCCATCTGTTCAGGATTCAGGATCTGGTTGAGAACGTACTCAGCCGAGCGGCGTTTGGTGACATCGCGAAGCATCGGGCCAGTCTTCTTGTGATCCAGGTAGTGGCAGGTTGCGCACTTTTTTACAAACAGGTCGTGACCTGAGGTCGCACGAGAAGGGTCTATTGCGGCGGATTGTGTCTCTTCGGTTATGGGGCCAATGCCGTGTTCGGTCTCCCAACTCGTTAGATTGCCCGCTACCCACCTCGCCTGACGTTCGGCGTCGGTCTCGGGAGTGGAAGAGCAGCCGATGACGGCAAGGATCATCGCCAGGGTCATCGCGCTTAAGAGGATCAAGGACTTCATACCATCGTTCCTTTATTGTGTAAGAAAGAGCAGTTAAGTGTCTGACTTTTTATATTCTGATTTAAGAGTATGATATCTGAAATACAGATGGATGTATAAGCACGTCTGTTTTCATACGGTTACCTCAATGCCGAAGTCCGCTGGACTGGAGGTCTTTGGCCAAACTGGCCAGCGTGGTCTTTTCAAACATGCGATGCAGATCTTCCCGACGTTTGGCCCAGCTTGCGTGCAGAGGGCAGGGAGTATCTTCACCACACCCCGGGAGGCCGAGCGCGCACTCGGTGAAAATGTCCAGGCCGTCAATCGCCTCAATTACATCAACCAAGCGGATATCCTTGGCGGGTCTTGCGAGCCCAATGCCACCGTTGGGACCGCGAAACGACTCCATGATCTTCGCTTCGGTCAGCTCCTGCATGATCTTGGTGAGGAAATGGAAAGAGAGATCGAGTTCATCCGACAGTTCTTTGATCGGTATGAACTTGCGGCCATCTTTCAGCTCCTTAGTAGTGACAAGGAGAGAGGCACGAATCGCGTAGCTACAGCCCTTTGAAAACAACATAACACATTCCAGTTATAAGAGTCTTGTATCTGTATATATCGACTCCACGTCGCTTCGTCAAGTCAGATTTCGGGAAATTTGTCGACAATTCTGCCGATTCTGCGAATCTTTCCGGATATCGATTGCTTCGTAGCAAGTTAGGCCGAGAAAGGGACGTGAACAGTTGCCTCGGGGAAAATCCTATTAACTTCTTATTTTGCAACGAATTAGTCAGCCGCCTCTGCATATCTTGTGATCGAATCGCAAATTATCGCGTAAGCACGAAATCCGGCTCAGAGCTTACTCCGAGAAACAATTCACCCGCGTCTCTCCACATTAATGCGCGAGTTCGTTGCCACAATAGCAGTCAAGCGGCGGTACACCAAAAAGCTATGAAATCTCTAAACGTTCGACTAACGCCCGCTTGGGGGAGCTTAAGTTGTAGATCAAGCCCTTCGGCAATTTGGCCGAAGGGCTTTCTTTGTGTTCGGCAGTTTGAGTCATCCACGAGTCGGGATGGTCAGAGGAAAGCCCTCCAAAAAGTCGCCGTAACCGGACCAGATCGAGTAACGTCCATCTCAAAACAGGTGAAAGACATATCTCAAGATCATGTAGATCCCAACGATGATGAAAATGACCGCGGTGATGACACGAACCCAGCTTTCAAAGCGCTGGATTCCCGAAAACAGCTTCCCCACCGACTTGGCGCTGTACGCCAGCATGATACCGACAACCAGTACCGGCAGGCCGGTGCCAATGCCATACAGCGACGGAATCAGCAGGTACGAGTGATGCTGTACCGACAGCGGGATCAGACTTCCGAAAAACAATGCCGCTGATACCGGACAGAAAGAGAGTGCAAAGACAGCGCCGAGCAGAGCCGCTCCCCAGAGACTTCCACGTGAGGCACGTTCCTGCATTTTGTCGCTGGGTGTGAGTCCCGGAATGCTGAACGGCAACCAGTTTAACAGAACCAAGCCGACCAGGATGAGGATCGGTCCGAGCAAGCTGTTCATGTACTTCTGCAGGAAATTCGATACGCCGGGTATGGAGAGCACACCGGCGGTCACGATCGCCCCCACTACAATGTAGGTAACTACTCGACCGAGGACATACAGCAATCCGGACCAGAGGGCATGGCGTCCGCTCGACACATGCTTGCCTATGTAGGAAACGGCCGCAATGTTGGTGGCCAATGGACAAGGGCTGATCGAGGTGAGTATCCCCAGCCAGATAGCGGAAAGTGCTGCGACAAAGAGTGAATCCATGACAGTTTCCTCAGGACCTGATCGATCTCCGTACGGACAACAGCGTCAGAATAACAGGACTTCGCATGTTCAGGCCCGGCCGGTTCATCACTTGGTGGTGTCCATCATGATCCTCACTTCATCCTGGATATATTTCATGAAGTCGGACTTATCTCCCGTCAGAGTCCATATCTGGTCGAGGTTTTTCCAGCGGGTCTGTTTACCCTGATGAATATCTGAGAGTATGACCGACTTGGTGTAGAGCTGGTAGTCCTCCACAAAGTGTTCGTTTTGCGTTGAATCGGTGTTTATCGCATGCCACTCGAGCAATCCGGACTTGAGTTCAGCGGCAAAACCGCTGTCAATCGCTTCGCCGGTGTATGCTTCGATCTTTCGACACGTGGCGCACCGAACATCACCATAAAAGTAATAGGCGACGACCTTGTGAGGCATGACCGCGGCACTATCGGTGGCGACTGCCGAAGTGGACCCGGTGACGGACTCGTTGTTCTTCAGATCCCCCGCATGAGCCAACAAGTATCCACCCAACCACAAGAGTGTTATGCCGGCGATGACCGCTATGGTTTTTGACTTGTTCATCTGAGTATTCCTTTCACGCCAGGATCTTTTTCAGTTCATCGACCGATGGTACTTTGCCGGATAATACGACTTTGCCGTCGATCACCAGCCCCGGGGTCATCATGACGCCCATGCGCATGATCACCTCGATATCGGTGACTTTGAGGATCTCACACTCAAGGCCGATGGCCTTGGCCGCCTCGCGCGTCTGCTCCTCGAGCTTCTTGCACTTGGGACAGCCGGTGCCCAGAATTTGAATCAATTTCATTGTGTATCTCCTATCCAAACAAATAGCCGTAGATCAACCCAGTGATTGTCGCCATGACTACGACGACACTTACAAAAACAGCAGTCTTCTTCAGTCCCATGATGCTCCGAAGCACCAGCATGCTCGGAAGTGAAAGCGCGGGCCCTGCCAATAGGAGTGCCAGCGCAGGACCTTTCCCCATGCCGCTCCCCATGAGTCCCTGTAGAATGGGGATCTCCGTCAGAGTGGCGAAATACATAAAGGCTCCGGCAACGGAAGCGAACAGATTCGCCCAAAGAGAGTTGCCCCCCACAGATCGGCTGATCCAATCGGAAGGAATGACTCCTTCATGTCCGGGCCTGCCAAGAAGTAGTCCTGCGACAAGTACGCCAAAGAGAAGCAATGGTAGTATCTGCTTGGCGAATCCCCAGGTCTGTTCAAACCAGTTCCCCATTTCGCCATCATCGGTGCTGGTTATGATCGAGAGCCCGACAAATCCGGCGGCAAAGGGGATCAGGGGATGCTCTCGAAAGATCAGGCCAAGGATCGCGACGGCGATTGCTGTCGCCGCGACCTTCCACCAGGCGACTTTGAACCAAGTAGCAAGCATCAGCCCCAGCGCTGCCGCAGACAGAGCGGTCAGATACCATTTGAAATCGTGGATGGCATTCCAGATACCGACTGGTTCGCTTGATTTCCCCCAGTTGGCAAAAACGAGTATGGCTATCATTGAAGCGAAATAGAGTACGGTCTGCCAGAGCGGGCGTGCGGTCGGCGGATCCGGCAATGCCATTTGAGCTTCCGCCCGGGAGTTCTCTTCTTTACGGTAGATGAAATGCATGATGAGCCCGACAATGATGCTGAAAACTACTGCGCCAACAGCGCGTGCCACCCCCATTTCGAGCCCAAGAATTCTTGCAGTAAGAAAAATGGCCAGCACGTTAATAGCCGGGCCAGAGTAGAGAAAGGCACTGGCCGGCCCAAGCCCGGCTCCCATCCGATATATCCCCGCAAAAAGTGGAAGAACGGTGCATGAGCAGACCGCCAGAATGGTGCCAGAGACTGATGCCACGCCATAAGCGAGGACCTTGTTGGCTTTGGCTCCCAGGTACCGCATCACCGATGCCTGGCTGACAAAAACACCGATCGCTCCGGCGATGAAGAACGCCGGTATCAGGCACAACAGCACATGTTCCTGCGCGTACCATTTGACCAGGTGCAGCGATTCGTTGACGGCGTTATCGAACCGTGGCGTACCGACCGGCAGATAGAAGCAAGCCAGGAAGGCGGCCACGATCACGGCCAGCGGTTTCCATTCTCTCTTCCAGTCCATTTCCAACGCCTGCTTTCTCACGACTATTTGGCGAAACGGCCAAATAAAGACCCAAAAAAACTACTTTCGATCGACCAACATCACCTGCTCGCTGGCCGATAACTTCTGCACCTGGCTCACGCATCCAAAAAAGTTCAGGATACAGGGGACTTTGAGGGAATAATAAACCTGAAGGCCGCGCTTATCATCGCTCACGATTCCGGCCGCTTTCAGGATCGACAGGTGCTTGGAGACCGTGGAGGTATCTGCTCCGATCATCTCGGTCAATTCACAGACGCACTGCTCATTTCGAGACAACACATCCACGATGAATAGTCTGGTGGGATGGGCCATGGCTTTGATGATCCTGGCTTTGGCCTCAAACTGCGCTCTGGTTTTGCTGTCCATTCCCATATCGGTGTACCTCAACTTCTATTTGGCAATATCGCCAAATAATTGGAAAAATCAACAATTTCCTCTCAGCCCGGTGGAATATTTGTATCTGGCTGTAATTGACCATGTTAGCCTGATCGACGAGAGGACTGGTCAAAACGGGGCTCGATTGACCGCTTTAGTGGACAGCCAATGAACCGCAGGATCTCGCGCACTGTCGAAACGCCCGTTGAATTCGACGCGGCGCAGCATCACTGTAAACAGCAAAATAGCTTGACAATATGCGGAATTTTGGCTTCCTTATAATGTGCTCAGGGCGGAACTGCGTTGAGACACAGAACTCGCACGTTTCGAACAGATTTCCGCCTTCTTTACGAATCAATTTGATAATTAGGTGATTGACGAGAGGTAATACTGACGATTGCACATTGCTCATTTTACCAGTGCGGGTTATTCTAGTTTGATATAGTACTTTCGTTATCCCGCGTTCGCTGTCGTCTGGTACAGCATCTCAGCATTTATTCTCTCAGTCAAATTCAGAAAAGTCATGGCAGACTGTATTGGCGTGAATGACATTGGCGGATGTCTGCGTGTTGCGGTACGTTCGTGGTCACAGTCGCGTTCGCCGGTATGGTCACAACAGGTGTATTAGACACCGAATCCCTGGGAGGGATTATGCTGCGTTCCGTGGTTCGCTGGTCTCTGTTGCTACTCGCCCTCTGTTGTACTTCGGTTAACGCCCAGTACATCATCGTTGGTCCCCCTGATGATCAAACCATCATCGACACAAGTTTTCATCCCACGGCTTCATTGCCGGGGAGCGGAACCGTTCGCCCGGTCATCACTGCCGCGACCGGGACCGATGTGGTCGCTTCCATCGACCTCTCGCAGATGGACTGCTCGCAGTTCCCGTACATTTGCGGGTATGTCGATGTCCTGAATGGCAGTGGAATTCCAGTCCCCGGTATGACCGCGGACAGTTTCTGCCTCTATCAGGACGGTGTTCCGGTCCCGAATTTCAGCGTCACCCAACTTACCTCCGGTAATTGCATTACGTCGGTCTGTTTGGTGGTGGATGTCAGCGGATCGATGACCGATGATCACCGGCTCGACTCAGCCAAGGCGGCGATGCATCGATTTGTGAACGCGATGGACCCGTATGACCAGGTCGCCATTGTGACGTTCGCGAATTGCTGGACTGTGCATCAAGCATTCACCAGCAACCAGGCCACGCTTCATACTAAGATCAATAGCCTGTCTGCCGGCGGCAACACGGCAGTCTTTGACGGCATTTACAAAGGCGTCGATATCACCCGCTTCCAATTGGGGAGCAAAGCGGTGATCGCTTTTACGGATGGACTTGAGAATCGCAGTAACAATTGTTCGCCGAACCCTCCCGACGGCGTCAACGACAACACGTTTGCGGATGATTCCACGGCCATCTGCAACCTTGCGAACACAGCCAGTATTCCGATCTACACGTTCAACCTCGGCCCGATTACCAACACCTGGTACAACCCGGAAGCATTGCAGGCGTTTTCATCGGGGACCGGTGGATTCTGGCAGCACGCCCAGACCGGCGCTGACATGGATTCCGTATATACCCTCGTCAAGGAGCGCCTCTGCAGCCGCTACTATGTCTGTTACACTAGCCCGGATACGATCCAGAATGGCGATGTCCACTGGATGAAGGTCTGCAAGAAGACCGGCCCGAACTGCACTCCGTGTGATTCACTCTCTTGCCAGGAGACTGCGCCGCCGGTGATCGTCCGTACCCCTGCCACCATCAACCTGAGCACCGGCTGTCAGCCGTACACGTCGCCGATGTCCATATGCGCATATGTGACCGACCTCGATACCCCCAAAGGAAGTCTGGCGGTTACGCTGTATTACCGGACCGCGGCGGTCAGTTACACTGCGGTCAATATGATCGCCACTGGCGCCCCATCGGATAGTACCTTCTGCGCCACAATACCATCGTCGGCACTCCCCTGTGCATCGTTCTTTGATTATTATATCACGGCCTCGGATGGTTCTGCGACGGTGTCATCGCCATCCATAAATCCGCAGGCCAATCCGTACAATATCACGATCTGCGGCACCAATCCGCCGGTAGCCAATGCCGGACCCGATCAGACGATCTTCCAGTGTACACCTGCCCAGATCTGTCTGCCGGCATCGTGTAGTGATGTTGACAATAACCTGAAGACCTGTGAGATGATCAGCGGCGTGGGTACTTACAATGGCTCGCAGATCTGTTTCACGCCGAGCGGCACGCTTGATTACGAGTTTGTCATCAAGGCGACCGATAGCTGCAATTTTGTCGACTACGATACGGTTGTTATCCACTACACGCTGAACAGCGCGCCGGTCGCCGATGCCGGACGCGATTCGACCCTGTTCCTCTGCGCAGCACAACCGATCACCTGGGCCGCCTCCTGTATTGACCCGAACAGCAACCTTTCGACCTGCCAGTTGATCGCCGGACCCGGCACATACAACAGTGGTTCGATCAGCTTCACCCCGGCTGCTTCGGGTGTCTATACTTTCATCCTGAAGGCTACCGATGCCTGCGGACTGATCGATCAGGATACTGCGGTGATCACGGTCACGCTTAATGCTGCCCCGATCTGCTCCGGCCCAAGTAACCAGACGATCTTCCAGTGCACGCCGACGCAGGTCTGCCTCCCCTACTCCGCGACCGATGCGAATGGCAATTTCAAATCCTGCCAGATCATCTCCGGTCCCGGATCGCTGGTGGGTGGCAACTGGTGCTATACACCATCCTCATCGCAGACCGTCAACGTGACGATCCAGTGTGAGGACTCCTGTAACGCAACCTGCCAGTCATCGTTTGCGATCACGTTTAATATCAACCAGAAACCGACAGTGGCGCTCGGAAACGACACCACCATCTTCCAGTGCGCTCTCGCGGAGGTCTGTCTGCCGTACACGGTGACCGACCCGAATAACAATGTCACGAATGAACAGATCATCTCTGGACCCGGTACGATTGACACTGTCGCGAACACCGTCTGCTTTACTCCTGGCGCGGCCGGAACGTATCAGTTCGTGGTAAAGGCCTCCGATGCCTGCACCGATCATGGCAGTGATACTATTCAAGTGACGATCAATTTGAATCAGGCGCCGGTCGCCAACTCTGGCCCGAACCAGACTCTCTTCCAGTGCCTGCCTACTCAGATCTGCTGGCCGGCTTCCTGTACTGATCCGAACGGCAATCTCAGTACCTGTAACCTGACCGGGCCAGGCACTTACAATGGCAGCACGATCTGCTTCACGCCTTCCACATCTGGAGTCTATACTTTTGTGCTGACCGCAACCGATGCTTGCGGCCTGCAGCATGCGGATACTACCCAGATCACGGTAACCGTTAACGGTGCTCCGACCCTCGCTTTTGGCGCCGATACCTCCCTGTTCCTCTGCACGCCACAACAGGTTTGCATGAGCTACTCGGTCTCCGATCCGAACGGGATGAGCAAGTTGACTGAAGTTATGATCTCGGGATTTGGAAGTCTCGATTCAGCGCTGAACAAGGTCTGTTTCACGCCGACCACGGCCGGGACCTACGACTTCATCGTTTCGGTCACCGACTCATGTGGGGCCACTGATCGGGATACGATCAGAGCTATCATCACCTTCGGAACCTTTGCTGACATCACCTGCCCGTCAGGTCCGATCAGCAAGTTCCTCTGCGCTCCGGGTCAGGTCTGTCAGCCGTTGACGATCGCTCCGGCGGGTGCAACAGTCACGTCGACTCTCGGCACTTATTCCGGTGGTCAACTCTGCTTTAACGCGCCGACCTCCGGCACTTATAATGCTCGAGTGATTGCCACGACCTCGTGCAGTGTCGATACCTGCGACATTACTTTCAATGTCACGATCAACACGGCACCGGTTGCCTCGGCTGGTCTCGATCAGACGATCTTCCAGTGCACTCCGGCCCAGATCTGCTGGCCTGCTTCCTGTTCCGATATCAATGGTAACCTGGATAGCTGCAAGCTGATCTCCGGTCCTGGCACCTACAACGGCAGTTCGATCTGCTTCACACCGGCGGCATCCGGAACCTACACGTTCATTCTCCGAGCGGTCGACCAGTGTGGTGCGGCGAGTCAGGATACGGTCAATGTTAATGTGACCCTGAATGGTGCTCCGACTCTCGCTTTTGGCGCCGATACCTCTTTGTTCCTCTGCACGCCGCAAGCGGTTTGCATGAACTACACGGTCTCTGATCCGAACGGTATGTCCAACTTGACGGAGGTCTTGGTTGCCGGATTCGGCACGCTTGACGCGGCCAACAACAAGGTCTGTTTCACGCCGACCACGGCCGGGACCTACGACTTCATCGTTTCGGTCACTGACTCGTGTGGTGCCACTGATCGGGATACGATCAGAGCCATCATTACCTTTGGAACCTTTGCCGACATCACCTGCCCGTCAGGTCCGATCAGCAAGTTCCTCTGCGCTCCGGGTCAGGTCTGTCAGCCGTTGACGATCGCTCCGGCGGGTGCAACAGTCACGTCGACTCTCGGCACTTATTCCGGTGGTCAACTCTGCTTTAACGCGCCGACCTCCGGCACTTATAATGCTCGAGTGATTGCCACGACCTCGTGCAGTGTCGATACCTGCGACATTACTTTCAATGTCACGATCAACACGGCACCGGTTGCCTCGGCTGGTCTCGATCAGACGATCTTCCAGTGCACTCCGGCCCAGATCTGCTGGCCTGCTTCCTGTTCCGATATCAATGGTAACCTGGATAGCTGCAAGCTGATCTCCGGTCCTGGCACCTACAACGGCAGTTCGATCTGCTTCACACCGGCGGCATCCGGAACCTACACGTTCATTCTCCGTGCGGTCGACCAGTGTGGTGCGGCGAGTCAGGATACGGTCAATGTTAATGTGACCCTGAACGGTGCTCCGACTCTCGCTTTTGGTGCCGATACCTCTCTGTTCCTCTGCACGCCGCAGGCGGTTTGCATGAACTACACGGTCTCTGACCCGAATGGGATGTCCAACTTGACGGAGGTCTTGATTGCCGGATTCGGCACGCTTGACGCCGCCAACAACAAGGTCTGTTTCACGCCGACCACGGCCGGAACCTACGACTTCATCGTTTCGGTCACTGACTCGTGTGGTGCCACTGATCGGGATACGATTAGAGCCATCATCACCTTCGGCGAGTTCGCATCGATAACTTGTCCGCCAGGTCCGATCTCCGCCTCACTTTGCGGCGCCGGTCAGGTCTGTCAGACACTCACTATAACACCTCCCAGTGCGACCGTGACCACCACCCTGGGGACCTACTCCGGCGGACAGTTGTGCTTCACGGCTAACACTACCGGCACCTACAATGCCCGGGTGATCGCCACGACCTCGTGCAGTGTGGATACCTGCGATATCACGTTTAACGTGACAGTCGGACAGGCTGCCCAGCTCACCTGCCCGGGCACGCAGACAATTTTCCTCTGTGCCGCAGGCAATGTCTCGATCCCGATCGGCGTAATGGGCGCTGGAGCATTGGTTAGTGTTACTCCGATCGGTTCTTACTCGGCTGGTAATATCATCTTCCCGGCTGACACGACCGGTCATTATGTTCTTAACGTGATAGCAGGCACCTCGTGTGGTGCTGACACGTGCCAGGTAGTCGCCGATGTGACGATCAACACCCGCCCGCTGGCGGTTGATCCGGTGACGCCGAAGGACACTTTCCTCTGTGCTTCAGCTTCTATCTGCTACCAGTTCTCCGCTTCTGATGTGAATGGCGGCACGCTGGCCTGGAGCAAGGTGAGTGGGAACGGTACGGTTTCATCGACCGGTCTCTGGTGCTTCACCGCCAATACTACCGGCACGTACACGGTGCTGGCGGCAGTCGCAGATTCCTGCGGAGCGGCGGATACTGTCACTATGACCTACAATACGACCATGAATCTTCCGCCAATGGTTGGCTTTGGCAATGACACCACGCTGGCATTCTGCCCGGGTGGTACTGCCTGCCTGCCGTTCATGGTGGCAGATGCCAACAATAACGTCACCCTGGAGCAGTTGGTCGCCGGTAGCGGAACGATCGACACTCTGCTGAATCAGGTCTGCTTCTCCCCTGCCTCTGCCGGGCTGTACACCTTCGTGGTGAAAGCAACCGATGCGTGCGGCGCAATGGACTACGACACGATCAACGTGACCGCCACCATGGGTGAGATTCCTGTAGTAACCTGTCCGGGGACTCAGAATTTCTTCCTCTGTTCTTCACAGCAGATCTGCGTACCAGTCACGGTAACGCCGGGTAGTGCGAGCGTGACCGTCACGCCGACCGGCAGCTACAGTGGCGGCAATGTCTGCTTCACGCCGGCAACTTCCGGAACCTACAATCTGACAGTGATCGCCTCGACCAGTTGCGGAGCAGATACCTGCCAGTTGACGGTTAACGTGACCATCAACTCTCGCCCCGTGGCGGTTGATCCGGTGACGCCGAAAGACACCTTCATTTGCGCTTCGACCTCCATTTGTTATCAGTTCTCCGGATCTGACGTCAATGGCGGCACGCTCAACTGGAGCAAACTGAGCGGCAACGGAACGGTGACCTCCGGCGGTCTCTGGTGCTTCACCGCTGGATCAACCGGAAGTTACACGGTGCTGGCGGCAATCACAGACTCCTGTGGCGCGGCCGACACGGTCACCATGACTTACAACGTGACCAGCAATGTTGCTCCGGTGATCGCGTTTGGCAGCGATACTACTCTGGCTCTCTGTCCGGGTGGCTCGGCTTGCTTGCCGTATTCGATCTCAGATGCAAACAACAATATCACGCTTGAACAGCTCCTCTCCGGAAGCGGGACTATTAACACCGCCGCCAACACGGTCTGCTTCTCGCCGGCTTCGGCTGGTCTGTACACCTTTGTGGTGAAGGCGACCGATGCGTGTGGAGCGATCGATCAGGATACCATCAATGTGACGGTCACTCTTGGTGACATCCCAGTGGTTACCTGCCCCGGCACGCAGAACTTCTTCCTCTGCGCTTCGAGCCAGATTTGCGTACCAGTGACGGTTTCGCCTTCCGGTGCGACGGTCACGGTCTCGCCGACCGGCAGCTACAGTGGCGGAAATGTCTGCTTCACGCCGGCAACATCTGGAACTTACAACCTGACAGTGGTAGCCACGACCGGGTGCGGTGCGGATACCTGCCAGGTAACGGTTAACGTCACCATCAACTCTCGCCCTGTGGCGGTTGATCCGGTGACGCCAAAGGATACTTTCATCTGTGCCTCGGCATCGATCTGCTATCAGTTCTCAGCTTCTGATGTCAACGGTGGAACGTTGAACTGGTCGCGGTTGACCGGTAATGGCACGGTAACATCCGGTGGGCTCTGGTGCTTCACCGCTGCAGGCAGCGGTAACTACAGCGTCACTGCCGTAGTGGCTGACTCATGTGGCGCGGCGGATACGGTCTCCATGACTTACAATGTCAGTCAGAATGTGCCGCCAGTTGCCAGTATCCTGCAGAATGACACCACTCTCTTCCAGTGCGGTTCGGCGCCAGTCTGTCTGCCGTACAGCGTGACCGATGCCAACACCAACGCCGTGCTGGAGCAGTTGCTCACTGGTGGGACGATTGACACGATAACCAACACAGTTTGCTTCACTCCGCCGAGTGCCGGGGTTTATCCGGTGATCATCCGGGTAACCGACGCTTGCGGAGCAGTCGACGTGGACACTGCTGTCATCACGATTCAGCAGAACAATCCGCCGGTAGCGAATGCCGGCGCTGACCAGACGCTCTTCCGCTGCACTACCGCACCGATCTGCTGGCCGGCCTCAGCCAGCGATCCGGATGGCAACCTTGATTCGATCAAGGTGCTCTCCGGTCCGGGTAGCTACAGCGCCGGTCAGATCTGTTTCACTCCGGCAGCTTCAGGCAGCCATGTGATCGTCCTCCGGGCGGTTGACAAGTGCGGCGTAGCCGATCTCGACACGGTGGTCATCACTGTGACGCTTAATGCCGCGCCGGTTTGCCAGATGCCGCCAAACTCGACTTTCCGTCAGTGTGTACCGACCCAGGTCAGCCTGCCGGTGAGCGCGACGGATGCAAACGGCAACTTCAGCCACTGCCAGATCGTCTCTGGCCCCGGTTCGCTCTCCGGCGGACAGTGGACCTATACGCCGTCGGTAGATGAGATCCGGACGATCGTGATCGATTGCTTTGATTCCTGCGGCGTAAGCTGCCGGGATTCATTCCGAGTTGTCTTCCAGTTGAATGCCGCGCCCATCGTGAACGCTGGGCATGACAGCACGATCTTCGTCTGCGGCAACCAGAATGTTTGCTGGACAGTGGCGGCAAGCGATGAGGACAACAACCTGAAATCGGTTGAACTGACCTCTCCGCTCGGCACCTACAATTCCGGAACCGGTCAGGTCTGTTTCCCCATCACGTATGCTGATCTGCCGACCGGTCAATATGCTTTCATCTTCAAGGCGACTGATTCGTGCGATCTGGTCGATTACGATACGACGATCATCACGGTCAATTACAACAACAAGCCGGTGGTGGCAGGCCCGCCTGACTTCACCGCGTACATGGAACAGGTTGGCCCGCTCTGCTTTGACCTCACGGTCTCAGATCCGGACAACAACTTGTCATCCGTCACCGTGACTCCGTCTGGTACTTACAATTCCGGGACTGGTCAGGTCTGTTTGGCCATCAATGATCCAGGGATGTACTGTGTGGTCATCACGGCGACAGATCTCTGCGGCTTGGTCTCGAAAGACACGGTCTGTGTTGATGTGACGGTCGATGAGTGCATGCACGTGGAGATCGAGAAAACACACAATGCCCTGCAGGGCCAGCATGAGACGGTCAATGTCTTCCTGAACGGTACGGGCAAGCCGCTCGGTGGCTTCTCGTTCCTCATTGCGTATGACGCCAGCTCGCTTACGGCGATGGGGGTCACACCGGGACCGCTCTTTGAACAGTGCGGATGGGAGTACTTCACTTACCGCTTTGGTGCCGATGGCAACTGCAATGGCGCCTGCCCTTCAGGACTCATTCGTATCGTCGGCATGGCCGAGACCAACAACGGTGCGTACCATCCGGGATGCTACTTTGATGGTCTGGTCGGCTCAATGGCAGAGATCGACTTCCTTGTCTCCAACGATCGTACGCTGGAGTGCATGTATGCGCCGGTCCAGTTCTTCTGGCTCGGGTGCACCGACAACGCGCTTTCATCGCTCGCCGGTGATACACTCTGGATCTCGCGCCGTGTTTACAATTTCGAACACCAGGAGATCACCGATAATAGCTTTGGTCTGCCGGGTTATGTCGGAGCTCCCGACTACTGTCTGCAGGGCCCCGGTGGGGATAAGATCGGCCCGCAGCGCTGTATCGATTTCACCAACGGTGGTATTGACATCGTCTGCGCAGACTCGATCGATGCGCGTGCCGATATCAACCTGAACGGCATCAGCTACGAAATTGCCGATGCGGTCCTCTTCTCCAACTACTTCGTCCGCGGTCTGGTGGTCTTCACCGTCAATCAGGCCGGGCAGGTAGCGGCATCCGATGTCAACGCCGACGGCATCCCGCTGACGGTCGCCGATCTGGTTTACCTGATCCGCGCGGTGGTTGGCGATGTACCGATGACGCCGAAACTGAGTCCGAACGCGGCATATCATGCCGAGGTAGGTGTTAGTGATGGTGTCCTGTCGATCGGCAACACCGACACGCCGATCGGTGCGATCAGTCTCGTTCTCGAGGGACAGGCCGAGCCGACCCTTCACGAGTCTGCCTCGCAGATGGAGATCAAGACCGCATACGATGGCAAGGTGACCAGAGTGCTCATCTATTCGTCGACCGGAAAGGGCTTCCTCGAATCCGGTCCGGTGATCTACATGAACCATGCCAGACAGGTTAAGTCGATCGAGCTGGGTAGCTACGATGGATATATGGTAGAGGCGAAGATCAGCCTCCTGCCGAGCGAATACTCGCTCTCGCAGAACTACCCGAATCCGTTCAACCCGGTCACGTCGATCGAATTCGCGTTGCCGAAAGCGGGTGAGTGGACCCTGACCATTTACAACGTCCTCGGTCAGGAAGTCACCAACTGGAATAAGCGGACGGAAGCCGGATATCATAAAGTCGAATGGGATGCCACTCAGCATGCCTCGGGCGTCTATTTCTACCGACTGGTTGCCGGTAACTTCACATCGACAAAGAAGATGGTTCTGTTGAAGTAACTGCTTACGCTTCACGGGCCTGATACAACAGACGCCCGGTTACAGGGAAAACCTGTGACCGGGCGTTTTTCGTTCCTTCATTAATATGTATGCGGCCAACTGTAGGTATGCAGGAATCAAGACGCGGTCTATCTGACTTTGTAACTCGTTGGTAATTCGTTCCATTTGCCAACTTCACGCTTATCCCTTATCCTGACCACAATAAGTTGGCTGTTGTCTACCGCAACTGCGGCAACGAACGGGGTACCGTGTGACTGAGGCATTGGATCGTCTCCTGCACAATCTGCAGGAACGGATTAAAGAATTGACGGCACTGCATGGAACAGCCCGTCTTTTGCAGCATCACACCAAACCCGACTCTGAACTACTCGCTGGAGTGCTGACACTACTCCCGCCCGCCTGGCAGTATCCCGAGATCACCGAAGCACGAATCTGGTTTGGCGAATTGAGTGTTGCCACCGGAGGATTCCATCCAGGACCCTGGATCCAACGTGCGACTTTTGCGGCCGGAACAGAGTCCGGCGGGATCGAAGTTGCTTATCTGGCGGAACGTCCCGAGGCCGCCGAGGGACCATTTCTTGCCGAAGAACGGGATCTGATAAATTCGCTGGCGGAGATGCTTCGTTCACATTTCCAGCATCGCCTCGCGGATGAAGCGCTGGTGCATGCGCGGGAGACGCTGGCGTTACAGGTTGCGGAGCGCACCGCCCAGCTTGAGGCGGCCAACCGCGTCTTGAGTGCACAGGTCATTGAATTGCAGGATGCCAATCGCCGGATCGAAGATTTCCAGCGCCTGCAGCAGCAACTGACCCGGGAGCTCTCGTTTGCCGAAGTACGCGAGCGGCGGGAGATCGCTTCGGAACTGCACGACCATATCGGCCAGGCGCTCGCTTATATCAAAATGCAGATATCACAGTTCCAGAGTAATGCGGTCTTCTGCGGGTTCGAGGGTACGATCTCCGAGATCATGTCGCTGCTCGATGGCACGATCTCTTACACCCGCAATCTGACCGTGCAGATCAGCCCACCGGTGCTGAATGAATTTGGGCTTGCCGCGGCGATCGAATGGCTGGCAGATCAATTCCGCGAGGAACATCGCCTCAAGGTGACAGTCGACCGGACTCAATACAAAGGGATCGCCAAAGGGGAGCATGCGGATGTGCTGTTCAAATCCGTCAAGGAGCTACTGACCAATGCCGCCCGGCATTCCGGTGCCAGTTCTGTCCTCGTGACTGTCAGTGGTGCAGAACAACGGATCAAGATCACGATCGCCGACGATGGATGCGGATTCGACGCACAACAATGGCAGGAGACGGTTGCTTTTTCCAAGAAGTACGGGCTGTTTTCCGTTCGCGAACGAATCCGTTTGTTGGGCGGCGAGATGTCGATCCAATCTGCTGCCAATGCAGGAACCACAATTACTCTGGAGGCGCCGCTCGCGGCGAATGTCTGATGTCCAGTATCACTCTTGTCCTGGCCGACGATCACCTGCTCTTTCGGGCGGGACTCCGCTCCATGCTTCAACAGCAGTCGGAACTCGAGATAATCGGTGAAGCGATCGATGGGCACGCTGCCATCCAGCAGGTGGAAGAATTCTCGCCCGATATTTTGTTGCTCGATATCTCCATGCCGGGCCTGAACGGTCTTGAGGCACTTCGCAAACTCCAGGAACTCCAGACACCGACCCGGGTGATCATTCTCTCCATGCACTCGGATCGCCACTATGTGACTGAGGCTATCAAGGCCGGAGCGCGCGGGTATCTGCTGAAGGACTCGACCCTTGAGGAATTGGTTACCGGCGTCAGAACCGTAATGCGTGGGGAGGTTTATCTCAGCAGCCGGATCGCCGGCGTGCTGGTGAGCGACTATGTCACCCTGTCGGCGGCCATAAATGGCCCATCCGATCTCCTTACTTCGCGCGAACGGGAAGTACTCCAATTGATCGCCGAAGGAAACAGCACCAAAGATGTCGCCTCGCGATTGCATGTATCGGTTAAAACGATCGAGACTCACCGCAAACGGATCATGGATAAGCTGAGTTTGCACTCGGTAGCGGAACTGACCCGCTACGCGATCCGCGAGAAGATCATCGAGCCTGAGTGACCTATCCGCTTCCCTGACCGGGGTAAGGATTGTCGCAGTCGGGAATCAGGTATCCCCCCATTGTAAAACACCGACTTTTCCCTCTATGTTGTGACTGATAAGGTACATAACCGTAGCTTACGGTCTTCTGGAGGATTGATATGTTTGATACTGGCAATACCGGCTTTATGCTGGTCGCGACCAGCCTGGTCATGCTGATGACCCCAGGGCTGGCGTTTTTTTATGGGGGTCTGGTGGGTCGGCGGAATGTGCTGACCATCATGATCCAGAGCTTCGTTTCCATGGGCGTCACCACCATCATCTGGTGGGCGTACGGCTATTCGCTCTGCTTTAGCGGCGGTGAAGGTGGGATCATCGGGAATCTCGACAAGGCATTCCTGATGGGAGTTACGCTAAACACCGTCTCTCCCTTTGGGTCAGGGAATATCCCGGAGTTTGTGTTTATGGCGTATCAGATGATGTTTGCGATCATCACGCCGGCTCTGATCACCGGAGCGTTTTCAAACCGCGTCAGGTTTGGTGCGTATCTCTCGTTCCTGGTTCTCTGGCTGACCTTTGTTTATTTCCCGTTTGTGCATATGGTCTGGGGGAATGGCTTGCTCGCCCACTGGGGCGTACTCGATTTTGCCGGTGGCATTGTCGTGCACAATATTGCCGGTATGGCCGCGTTGGCATCAGTGCTGTATGTCGGACGGCGCAAAGTCGGCGACTCAGTCCCGCACAGTATTCCGCTGGTGGCGCTCGGCACCGGACTCCTCTGGTTCGGGTGGTACGGCTTTAACGCCGGTAGTCAGCTCAAGGTTGATGGTATCACCGGCATCGCTTTCCTCAATACGGATATAGCGGCCTCGTTTGCCGGTCCGACCTGGATGCTCCTGGCCTGGATTTTCGAGAGAAAGCCGAAATTCCTCGGCCTGTTGACCGGCGCTGTCGCTGGGTTGGCCACCATTACTCCCTGTGCCGGATATGTAACCCCCACGAGTGCGGCAATCATCGGTATCCTGGCCGGTGGCATCTGCTACTTTGCCGTTTCGCTCAAGAACAAGTTGAAATGGGATGACGCACTCGATGTCTGGGGAGTGCACGGAGTTGGAGGCGCGATCGGCGTGATCCTGCTCGGACTTATGGGGAGCACGGCGGTCAATGCCGCTGGCGCTGATGGCCTTTTTATGGGAAACAGCTCCTTCTTTATGAAGCAGCTTGTCACGGTGGTCGTATCTTCCATCTACGCGTTCCTCTTCACCTACGTGATGCTGGTGATCATCAACAAGTTCACGCGCGTCCGCACGTCGGCCAATGAAGAGGAGATCGGGCTGGATGCCAGTCTCCATGGTGAGCAGGCATATGAAGAAACCCCAGCCGGTCAATTCTGAACAAAAGGACACGTAACGAGGATAAGATGAAACGAACACGATGGATTTTGCTCTTGCTGCTACTGCTCCCGGCAGGGATCTGCCTGACGCAGAGTGCTTCGGCTGGAGATCTGGCGCTGACCGCATCCGCTGACTTGATGAGCCGCTACAACTGGCGCGGTCTTGATTTCGGAGATGCGTTTTCCGTTCAACCTGCGCTGAAATGCCAGGCTGGCGGATGGAAACTCGGATTCTGGGGTTCTTACTCGTCGGAATTCGATGAGATCGACACCTGGACCAGCTACACGGTCAGCACTTCCAATGCGGGGAGCTTTACCGCCCTGGTAACCGACTACTACTTCCCAAGCGCAGGGATCCGCTATTTTGACTTCAACGACTACGATGATCCTGATGGTGCCGGGGCGCACTTGATCGAACTGGGGCTCTCCTGGTCCGGTCCGTCCTCTTTTCCAATCACGCTGTCGGGATATATGAATGTCTATAATGAAGCGGGAAACTGCACGTACTTCCAGGCCGACTACGTCACCAAGGTACAGGATGTCGATCTTGGGCTCTCGATAGGCGCCACCACCGGTAGTACTGACAATCCTGTCTATTACGGTTCCGCCGAACGGCCCGTGGATGATCTGCAGGTCATCAATATCGGTGTCAAGGCGACTCGCATGCTGGCACTATCGGAAGGGCATGAACTGCCGCTTTCGGTTGCGTTCATACTTAATCCTCAGCAAGAAGTCTCATATCTCGTCCTGGGACTCTCGTTCTAGTTTTCTTTCAGGCGCCTTGTTTTGGTGAAGCGGGTCGGGTTTGCCGACCCGCTTTTCATTGGGAGCGTGCGACCAGACAGCGCGCGAAGAGGCGTAATGCAGGTACAATCAATAAATACATACTTGTACAGTATTTAAATGCACTCGTTTGCTCTACTTTTGAAGTAAAAAAGTCTCCATTTGCGCTCCAAATTGTTGCCTCTGTTTCCACCTGCCGATATATTCGATCAGAACATGGTGTAATTAGGGCAAATTATCACTCCTTGGTATGGATTGACAACGCCTTACGAGAGTCGAGCAGATGTCACGAACAACCGGAACAGACGAGATCCTGTGCACGCATTGCGGCGCTCCCTGCCGCGATCAGGTCGTGCCATCCGGTGATGCGTCGTTCTGCTGCAACGGTTGTCGAGCGGTGTATGAATTACTCCATTCGACTGAGCTAAGTGCCTATTACAATCAGCAGACGCCCCCCGGGATCAAGCCGGTCGCCGATATCGACACATCTCGCTTCGCGTATCTCGATGATCCGACAGTTCAAAAGCAGTTGATAAGTTTCAGCGATGGGCGGATCAGTCGCGTTAACCTGATCATTCCGCAGATCCATTGCGCTTCCTGTATCTGGTTGCTGGAGAACCTTTATCGACTTCATTCGGGGATCAGTCGCTCGCAGGTAAATTTCCTGCGCCGGGAAGTGGTCCTTCAGTTCGACCAGACCGTGATCTCATTGCGTCAGGTAGTTGAGCTACTGGCCAAAATCGGTTATGAACCGCACATCCGACTGGAGCATTTCGAACGGATCGAACGTCATGACCCGCGCAAATCTCTCCACCTGAAGATCGGTGTCGCAGGATTCTGCTTTGCCAACATCATGCTGCTCAGCTTTCCGGATTATCTCAATTCACGCGAACTGGAGCAGACTGCTTTTCCGCTGGTCTTTCGGGTAACCATGGTGTTGCTCGCATTGCCGGTATTTTTCTATTCAGCCTGGGGTTACTTCACCTCGGCCTGGTATGCGCTTCGCTCGCGAATGGTGAATATCGATGTCCCGCTCGCGATCGGCATGTTCGCGCTGTTTGGACGGAGCATTTACGACATCGTCCTGAATGCCGGACCGGGCTTTCTCGATTCATTTTCGGGACTGGTCTTTTTCCTCCTTCTTGGCAAACTGTTTCAGCATCGGACCTACGAGCAACTTTCGTTCGAGCGCGACTACAAGGCATATTTCCCTGCCTCCATCACCCGTAAGGCGGGTGACAGTGAAGTTTCGGTTCCGGTCACTAACCTTCGGGTGGGAGATCGGATCATCGTGCGCAATCAGGAGTTGATCCCGGCAGACTCGATCCTCATCAATGGCAATGGACTGATCGACTACAGCTTTGTGACCGGTGAATCGCAGCCGCGCGCATTGACAAGCGGCGACAGCGTGTATGCAGGCGGACGTCAGACCGGAACCACGCTGGAACTTGAAATTGTCAAGGAAGTATCGCAAAGTTATCTGACCAGTCTCTGGAATAATGCGGCGTTTGCCAAGGAGTCAGCCAGATCGGTCACGTCGATCGCGGACAGTTTCGGAAGGTACTTCACGTTCGCCGTTCTGTTTATTGCGACTGCGACCGCACTGTACTGGTTTCGCCGAGACACCGATATTGCCATCAATGCCGTCACTGCGGTGCTGATCGTCGCATGTCCCTGCGCGCTGGCACTCTCCAGCCCATTTGTGTTGGGGACAGCATTGCGCATTATGGGAAGAAACAGGTTTTACCTGAAAAATACCGCCGTGGTGGAAACCATGGCAACCGTTGACACGATCGTCTTTGACAAGACTGGCACGCTGACCACCAATGAGCCGGAAGAGCTGACTTTTGTTGGTGCGACAGAACTCACCATCCGCGAACAGGCACTGGTCAAATCACTGGTCCGTCATTCAACTCACCCGGTCAGCCGCCGGATCGAGTCAGAATATCCGGTCGAACCATTGTCGGTGACTGATTTTGTGGAGGAGTCAGGGCAGGGGATCTCCGGAACGGTTGCTGGTCACCGTATTCGCGTCGGTCGTTTCGCATGGCTCAATCAGGACGGTACGCTTCTCAAGCCGCATGGCCACAAATCGGGTACCGTTACTTTCCTGTCAATCGACGGCCAGCTTCGGGGACAATTCGTCATGGCTAATCGGTATCGAGCGGGGCTGGATGAAACGATTACCGCCCTGAAGCAGAGCCACAACCTGGCCGTGCTGTCCGGGGATAATGACAAGGAGAAGGAACGGCTGACCTCTCTCTTTGGTGAGTCAACCTCACTAACCTTTAATCAGTCGCCGCATGACAAGCTGGCATCGGTACGGACGTTGACCGACAGTGGAAAGCGAGTACTGATGGTGGGAGATGGCTTAAACGATGCCGGTGCTCTGAAAGCAGCGACAATCGGGATAGCCGTGTCGGATAATGCGATCAATTTTACTCCGGCTTGTGACGGAATTCTCGAAGCATCCCAATTGTCCAGACTGGACAAATTTATCCGTCTTGCCAAAGCCGGCCGCCAGTTGATTCTTGCCAGTATCGTGATTTCGATATTCTATAATGTGGTCGGGCTGTCCTTCGCCGCGACCGGTCATCTGTCGCCGCTCATTTCGGCGATCCTGATGCCGGTCAGTTCGGTTTCGGTGATCCTCTTCTCGACCATCGGAACGCAGTTGGCGGCTCACCGCCTTGGAGTTCGTTGACATGTACGTGATCATAATCCTCATCGGCGCCTCGTTGCTGGTAGCCATCGGCTTCCTCTTCGCCTTTTGGTGGGCGGTTCGTTCCGGGCAATATGAGGATACGTATACCCCGGCTATCCGGATGCTGTTTGAGGATAAGTCGGTGCCCACTGATACCGAGAACAATATGAAACCTTCATCGGAGATATAGCGCATGGCGGTTGAACAATTTTCGTACGACAACAAGATAGTACGAGATTTCGGCATCGCGACGGCAGTCTGGGGAGCGGTCGGCATGCTGGTCGGATTGTTGGCGGCGCATCAGCTTTTCGCGCCCGTCTTCAATTTCAATCTACCGTACACGACTTTTTCCCGCATTCGCCCGCTGCATACCAATGCAGTCATCTTCGCGTTTGTCGGCAACGCCATGTTTATGGCGATCTACTACTCGTTGCAGCGGCTCTGCAAATCCCGGATGTTCAATGACACGCTGAGCAAACTCAATTTCTGGGGCTGGCAGTTCATTATCGTCTGCGCGGCGATCTCACTGCCGATGGGCTTCACTACGAGCAAAGAATACGCCGAGCTGGAGTGGCCGATCGATATCCTGATCGCCGTCGTCTGGGTGATCTTCGGTATCAATATGCTCGGAACGATACTGAAGCGTCGTGAACGGCACATGTATGTGGCGCTCTGGTTTTATATCGCCACCTGGGTGACGGTTGCTGTCCTGCATATTGTTAACTCAATCGAGCTTCCCGCCACGTTTATGAAAAGTTATCCGGTCTATGCCGGCATACAGGACGCATTGGTCCAATGGTGGTACGGGCATAATGCGGTGGCGTTTTTCCTCACCACACCCTACCTGGGTATGATGTACTACTATCTGCCGAAAGCGGCAGACCGGCCGGTCTTTTCATACCGCCTGTCGATCATCCACTTCTGGGCGCTGATCTTTCTCTACATTTGGGCCGGTCCTCACCATCTGCTTTATTCCTCGCTCCCCGATTGGGCACAGTCTCTCGGCACAGTTTTTTCAGTGATGTTGATCGCCCCCTCCTGGGGCGGGATGCTCAATGGCTTGTTGACGTTGCGCGGAGCCTGGGACAGAGTGCGGGAAAGTGCTGTCCTCAAATTCATGGTAGTGGCTGTCACCGCTTACGGTATGGCGACCTTTGAGGGGCCAACCCTGTCCGTGAAGTCGGTCAATGCGCTTTCGCATTTTACAGATTGGACGATCGCCCATGTCCATGTCGGCGCACTTGGCTGGAACGGCTTCCTGACGTTTGGAATACTCTACTGGATCATTCCGCGTATCTACGGCACCAAGTTGTATTCCGAGAAGATGGCCAATCTTCACTTCTGGATCGGCTTCCTCGGCATCCTGGTCTACGCGTTGCCGCTTTACTTTGCCGGGATCACCCAGGGATTGATGTGGAAGGAGTTTGGTGAGGGCGGATTCCTCGCTTATCCAAACTTCCTCGAGACCGTTTTGCAGATCATCCCGATGTATATCATTCGCGCGGTCGGCGGATTCCTCTTCCTGATCGGCGTTATCATGATGATCATCAATCTCTGGAAAACCGCCAAACAAGGAAAGCTGATCGCCAATGAGCCTGCATCAGCTCCGGCGCTGGAGAAGACATTTAATGCGACTGGTCATGACAAAGCCTGGCACCGCTGGCTGGAACGTCGGCCGATCCAATTCCTTGTCTGGACGACCATTGCCATTCTGATCGGCGGGATCATTGAGATGATCCCTACTTTCCTGGTGAAATCAAATGTACCGACCATTGCCGCGGTGAAGCCATATACGCCGCTCGAACTGGAAGGGCGGGATATTTACATTCGGGAAGGGTGCAACAATTGCCACTCGCAGATGATCCGCCCCTTCCGCTCGGAGACCGAGCGCTATGGCGAATACGCCAAGGCCGGTGAATATGTCTACGAGCATCCGTTCCTCTGGGGTTCCAAGCGAACCGGTCCGGATCTGCTCCGGGTGGGCGGGAAATATCCTGATGCCTGGCACTACAACCATATGAAGGACCCGACCTCCATGTCTCCGGGCTCGATAATGCCGAAGTATGGCTGGATGGTCACCGATGAACTGGATATCAGCGCGACCCAGGCGAAGATCAGCACGATGCGCAAACTAGGTGTCCCATATCCGGAAGGATATGAATCACGCGCACTGCAGGATCTTCGTACTCAGTCGCTCAGTATTGCCACCGGGTTGAAAGATGCCGGTATTGAGGTGCGCGAGGACCGCGAGATCATCGCTATGATCGCGTACTTGCAGAGACTCGGCGCCGACCTGAAAGGGAAACCGCAGGCGATCGACATGAGCGCACCAGTAACCGCTACGACAGGACAATAGGAAAAGGAGTGACCAATGTTGTCTGAAATGCTCCGTTCCATACCTGGTCTTGAATACTGGCCGGCGCTTGCCCTGTGCATATTTCTCGTTGTGTTTGTCCTGGTGATCTGGTGGTCGCTCACCCTGGACAAAACGAGCATTGACGAGTGGTCGCATCTGCCGCTGGATAGCCACGATGAATCTGAAGGAGTTCGTACCCATGAATGATATGAACGAAAAACTGCTCGACCATGATTACGACGGCATTCGGGAGTTGGATAACGACCTTCCACGCTGGTGGGTCTGGCTATTCTACTTCACCATCATCTTCGCCGTGCTTTATATGCTGTACTTCCATGTCCTGGGGATCGGTTACCTCAGTGCGGATGAATACCGCCAGGAGGTTGATCCGTCATATGTCCGGATCGATCCGGGCGGCGCGCGCCTGTTTGGACTGGCACCGGTCTATCGCAGCCCGCTGGTCTCTCCTGAGCGAGATGCACAACTCAAAGCAGGTATGCCGACAATCGTGCTCGCTTACAAAGAGGAGAAGCGTGAGCAGGATACTACTACATACGTCGCTTATGTTGAGGCTGACCAGATCGCCGCGGGTAAGGCCACCTTTGAACGCCTCTGTTTCACCTGCCACGGGAAACTGGGCGAAGGTGGTATTGGACCGAATCTGACCGATGATTACTGGCTCCACGGCGGCGCATTCCCCGAGATCGTGAAAACGATCAAGTATGGCGTACCGACCAAAGGGATGGTCGCGTGGCGTATGGATCTAAAGCCCGACCAGATCGTCCAGGTGGCGAGCTACGTAAAAGCGTTACACGGGACGAATCCGCCAAACCCAAAAGCTCCACAGGGCGAACTGAGCCAACCATGAAGGTGATATGACCGGCATTCAAGAACCAGAGGACAACTTCCGGGATAAGCTGGCGACTATCGACCAGCAGGGGAGACGGCTCTGGGTCTATCCAACCAAGCCGGTCGGCAAGCTATACACGGCACGCACTATTCTTTCGTGGTTTCTCCTGGTGTTTCTTTTTGGAGCGCCTTTCGTTCGGATCGACGGCAACCCGCTGCTGCAGTTTGATATCCTGCACCGGAAGTTTTTCATCTTTGGTTTCATTTTCTGGCCGCAGGACTTTTTCCTCTTCGTTCTGATCACCATCGCATTCGTTGTGCTGGTGATCCTCTTCACTGCCGCGTTTGGTCGGCTTTTCTGCGGTTGGGTCTGCCCACAGACGATCTTCATGGAGATGGTTTTCCGAAAGATCGAGTATCTCCTCGAAGGGAACGGTCCCCGACAACGCGAACTGGATCATGCCCCAATGTCTGCGGGGAAATTCCTGCGCAAGTCAACCAAGCATTTGATATTTTTCAGCCTCTCTTTTCTGATCGGCAACACCTTTCTCGCCTATATCATTGGAACCGATGCATTGCGGGATATCGTCACCTCTTCGCCCACAGAGCATATGACCGGATTCATTGCGATGGTGATCTTTTCGGGAGTCTTCTATTTCGTCTTTGCCTGGTTTCGCGAGCAGGCCTGCACGCTGGTCTGTCCATATGGACGGCTGCAGTCGGTGCTACTGGATGCCAACTCGATCGTTATTGCGTACGATTTCCGCCGCGGCGAAAAACGCGGCCCGGTTATGCGAGGGCAAGATTTCTCTCAGCGGGGACATTGTATCGACTGCGATGCCTGCGTCAAAGTCTGCCCAACCGGCATAGACATTCGCAACGGCACACAGCTTGAGTGTATCAATTGTACCGCCTGTATCGATGCCTGCAACCGGGTCATGAGCCGGATGAAACTCCCGCCGGGACTGATCAAGTATTCTTCGTACAACCGGATCGCCGAAGGGAAACCGCTTCGCTTTACCCCGCGCATGTGGATCTATACCGGCGTGCTGACCGTATTACTCGGACTGATTGTCTTCTTCCTTGTCAGCCGTTCGGAAGTTGAGACGACAGTTCTCCGGACAACCGGCTCCCTCTATGAGGAGTTGGAGGATGGGTCGATCCGCAATCTGTATACGGTCTCGGTGATCAACAAAACCGCGGAGACACTCCCTCTGACGCTGGAAATGGTCCAGCCGCAGGGAACTCTTACCATTGTCGGACCGCCACTTGATGTTCCGCCGCAGGGGAAAGATGAAACCGTGATCTCCGTGCAGATTCCGCGCAAACAGATATTCAGCTCCAACTCAACGGTGATCATTCGGGTAATGCAGGGAAATGTGGAGATCGAAGAGGTACGGACAACTTTCGTCGGCCCCGATCCGCGCGAACATCACGAGGAAAAGAACGACGATCACCAGGAGAACGACAATGACTGAACAGAAGAAGACTGGGCGTTCCTGGGAGTTTGGGATCTGGATATTCTACGGCGGGTTCGTGCTGTTCATTCTCGCCTGTGTTGGGTTCGCTTCAATGCAGCAATTCGATCTGGTTGAGGATAACTACTACGAACGCGGTATCGGTTACCAGACCAATATTGATACGCAGAACCGAACCGCCCAACTACCGGAACAACCGGTGATCGAAATGGCGGATGGCAAAGTGATCCGGATCGCATTCCCAGCCTCATTCACGGCCGGGGATCTTGCAGGTCAACTACTTCTCTATCGCCCGTCCAATTCGCAATATGATCGGCAGATGCCGCTGGTTCTGGACAGCGTCAAAAGCATGCATCTCTCCATGGCAGACCTGCCGACCGGCCTCTGGAAAGTGAAACTCAATTGGCAGTACGCGGGCCAATCTTACTATAACGAAGAAACCATTATTATTGAGTGATGTCATGACACCGGAACTCTATGCTGGCTTTGTTGTCGGGATCCTGGGGAGTGTGCATTGTATCGGTATGTGCGGACCGATCGTGGTCGGTCTGCCGGTCGGCTTCAACACGCGTACGCGCCTGGTCATCAGCCGCCTGCTCTACAGCGGTGGAAGAGTGATCACCTATATCCTGATGGGCGCGATGGTCGGATTGATCGGCAAATCGATCGCCCTGGCCGGTTTTCAGCGCTGGCTGTCTATCGCCGCAGGGATCGGGATCATCCTGGCTGTTCTCCTCCCCGCCGACATCACACAAAAGATCTTTCCGGCAAAATTCAACTACCTGATAGTCGACAAGATCCGCAAAGCCTGGGGATCACTGTTCCAGAAGCGGACTATGTCTTCCATGGTCGCTATCGGCCTGTTGAATGGTTTGCTTCCGTGCGGATTTCTCTATGCCGGTCTTGCCGCCGCTGCCACTACCGGCTCGCCGCTTTCTGCCGCCGGCTACATGCTCTGGTTTGGACTGGGAACGATTCCTGCACTACTGGTCACATCGCTATTTGGTTCGATGTTGAATCTTCGTGTCCGGCAGTATTTTCTCAGGTTGTTGCCGGTCGGCGCAGTTGTATTGGGGCTGCTCCTGGTATTGCGCGGCATGAATCTCGGCATTCCGTATGTCAGTCCAAAGCTGGATACTGAAACACACTCCTGCTGTCATTAGTATTAGAAGCTGAGCGTAAAGCAGGTTTCCACGTCCGGCGTGGATCGTACTGAGATATGTCCCCCGTGCAACCGCATGATCTGGCGAGCCAGCGCCAGACCGATTCCGGTTCCCCCCTTTTTAGTGGTGAAGAACGGAATAAATACCTTGTCCAGAGCGCCATCGACTATCCCCGGACCATTATCTATCACCTCGATCAGGGTGCGCCCGGATCTCCCCAATCGTGCCCGAATAATGATCTTACCTCTCTCGATCTCCTTCAACGCCTGGAGTGAGTTCACAATCAAGTTGATCAGCACCTGTTCGATCAGGTTAGCATCGATTGCAAGTTCCATTTCAGGCGGATCGATCTCCGTGGTGATCTCCACCCGTTGCTCCTCGGCCTGCTGTTGAAGCAGTGTAACTACTCGTGCGATCAGTTCTGATGCGGCGATAAAACCGAAATCTGGCCGCGGGATCCGGGTCAGATTGCGATATGCTTCGACGAAGTGCAGAAGGCCCTGACTCCGTTTTTCGATCGTGGTCAATGCACCGGAGAGGTCAGCGTATAGCTCCGGGTCCATCGCTTTGCCAGACCCGGTTTTCTCCGGATCAGCCTGTTGGCGCACCAGATCATTGACTGATCCCGCGAGTGAGGCGATCGGTGTGACAGAATTCATGATCTCATGCGTTAATACGCGAATGAGGTTCTGCCAGGCGACCATTTCCTGCTCGGCAAGTTCCGAGCCGATATTCTGGATAGAGACCAGTGTCAGCATCTGACCCTCGCGCCTGATCTGAGTTGCATGGACCGCCAGTTGCAGCAAGTCGTAGTCGATCGTCACTTTGATCAGGATCCGTTGGCCGGCATCCAGCTTCTGCAATGTATTTGGCAGTTCTGGTTCTATCTGTGCAAGCTGGGAGATATTCTTCAAGTGATTAACTGCCAGCAATCGCTTGGCCGCCTGATTGATCAGCTCGACCTCGCCGTCCTCTCGGAATGCGATCACTCCCACGCCGACATGTTGAACGAGTGTCTGCAGGTACCGGTATTGCTCTTCCTTCTCCGCTCTGGTACGCCTGAACTGATCGGCAACCTCTGAGAATGCGCTGGAGAGTCCTTCGAATGACCGTCCGAGACCAAGGGTCGTGAAGCTCTGGGAGAAATCGGCATGGCGAACAGCATCAAAAAAGCGAGTTAACTGTCGGTTGGTGCGATCCACGAAATGAACAAGCGACCAGACCTGATAGATCAGTATCAGGCCGACCAGCGACATGGTGGCATAGAGTGATGTCCGGGAGATCAAGTAGCTGAATAGCGCCATGGTGGCAACGAGGCAAAGCACTCGTATCACCACCTGGAGCCGAAAGTGTCTAAAGACCATATTTCTGAATGCGTCGATAGAGCGAAGTGCGGGTCAGGCCAAGTTCGCGGGAGGCATGACTGATATTCCCATGATGTTTGCTCAAGGCCTTCCGGATGACGGTCCGTTCCACCTCTTCAAGATGGAAATCCTTGAAGACTAACCCCGCTTCTTTGTTATCCGCACTATATAACAGGAAATCTCCCGGAGACAAGACTGATTCATCGGTCATAATGACGGCGCGTTCGATCGCATGTTGCAATTCACGGACATTCCCCGGCCAGCCGTAATGCTCCAGTCGGCGAATCGTGCCGGCCGACAACCGCTTGAGCGGCTTGTGGTAGCGGTCACAATACTGCTTCAGGAAATAGTCGGCCAAAGGCCCGATATCATCGGTCCGCTCACGAAGCGGCGGAAGGGTGATCTGGATAGTGTTTATGCGATACAACAGATCCTGGCGGAATCGCTGTTGTTGGACCATGTCATGTAATGGAAGATTCGTCGCGCAGATCAGCCGAATGTCGATCGGGACCTGCTGATTTGAGCCGAGACGGCTGATCCGTCGCTCCTGCAGGACGGTCAGCAATTTCGCCTGAACTCGTAAGGGAAGATTTCCGATCTCGTCCAGGAACAGTGTCCCACGCGAGGCCAGCTCAAACAGCCCGGCGCGATCCTCGCGGGCATCAGTGAATGCCCCCTTCACATGCCCGAACAGCTCGCTTTCGAAAAGCGTATCGCTGACCGCCCCCATGTCGACAGAAACAAACATCTGATCTGCACGCTGGGATTGGCGATGTAGCGCTCGCGCGACTAACTCCTTCCCGGTGCCGCTTTCCCCCAGGATAAGAACATTGGCATCGGTCGAAGCCACACGCTGGATAGTATCAAACACCGTCTGCATTGCGGTGCTGATACCGACAAAGTCGTTAAAGGGCTGGTCGAGTTCGGCGGCCAGGTGTTGTTGTTGTTGACGCAGGGTGCGAGACTCTTCGCGTGACCAGCGGAGTTTCATCGAGGCTGACAGCGTGGCGATCAACTTCTCGTTCTGCCACGGCTTGAGCACGAAATCCGAGGCACCTGCCTTAATCGCTCGAACGGCCAACTCAACATCGCCGAAAGCCGTGATCAGGACGATCACTGCCGCGGGGTCAATTTCCAGAATCTTGTTTAGCCAGTGAAATCCCTCTTCACCACCGGAGACATCGCGGGTGAAGTTCATATCCAGCAGAATGACATCATACTGCTCGTTGGTGAGAATGGCAGGGATCCGTTCGGGTTTGGTTTCGGTGTGAACTTCAGCGAAGTGCTGCTTGAGGAGCAACCGTGCGGCCTGCAAAACATCCTCGTCATCGTCGACGACCAGCACGCGACCTAATTTTTCAACTGCGGACATCCTGATTCCCCGTCGGTTTCACATCAATGCATCAATATCTATTCGTATATACGGACCAAAAAGTTTCAGCTAAGCTGTTTGAGCAAAATCAGATAGGGCATTCGCTCCATGACGGGACTGTCCGCGGGCGTACAGCAACTGTCCGTCAGCGGATAAATCCGCATGACTTGCTGCTGCCTCCTACCGCTAACTCGTTGCTGTGCAACGTTGGCACACGATTTGTTCTCATCCTGGGTTGAGTCGAATCTCAGTGACAAATCACCGGGTAGATTTTTTTCACACAGGATTGTCCAGATGACCATGGATCGAAAAATCGAACGAAAAAAATGGCCTCCAAAGCGGATCGCCTATTGGGGTGGCGGAGCGCTGGTGATCGTGGTGGTCATCGCCTCGTTCCTCTTTGGCGACACTCGTTCCACACTCAATGTCGAACAGGAGAAGATCTCCATCGCCACGGTCGAGCGGAGCCCATTCCAGGAATTCATCCCGACTACCGGAGCGGTTCAACCGATCAAGACGGTCTACATGGACGCACTCGATGGCGGCCGCGTTGAAGCTATCTATGTTGAAGAGGGGAGTTTCGTCAAGCAGGGAGACAGTCTGCTTCGGACTGCCAATACCAACGTACAGATGGAGTTGATGTTCCGCGAGGCGGACCTGTACGAGCAGATGAACAACCTGCGGGCGACTCGCCTGGCCATGGAACAAAATCGTCTCACCCTGGCGCAGCAGGAAGCCGAAGTAGTCTATCAGCTTTCGCTGCAAAAGCGGAATTTCGAACGAGCCAAGGTGTTGCTTGCCGGTGAGATGATCAGCAAGGAAGAGTATACTCGCACTGAAGATGAATTCGAGTACTGGCAAAAGCGCTCGACCCTGGTCGCCGAATCGCAGCGCCAAGATTCCATCATGCGAGCGCTTCAGATAGAGCAACTGGAGCAGTCCGTTTCCCGGATGCAGCAGAACCTCACGCTGGTCCGTGAGAAATTCAACAACCTGATCCTTCGCGCGCCTATATCCGGCCAACTCAGTTCGCTGAATGCTGAGATCGGCGAACTTAAGCCTGCCGGTGTGCGGCTGGGTCAGATCGATGTATTAGACAGCTACAAGTTGCGCGCTTCGGTCGACGAGTACTATATCAGCCGCATCTCCCCCGGCCTTGCCGGAGAGTGTGAGATCTCTGGCAAGATATACAAGCTGTTGATTCGTAAGGTCTACCCCGAGGTGCGAGAGAGTCGGTTTGAGATCGATCTTGAGTTTGATTCCGGCATTCCGCCGGGCATTCGTCGCGGTCAATCGGTACAGGTACGTTTGGCGCTTGGCGAATCAACCACCGCTCTGGTCATCCCTCGCGGTGGCTTTTACCAGACAACCGGCGGCAACTGGATCTATGTGCTTGATCCATCCGGGGACTTTGCAACTCGCCGGACAATTCGGCTTGGAAGACAGAATCCCCAGATGTTCGAAGTGCTTGAAGGGCTCGAACCGGGCGAGCAGGTGATTACCTCCTCCTATGACAATTACGGTGATTTCGACAAGTTGGTCCTGAAATAGAGAAAGGCGCACAGATGGACGCGAAAGGAATGCTCAACGCTGAGTCGGCTATGATCCGCACAATCGCACTCAGTAAACTCTATACCACCGAAGAGGTCGAGACCTCCGCGTTGAACAATGTCAGTATCGATATCCGCGTCGGAGAATTTGTCTCTATCATGGGGCCTTCCGGCTGTGGTAAATCAACTCTCCTCAATATTCTCGGGCTGCTGGACAATCCCTCGGGCGGAGAGTATCATTTTTTCAACACTGAGGTTTCGAAATTCACGGAGCGGGAACGGGCCAACCTGCGCAAACGAAATATCGGGTTTGTCTTTCAGAGTTTCAATCTGATTGACGAACTGACGGTCTTTGAGAATGTCGAACTTCCGTTGCTTTACCTGGGCGTATCGACCAATGATCGCCGCACCCGAGTGGAAGAAACACTTGAGCGAATGAACCTGATGGCCCGCCGCAATCACTTCCCGCAACAGCTCTCCGGTGGTCAGCAGCAGCGTGTTGCGGTCTCACGCGCTATCGTCTCCAGTCCGAAATTGATCCTGGCCGATGAACCGACCGGAAACCTGGACTCTTCCCACGGTGACGAAGTGATGAAAATGCTGACCGACCTGCACGCGTCCGGCACCACTGTCGTCATGGTGACGCACTCACCGGCATATGCTGATTACGGCACCCGGACGATACACTTGCTCGACGGTAAAGTGGTCACTGAAAATATACTGAAGGCGCGTCAGGTCTAGGCACCACAGAGAAAAACTTGCCGGAACAGAGGAAGTTGCAGAGATGATTGGACATTACCTCCGAGTCGCTTTTCGACAAATTGCCAGGCAACGAGCATTCGCCGGGATAAACATGCTCGGGCTCTCGCTGGTATTTGCCTGTGCCATCATGGTTTTTGCGGTCATTCGGCATGAGTACAGCTATGACCGCTTTCATGCTAAGTCGGAACGAATTGCTCGTATCATTGAGACGCAACAATATCCATCCGGCGACATTCGCGTTGCGGTAACTCCGTTCCCTCTGGCGCCCGCTCTCGTCCGGGACTTTCCCGAGATAGAATCAACCCTCCGGCTCTATTACGGTGATTATCTCAATCTTGGCTACGGACAGAATCGCTTTTCTGAGGGACCGATCTACGCCGAAAGCACGTTCTTTGACTTCTTTTCTTATCCTCTGGCCCAGGGTGATCCTGCCACCGCTCTCAAGCAGAAAAACACCGCTGTACTGTCATCTGAGACAGCCACGAAATTATTCGGGGCAGAGAATCCGGTAGGTAAGACTGTTCGTGTTGACAACAAGTATGATCTTACCGTGACCGGCGTACTCGCCAGGCAATCTCCCGCCAGCCATCTGCAAGTACGACTCCTGGTGTCACTTCAAACGATCTCCGATACCTGGACAGAGGCCGATCGCGAGGAATGGTGGCGCAATTCGTTCTCAACCTATGTCCTGATGCGCCCGAATATCGACCGCTCTGTGCTCGCATCCCGGATCGACAGCATACTTTACAAGTACCGCGGGGAAGAGAACTCCACCCGCCTCTTTCTCCAGTCGCTGACCGACATTCACCTGACCTCCGATCTGGTTGCCGATAACAGCGTCACCACCGACACCCGTCGCCTTTTCATCTATGGCTTGGCTGCCTTACTAGTGGTCATAATTGCCTGTCTCAATTTTGTCAACCTGGCAACCGTCCAGACTTTCCTCAGGTCAAAAGAGGTTGGCCTCCGAAGCTGCCTTGGCGCCAGCCTGACACAACTGCGGATTCAGCTATTGGGCGAAACTGCATTGACAGTGGGCTGTGCCGCGCTGCTGGCGATCGTCTGGGTTGAGCTTGCCTTCCCCTTCCTTCGCCAGGCGTTGGGCACGACGCTGACTCGAGCAGACCTTCTTTCTCTACCGAGCGGCCTTGGGTTGATTGTCTCATGGCTCCTGGTTTCAACTTTGGTCGGAGGTTATTTGGCGCTGGCGGTGGTGCGATCGCGCCCGATCGCATCCATCCGCGAGAATCGGCTGCGCGGAGGTCGTATTCGCGCCGCGCTGGTCGTCCTGCAATTTTCGATATCAATTGTCATGATCCTGATCACATTGGTGATACTTCGTCAGCAACAGTTCACCATGACGAAATCTTTGGGGGGACATGACGAGCAGATCCTGCTCATACCTTTGCGCGGGTCCGAAACTCGCGATCACGCCGAAACCTTGCGCAAAGAGATCGAGAGACTCCCCGGCGTCCTGTCGGCAACCGGATATCAGCAGACACCAAATAATATCCAAGCCTCCTCCACATATGGATGGGAGGACCAACCGCCGGACATGGAGATCCTTTTCGATGAGAATGTAATAGACCACCAGTTTGTCCGTACGTTTGGGATCAATATCAGTTCCGGGCGAGACCTTCGTGAAGGTGAGACCGGCGTTTGCCTGATCAACGAGACAGCGGTCCGTAAGATCGGGTGGACCGATCCGATCGGCAAAACTATCGACCTCGGTGTCGAAAAGGTATCCGTTGTCGGCGTGGTGCAGGATTTCCCCCATGCTTCGCTCCGTACTGAGATCGGGCCACTGGTACTCTATCCTCGAGCGGATCGACAGCAGCAGTTGGCTGTCCGCATCAAACCGGATGTCATCAAGCAGACGACCCCGGCGATCGATGATATCTGTCGCAAAGTCGTACCGTCAGGGGAGTTTAATCCGATTTTCTTTGACGATACATACGACCGACTCTATCGTGACGAAGTTCAGATGCAACGCACCGTCTCCCTGTTTGCATCGCTCGCCATCGTTCTTGCCTGCCTTGGTCTCTATGGACTGGCCGCGTTCAGCATTCAACGTCGCACCAAGGAAGTTGGAGTTCGCAAAGTTTTCGGCGCCAGTATTGCAGATATCCTGACGTTGCACGCCCGTGAGTATGCGGTCTGGCTCGCTATCGCCAATCTGGTCGCGTGGCCCATTGGCTATCTCCTGAGTCAGCAGTGGCTCGAGCGATTTGTCTATCGGACATCTGTCCCTTGGTGGTCCTTTGTGACCGTAACATTGATCTCTCTTGTGCTGGTCGCCGCAACGGTGGCGTTCCAGACTATCCGGGCCGCAATGACCAATCCCGTGCAATCGCTACGATATGAGTGAAAGGTGAAATGAACCAATGTTGCGCCACTATTTGACTATAGCGATCCGTTCACTCGGAAAACAGCGACTATACACGTGTATCAATATTGCCGGACTGAGTATTGGGATGGCTGCCTGTCTGCTGATCTTCCTGTTCATCAACGACGAATATGGATTCGACAAGTTTCATCACAACGCCGAGAGGATCTTCCGCGCTGCTCAGGTTGAAAATTACGAGGGCCGGGAGTACTTCAGTACTTCGACACCGTTCCCACTGGCACAGGCGCTGACCGATTCATATCCGGAGATTGAAGAGGCTGTTCGCGTCGCCAAAGTGACCGATATCGTCAAACGAGGAGGGCATTCCTTCTCCGAGCCGTACCATCTGGTTGACAGTGGCTTCTTCAGGGTTTTCACCTTTCCTTTGGTACAGGGAGATGAACTAACCGCTCTCGCCTCTCCGAACAACGTCGTGATCAGCGCACGGATCAGCGAGAAATACTTTGGGGAGCAAAATCCCCTCGGACAGAGCTTCACGATCAAACTCGATTCCATATTCGAAGAATTCACCGTCACAGGAGTGACGGCTAACACGCCATCAGCATCGAGTATTCAGTTTGATATTCTCATTCCCATGTCCAACTGCCATAAGCTCTGGCGGGAATCGCTGCGCAGTAGCTGGACCGATGTCTGGGCGGAGACTTATTTGCTCACCAAACCAGGCGTCACTCCTGAACAATTGGAGGCTAAAGTCCCGGCGATGGTGAAGAAGATAGCAGGTGACAAGTATGTCGAGGGTCAGGTCACCGAACGTTTTCAACCGATCACCGACATCCATTTAAACACCGAGTTCCCACCTGGGATCCAACCGACCAGCAACCCTGCCTATTCCTACATTCTAGGAGGGATCGCCCTCGCCATCCTCTCGATCGGGTGCATAAATTTTGTGACGTTGGCTGTGGCCAGAGCTGCCGGCCGCGCAAAAGAAGTCGGCATCCGTAAAGTGGCCGGCGCAGGGAGATTTCAGCTTCTCAAACAGTTCTGGGGTGAAACGATTGTCCTCAGTCTGATCTCGCTCCTGGTGGCAATAGTAATCGCAGAATTCACTCTCCCTGTCTTCAATTCTATCGCCGGGAAAGATCTGGCGCTGCGATTTGATCTGATGACCATGGCTGCGGCGGCCGCACTCCTCTCAATTGTCAGCATCATCGGCGGCAACTACCCCGCCCTGATCCTTGCCCGCTTCCAACCGGCGCAGGTACTTAAGGGAAAGATGTCGATTCAGCGAAGCAACCGTTTGCGGCAGGCACTAGTGATCGTCCAGTTCAGCCTGGCGATCGGACTCGTAGCATGCACATTCACGATGTCGCGCCAATTTCATTTTCTGCAAAACAGACCGATGGGCTACGAACGCGAGCATATTGTAACGATACCAACCAATCTTGCATTCGATGGAAGCAAACGGATCGCTGAACGACTTCGCCAGTCGCTGGTCCAATCCGGCGACGCGGTCGAAATATCGTTTGCTCTGAATTCTCTTGGCGAACCTTGGTACAATATTGGCTGGTTTGTTCAACCCGGCGATTATCGCTGGGCGAGCCTCAATCGCGTCGATAAGGAATTCCTTCCCGCCATGAGCATCGACATTCTGCAGGGGCGGAATTTCTCGGTAGAGACTCCTTCGGATACACTGGATGCGGCGCTCGTGAACGAAGCATTTGTTCAGGCATTCGGCATCACCGATCCGATCGGCAAGCCGCTTCCGGGCTCACTCTCGCCGAACAAGATCATCGGTGTGGTCAAGGATTTCCACTATGCCTCGCTCCACCAGAAGATCGAACCGCTCATCCTCACCATGCGGGCGGGAAATATCCTCAGATTGGTCGAGGATGCCAGCACTGAAGCTCCGGGGCACAATCGCCTACTTGTGCGGTTCACTCCGGGCGCATTGACTGAGCGCATACAGCGACTTGAGAAGGCATGGAAATTAGCCGCGGGCGACCGCCCTTGCGAACCAACGTTTCTGGATGCCGCTATCGAGAGTCAGTACAGAAATGACCGTCGATTGGGCCAAATAGTCAGTTATGCATCGATCCTGGTGCTGATCATCTCCAGTCTCGGGCTTTTTGGATTGGCGGCTATTTCTGTGGTCCGCCGAACCAAAGAGATCGGCGTACGAAAAGTACTGGGGGCCACGTCGCTGAATATTCTCGGTCTCCTGTGGCATGAAGCTATCTGGCTGGTGGCGATTGCCTGCCTCCTGGCCTGGCCCCTCGCCTACTACGCGATGAATCGCTGGCTGGAGGATTTCGCCTACCGTGAGGCACTTCATCCCCTGATCTTTCTGGCCGCTGGATTGCTGGGTCTTCTGATTGCGCTTGTAACAGTCAGTTATCATTCCCTCCGGGCTTCGACCTCTAACCCTGTTGACTCGTTGAGATGCGAGTAGAAGGCAAGTCAACGTATGCTGCGTAATTATTTCCTCGTCGCAATCCGCAGCCTTCGGCGCGAACGGCTATACGCCGCGATCAATGTCATTGGGCTGGCCGTCGCTCTGACCGTTGCCTTGTTGGCGCTCGCCTATGTTAAGCATGAACGGTCGTATGATCGATTTCATTCAAACAGTGACCGACTCTTCCGAATCAACTACCTGATCCCGCAGGAGAACGGCAGAATACAGCGCTCCGCCGGCACCGCATTCGTCCTTGCGCCGATCCTCCGGGAACAACTCCCCGATATTGCCGCCACGGTCGCCACAGCGGACCTTCCGGAAGCGATCGTTCAGTATGACCGCCACAATTTCCGCGAGCCGGTCTTTTTCGCTGATTCGCAATTCTTCTCGACCTTCAGCTTCCCGCTGATCGACGGTGATCCTGCCACCGCGCTGCAGAATCCAAACTCAGTAGTGCTCACCGAGAAGCTGGCAACCAAGTACTTCGGCGATGCAAGGCCGGTCGGCAAGATCATCACCATCTCCATACGCGGGAAACAGGAGTTGTACGAAGTGACGGGGGTATGCCGGAATGCCCCCGGCAATTCGTCGCAGCAATTTGATCTGGTCATCCCGCTCCGCAAGCTCTTCTCATTATATGAGGGCGTATTCAAATTCGGCTGGAATCTGACCTGGCCAACCACATATGTTCTGCTGCGTGACGGTGTTTCAGTTACCGATGTCAACGCCAAGCTGGAGGCGCTGGCGCTCACCCTGCCGGTCGATGCCGACGGCAAGTTGAAGATCCTCTTCGGCCTCCAGCCGATCGCCGACATGCATTTTGATCACGCCATTGATAATGCACCGCCCAATGCCAGCAGACCACTCTACTCCTTCATCCTGGCTGGTCTTGCCTTACTGGTTTTGTTGCTCGCCTGCATCAACTTCATGACGCTTGCGATCGGACGTTCTCAGACTCGCACCAAAGAGGTGGGGATTCGCAAAGTACTGGGAGCACGTTCTGATCAAGTGATCGGACGGTTCCTTGGAGAGGCGATCCTGTTATGCTTGATTGCCACCTTGATCGCATTCGTCACCGCCGAACTGCTGCTCCCGGCTTTCAATGAGCTTTCCGGCAAACAGATCTCCCCTTCGATTTGGATGGACGCGACTACCATTCTCTCCATCCTGCTACTGGTGACATTCACCGGGCTGGTGGCCGGTGGTTATCCCGCCATCGTACTGGCTCGGGCAAGACTCCGTGATTCGGTCAAAGGTAAGGCCGCGTTTCTCACAACTGGCGCCGTCACCCGAACATTGGTGGTCTTCCAATTCGGGCTTTCCATCGCATTGATCGTTTCGACCTTCGTTATGTCGAATCAGATCGAATATTTGCAGTCGATTCCGATCGGATTCGACAAAGAGCACCTGCTCTTGGTCAAACTCGGTGGAACCGGCGAAGAGAAACTCAAGACTGTTCAGTTGCTCCGCAATCAGCTCTCCGGCAATCCCTCGGTCCGGTCGATCAGCGCGGCCAGCCGCAGTTTTGATGGTACCGGCATGGCTAATGGTGATTATCTCCCTGATTCGACGATCTTCGTCGTTTATGCGAATCCCGCCGATGAGCATTTCGTCAAAACGATGGGGTTGACCATAATTGAGGGTTCCAATTTTACCGGCAACGTTTCCGCTGATTCTCTTGAACCGCTCCTGGTCAATGAAACCCTGGTCCGTCGGCTTAAATGGAGCTCGGCGATCGGCCAGCGCGTCCCGGGAATAAACAACGGCCGCGTTATTGGCGTGGTCAATGACTTCAACTTCCGATCCCTCAGCGAACCGATTGAGCCGGTAGTGATCCCATTCGCTGATCCGCAAGGCTGGGGTGCAGAAGTCCGCTTCGCCTATCTCCGCATCAGCCCTGAGCGAATTCCAGCAACCATTGAGTCCATTCGAAAAGCATGGCAGGCCGTCGCCCCCAATTTCCCGTTCGAATTTCAGTTCATGGATGACCACATTGATGCGCAGTATCGCTTTGAACAGCGTTGGTGGAAGATAATCGGGATGGCCGCAGTACTGGCGGTACTGATCGCCTGCTTTGGGACGTTTGGCTTGACTGCCCTGGCTGTCGCCCGTCGACGGAAAGAGATCTCTGTCCGCAAGGTACTAGGAGCCAGTTCGCAACAGATCGTCACCTTGATGAGTTCGGAGTTTCTCAAGTTAGCTATCATCGGCAATCTGATCGCCTGGCCAGCCGCCTATTTCGCGACCAGACATTGGTTGAGCGGCTTTGCCTATCACCTTGATCCGTCTCTCCTGCCGTTCCTACTTGCCGGCATTCTGACAGTAACCATCGTGTTACTCACAGTCCTTGTCCAGGCCGTCAGGGCCGCCCAGGCCAACCCGGTCGATTCTCTTCGTTATGAATAAACAGAGTCAAAGGAAATAGGTGTGAGTCAGGAACAGAATTCGGAACCAGTCATCGCTTTGCGCGGCATCTATCGATACTTCAATTCCGGGGCGGGGAAGGTCTTTGTCCTTCAGGGGATCGATCTTGATATCCGCGCCGGTGAGTTTGTCTCGATCATGGGGCCCTCAGGCGCCGGAAAGTCTACCCTGCTGCATATTGTCGGTCTTCTTGATGAACCGGACGATGGCGACTACCATCTCCTCGGACAGACCGTTACTCGCCTCTCGGAGAAAGAACGCTCGAGCATTTTTAAGCAGCAGATCGGATTCGTGTTTCAGAGTTATCATCTAATAGACGAGTTGACCGTCGCTGAAAATCTGGAGACACCGCTGCTCTATCAAGGTGTCGGCAAAGCTGAACGAAAAGCGCTCGTCGCGGATACGCTCGATCGCTTTCAGATCGTCGGCAAGAAAGACCTCTTCCCATCACAGCTCTCCGGAGGGCAGCAACAACTGGTCGGCATTGCGCGAGCGGTGATCACCAGTCCCAGGATCATCCTGGCCGACGAACCGACAGGTAACTTGAACTCCGCACAGGGTGCGGAGATCATGGCGCTGTTCTCCAAACTGAATGCCGAAGGAACCACCATCATCCAGGTGACCCATTCGGACAAAAATGCATCATATGGTAATCGAATCATCAACCTTCTTGACGGACGGATAGTCCAGGCGTGATTGAGGCATCTATGCTGACGCACTATTTGACCATTGGCTGGCGCAACCTTCGACGGAATCCGCTGTATAGCTTTATCAACATTCTTGGGCTCTCTATTGGAGTTGCCGCCTGTCTCCTGATCTTCCTGTTCGTGCAGGATGAGCTTACTTTCGATCGATTCCACGCCAATCAGGATCGTATCTATCGTGTCATTCGCTCTCCCAAGCCAAATATGCAGCACTTTGAGCTGAACGAAGGGAAGACGCCGTATATGCCGGGCCCACTGGCTCAGGCGGTGAAAGAGGAGATTCCGACCATCGCAAATTCGATTCGTTTGCGTCCGGCGGGTAAGGCGACTATCCTGGTAGACAACCACGCATTCAAAGATGAACTGACCTATACCGATTCTTCGATCTTCGACATTTTCTCCTTCACACTGGCGGCCGGAGATCCCCGCCGGGCACTGGCTGAACCAACCGCAGTCGTACTCTCCCGGAAGGCGGCAATCAAGTATTTTGGCACGGAGGATGCGATCGGCCGCTATATCGACATTTCACTGTACGATGCTCCCCCCAAACGGCATCAGGTTACCGGCATCCTGAACGATTTTCCGCCCAATACCTCTATCAAGATGGATGTCGTCGCTCCGATGATCTCGGCGCGTCGATCTTCAAATCTCTCCGGTACCTGGAAGGGATGGAATTTTTATACCTATCTCATGCTTAACGCCGGAGCAGATCCCGTGACTGTTGGAGATCAGATGTCGGCGCTTTACGAGCGACGTCTCGCCGAAGCGGAATCGTCTGACGGAATAGAATTGAGTCAGAACCCGTTTCTTCTCTCTTTGCAGCCGCTCTCGGATGTGCACCTCGATCCTGAGACTGGCGAAAGCCGTCGTGAGTACTCATATATCCTTGGTTGCATTGCGGTGGCAGTGCTACTGCTCGCCTGCATCAACTTTATCACGTTGGCCATGGCCCGCTCTACCACTCGCTCGCGTGAGGTGTCTGTACGTAAGGTATTTGGGGCGGTCCGAGGCCAGTTGATCAATCAATTTTGCGGCGAAGGACTGCTTGTCTCCGGATGTGCCATCGTTGCCGGCTTTGTCCTTGCCGAGTTAGCACTGCCCGTCTTCAATTCGATTGCGGAGAAGTCGCTCTCAATCGACCTGCTCTCCAACTTTCCTCTTATCTTCATCGCGGTTTGCCTCTTGTTGATCTTGGGTCTGGTCTCCGGAGCGGTCCCGGCTTTCATGCTCTCCGGTTTACATCCTGCCGCGATATTTCGTCAGCGCTCCGGCCTGCTGAAGAGTGGTCTGCTCCCGCGTGGGCTGATGGTGCTGCAGTACGGCATCTCGATCGCCTTGCTGATCTGTCTGTTGGGGATGTTTGCGCAATATCGGTTCATCAATTCAAAACAGTTGGGATTCAACTCCGAACATGTCGTGGTGATCACGAACACATCTCCTCCGACAATGGCAGGTGACGATCTCCTGAATCGGATGCGCCGAGAGTTGTCAAATGCACCATCGGTCCTCAGCGTCACCGGGTGTGATCCGTCATTTGTCAGAGGCTGGGGACAGACTGAGTGGCCCTACCAGGGAACTAGTCTGCGCACCTTCGTATATACGGTCGATCACGAGTATATACCGACTCTTGGCATGCAATTGCTTCAGGGGCGGAATTTCGACCCGGCCATGCCGTCCGATCCGACTCAGTCAGTTATAGTCAATGAGAGCTTTGTCCGCAAAGCCGGTTTAACCGATCCGATAGGCGCTCCATTAACTGGCTATACTCTCGGTGACTCAGAGCAACCGCCTCTCATCGTCGGAGTACTTAAAGACTATCATGTTGTTTCTCTCCACAAACCGATCGAACCGGTCATGCTGACTACCGATCCCTCCTTGCACTTCAGCCATATTCTGGTACGAGTCGACGGCGCCGACCTAAAGGAGTCTGTTGACAAGATCGAGTCAACCTGGTCTGCGATCTCGGAGCAGAGTCGCTTTGATTACTCTTTCCTCGACGAGGATCTGGCACGCCAGTATCTCGAAGAACAGAAGTGGATGAAGATCGTGGGATACAGCGCAATGGTTGCCATTATCATCGCGTCACTTGGCCTTTTCGGACTCGCCGGCCTCAGCGCCGTACGCCGCATGAAAGAGGTCGGCATCCGCAAGGTGCTCGGCGCGTCACTTCCTCAGTTGCTGGAGAATCTGAATCGCGAATTCCTGCTGCTGGTCGGCGTAGCCAATCTGATCGCCTGGCCCCTGGCCTATCTTGTTCTTAACCAGTGGTTGCAGAGCTTCGCCTATCGGACCGAGTTGTCCGTCTGGATATTTATCATTTCCGGGCTCTCCGCACTTGTCCTGGCTCTGGCGGTCATCAGCTATCATACCGTCCGGACAGCTTCAATCAATCCATCGGAGGTACTTCGCCACGAGTAGGCAGCAGCGATGCCATAAGAAAAGGACTCATGGCCAAACCGGCTATGAGTCCTTTGAATAAACGGGAACGCTCTGCTTACTTCGCCTTCATATTCGGACCGATCATCTGTTCGGGCCGAACTTTCTGATCGAATTCCTCGGCAGTCAACAGACCAAGTGAGACCGCCGCTTCTTTGAGCGTGGTCCCCTCTTTGTGTGCCTTCTTGGCGACTTTGGCTGCATTGTCATAGCCGATATGCGGGTTGAGCGCAGTCACCAGCATGAGAGAGTTCTGCAGATGCTTCTTGATATTCTCGCGAAGCGGCTCGATCCCGACGGCACAATGTTCGTTGAACATTTCGCAGGCATCGGCGAGCAGACGGATCGACTGCAGCACATTATAGATGATCACCGGCTTGTAGACGTTCAGTTCAAAATTCCCCGATGCACCACCGAAATTGACCGAAACATCATTGCCGAACACTTGCGCGCAGACCATGGTCATCGCCTCCGGCTGGGTCGGATTGACCTTTCCCGGCATGATCGATGAACCCGGTTCGTTCTCCGGGATGGCGATTTCAGCGATCCCCGAACGCGGGCCTGAGGCGAGCCAGCGAATATCGTTCGCAATCTTCATTAACGAACAGGCGAGTGTCTTGAGTTGTCCGTGCATCTCCACAAGTGCATCATGAGTGGCGAGTGCTTCATATTTGTTCGGCGCAGTGATAAACGGTTTGCCGGTCAGTTCGGCAATGCACTTTGCCGACTTGACGGCGAAATCCGGATGCGTATTCAAACCGGTGCCGACCGCTGTTCCACCCAGCGCCAGCGGGTACAACCGCTTCATCGAGTCATTTATCCGATCGAGATCGAGTGTCAGCGCCGCCGTGTACCCCGAGAACTCCTGTCCCAGCGTCAATGGCGTGGCATCCATCAGATGCGTGCGCCCGATCTTGATGATATCCTTAAACTCGTCTGATTTCTTCTGCAGAGTATTTCGAAGTTGTGTTACCATCGGTATCAACCGACGGTGCAATTCTTCCACTGCGGCGATATGCATCGCCGTCGGGAAAGTGTCGTTTGATGACTGCGCTTTGTTGACATCGTCATTCGGATGAATCGGCTTTTTTGAACCCATCACGCCGCCGGCCATCTCGATCGCCCGATTGGAAATAACTTCGTTGGCATTCATGTTGGATTGCGTGCCGGATCCTGTCTGCCAGATCACGAGCGGGAAATGGTCATCGAGCGTCCCGGCGATCACTTCATCAGCCGCCTTGACGATCAGGTCGCCTTTTTCTTTCGGCAACAGACCGAGATCCATATTTACTATCGCCGCCGCCTTTTTCAGGATTCCCATTGCGCGGATCAATTCACGTGGCATCCGTTCGCCACCGATGCGGAAATGGTAGAGAGAGCGTGCCGTCTGAGCGCCGTAGTAACGATCCGATGGTACCTTGATCTCCCCCATCGAGTCAGTTTCTATCCGATGATCCATTGCGTTCTCCTTAGCTGTGATGTTTTTCACATGGCTATGAATATACGCAACCTGCTTCGACTGGCAAGAGCTAACCGACACGGATACGGGACTTGGTTTTAGTAGCTAATGAGCTATGCAGCAATGCTTTAGCGGCTATTGCTTGACGTCGGCCAGGACCGACATCAGGGGATTAAGAGTGATTTTCTTTGGTTTGCTCGGAAAAGTCAATTCAAACTCTTTCTCCGGTTGATCGACCAACAGTCGTACGTATTGCTTTTCCCCCGATTTCATTTCAATCTCTATCGGCACGTACATCCTGAAATCAGCCGGAACTTCGCTCTGAGAGATATTCAAAGTCACAGTAAATCCATCGGCCGAATCCGGCGCGATGCTTTGTTTGAATTTATAGGTCGGAATGTAATTGTTGTATACCCATTGGCGGAAAAACCAGCCCATGTCGGTTCCCATATGCTTCTCGACCATGGTCTGGAACTCGCGGGTGGTTGCTTTTTTTCCTTTGTATGTGGTGTACCAGTCGCGCATCAGATCGCGGAATCGATCCTCATTCATGGTTTCGAAATCGACCATCAGATTGCGGAGCATGTGCAGAATGAAAGCCCCACGCCCATACACGACCACACTGTAATTCCCTTTGTCCTTGACATTGTATGCCCGTGGACCGAGCGCCACCGCTCCGGCATGTTTGCGCTCCATCAGGATATCTTTCCTATGTTCATTCAGCCGATCCAGGAACCGATCGTCTCCGCCGGCTTCCTGCAGGAAAAGATAAGAGCTATATTCTGCAAACCCTTCCGACAACCAATAGTCCCGATAGCTCTCCGCCGAGACTCCAGTTCCGAACCATTGATGCGCAGCTTCGTGCGAACGATGCAGCCGTTCATACCCCCACATGTCGCTCCCGACCCAGGTGAATAAACCAAGGAGAATAAAGCTCGGATAAGAAGTGCTATGGTCTTGAATATACTCCGAGACAACCAGCGTATCATGATCCAATGGGCCATACAACTGAGTGTAATATTCAAGACTGCTCCGAAGATCACTCACCACCTGCTTCACTTTGTTGCCGATCCAGGCATCGGGCGGGGAGCTACTTCGATACTCATCGACCACATGCTGAATCTCAATGCCACTTGGGCGGTGAAGGTAATCGCAGAAGTAGACATTCAGCACCTGACCATAGTCGGTGCTGAATTGCTCTTGCTCGAATATCCCCAGATTGAAAGAGTATAACTCTGTCGGCCCGCGACTTTGCCAGTGGCTGAACAACGTGTCCTTCACCGAATGACTGTCAATCAAGATCCCTTGCGCAATCAGATCGTAATCCGCGGGGGTCCGCATCTTCAGGTCTATAGTAGCCACCGGCCATTCATCAGCAACCGGGTACCAACCCGAACCGGCAACCACGATGAATATGCCCAGTTCCTTTTCCGCAACATCGCCGTGATAGTGAAACGTCAGTTTGGTTTCAGAGTTCGGCTCCGGCGGATTGTCAAAAAGTAGCCAGAGGCCATAGTAGTCGTCGCTCTCTTTAAACCGCCTGAAAGGGACAATCCGCCCTTCCGCGTCGATGACAGAATCGACCTCCATTTCGTTATCCAGATAGAAATAGCAGACTCGCGATCTCAGGCTGTCCCAGCTGATCGAGGTGGTGACCTCGGAGATCATCTCTCCGTTTCGCTTGATCAGCATATCCATGTCATAATGGCGGATATCCAGACTCGACTTGCGTCTGCCACTGAAATCAAGCTTCACCGTATCGGATTCCAGTGCATATTGACAGAGCGTCTGCCAGACCTTCCGGTAGATAACCTGCATTTCCCGCTTGTAGAGACCGACCTGCTCCCGGTCGTAAGGATCATGCTGATAGAGCACCGGCCCGCCATCAGTCAACTCCGTCAGAAGGAGCAAATAGTCGGAGTTCAGAGGATTCGTCAGACTGCGAAGCGCCCCAAAGGTGAATAGTCTGTCCCACTGTTCTTCGAGATATTTGAGGCACATTCTCCTGATCGGACGGTAATCGACAGGCAATCCGATCGCCGATTTTGAGTCGACCAGCAGTTGACGGTATTCTCCCGAGTCCAGGACGATCATCATCTGCTCGAAAGTCCGATTGAGGCTGTCCGTCTTCATGAACCGTCGAAGCTGCTGCCGCTCCATTGAGATAGGTGGGTCGTATTCCATCCGGCCATGACCGACAAACAGACCGCCAAAGTAGATCTTGCCGGAATCAAGTTCGAGCGGCAGAAACGATATAAACCAACCGGTCTCAAGAGTAACCCGCAGATCTCGCTGCGTGATTGTACGATTGGAGATCTCCCGAACATTGCTGCTGTCCAGCGGCAACGCAAGGAGCTGGTCGGCCGCTCGTTCCATCGCAGTCAGCTTGGGTGCAGGAGATGGTTTAGCGGCGTGTAGAAATGGACAAGTAAGCGCCACTACCGCCAGGCTGATGATAATCAGTCGGACGCGCCGGCCGCCTCTCCCCTTCGTAAACTTATTCACTACCGCTCCGCTACCGGGTGATCTATCCGGTACTGTTTCACAAACGCCATGCGGGATTTAAGCGCCGGATGATCATAAAACCAGAACTCTATCAACGGATGCGGATCAGGATCAGACAGATTGTAGGCCGACAGCTTATCGAATGCCGAGGCAGCCTCGTCGCCGGAAATATCAGTGACGTCCATTCCGAAAATGTCCGACTGATGTTCCATATACCGGCTCGCGTACGTCTGGATCGGCTGGAGGAAAAAGCTGAAGATCGTGAACAGGGCCATCAGCAACGGCAGGGATGCGATATCAGAAAGACGTTCAAATCTGAGGGTATGTCGCCAGCGCTGGATCAGCCCATGCGCCGTTTTCTCCGTCAGCCAGAGGATCGCCACCAGATAGAAGACCAGCAGGCCAAGTCCCCACCAGATATGTTTCATCAGGTAGTGGCCCATCTCATGTCCCATGACGAATTTGATCTCATTGTAAGTGAATCCCTTGATCAGCGTATCATAGAGTACGATCCGCTTGGTATTGAGTAGCCCCGTGACATACGCATTCACCTTGGAGGATTGTTTGGAAGCGTCAACCTCAAAGACATCCGAGCCCTCGATCCCGGCCTTACTGGCCAGAGTCAGGATCTCTTGCTCCAGTTGTTTGTCCTTGAGCGGCTCGAATTGGTTGAAGAGAGGCGAGATCAGCACCGGGGCGATCACAACAAAGATCACCATGATCGGAAACGCGCCAATTGAAAATGCCAACCACCAGCGTTTGAAACGCTGAATCACGAAATAGAGAAACCAGACCGGGATCGGCATCACCACGACCATGACCGCCAAAGAGATCAACTGTTCGCCGAACCACTCTCCAAACGATTGATTCATGAACCCGAATTGAACCTCGAGGTGATAGTCGCGATAGTAATCGAAAGGAAAGCTGAGGACAGACATCGCCACCAGCAGGATCGCGCAATAGAGCCAGATAGTGAAATAGGATAGTCTGGCCGATTTCGCCCAATCGCGGATTCGCGCGGAGAGACCGGTGAACAGAATGATTGCCAATATCAACAATCCCGAAAACAGCTCGACAAAGCGCCACAGGTTGACCATGTCGGCATATTCACTCAGTAACGCTTTACGCTCTGGCGAAAGTGGGTAAAGCGGCTGGCCATCCTTCATCAAGATGCCGCCGCCGGAAGTACTGTCAGCGGTGGCAGAGCTATCGGTGGACATTGCGGGTGCCAAGACACTATCGCTTTGCGATTGAGTGATAACAGAATCTGGCTGCGTAGAATCGGGGGAGACTTGTGCTAATGCCGGACTCAGCATCAGCAACGCGATCAGTAATCCAAGAAGAGATCTGGTCATGATACCAACCTCATGGTGAATAGTCAGATAGGCAAAACTATCCCTTCTTGCCCGCGATGTCAAGTGCCGGGAGACTACTCCCTCTTGGATGTTAGCTCACGCGTAAGGTAGGTTCAATCAGATAGGCCATCCCTCTCGTTCTCAACTGCCGTACTATCGAAACACGCGAAGCGGACCAGTGCAGGTGAAACCTGCCCCAACAAAAAACCCACTGTTGCCAGTGGGTTCATTTTGCAGATCGTATCGAGGTCTACTCGTATACCGAAACTCGCTTGCCGGTTTTGCCGACGCGCTCGTACTTGACGACGCCGGTTACTTTGGCAAACAGCGTGTAGTCACGGCCGGTGCCGACATTATGTCCTGCACGGATCGGGGTACCACACTGGCGAACGATAATAGCGCCGGCTGTCACTGCCTGGCCGGAGTAGACTTTGGTTCCACGTCGCTGTCCGCCGGAATCGCGACCATTCTTGGAGGAACCTACACCTTTTTTGTGAGCCATCTCAATACCTCTATCAGTAAATGCTTCTTCTCGAATTATCGGCTGACCGGGCCAGACTTCTCCCCTGGCTGCCGGAACAGGAAGGGCAATATACTATATCCCAACCCAATGGCAAGAAATATTGTAAATTGTTATCAGATAGCGAGATAGGTAGCGTCTACCCGTCCGACCGGCGCAGCACCAGCACCCCGATCAGGTAGCCGATCGCACCAACCGACAACAGAACCGCGATCGGAAGCATCATCTCCGATGCACCAAATCCGCGCCAGCTCGCCCCCTCTGTCGCCAGGATCGACCACTTCACCGGACTGAAATGACTCAGCGTTACCATCCAGGATGGCATCATCATCAGCGGCACCATTCCGCCGCCAGTCATCGAAAGCACTAAGAAAAGCGCCCAGCCAGCACCAGATACGGAGTTCTCTGTTTTTCCCAGCACCGACATCAGCATCATCAGCCCGACAAAACAAAACGCCGCACTCGCCAACGCCGCAATCAACCAGGGGACCGATCCTATCTGCACACCAAAGACGAAGACGCCGATCGCCATCAATAGCAGACAGACCGAAAAGCAGGCGATAAAGCAAGCCAGCCCCTTGCCGGCCAGAATGTGCGCGCGCGACAACGGCGCCAACCGAAGGCGCATCCAGGTGCCGCGCCGACGTTCCGTCACTATCGAAAGACCAAAGGTCGCCGCCGTGCCGATCAACGCCCACTGCAAAGATTGCGGAAACGTGATCTCAAATGCCGACCGCGGACGTGCGGTATTCACGGCAACATCGTTGAAAGCGATCTTCGGACCGCTCATACCGGCAGATGCTTTGGATGAATCTGAACCGACAGCATTTGCGGCATCCATATCTGTCTGAAGTGAATCGAGCACGTCAAACAACTTGATCAGGTTGTTGCGATGTCCGCTCGTCATGCCGGCTGAGCTGTCCATCGATGCCCGCTCCGCGCTCAACTGCTCTTTCCACCCTTTGGTATCCATCATGGCCGATTGCAGCACGACAAAGTACGCCTGACTGATCATCCCGTTCAAATAACCGGCTTCGGCTTTGCGCGAAGGGTCGATTCCGACGACTATCTCACCCGGATCGGAGAACAGATCAAACGAGCTTTCCCCCTTGCCGGTGTACTCGACATACGCAGTCAACTTGCCGCGCTGAACCAGAATGCGAGCCGAGTCACGTGACATGATGAAGGTGTTGAGAACAGACGCTTTCGCCAACTCATCGTAGAACTTCTGCGCCACTGGAGAGCCGGTTTCGCGGATGAGCGCGACTTTCATCGACCGCGCCCCGCCCCCTTCGCCGCCAAAGATCGAGCCGAAAAAGAGCGCTATTAATAGCGGAAAAAGTATCACCCAAAACAGCCCGAGCTTGTCACGCCAGAGCAGGCGAAGGTCTTTGACTGCCAATGCCAGAACCGCACGCATCAGTCGCGAAGTCTCCTTCCGGTTAACGACAGAAAGACCGATTCGAGGTCCGGCTGAGTGATCTGCAGAGAATGGAACGCCACACCCTGAGCATTTAACGCGGCTACTTCGGAAAACGGATTGGTTGATTCGAATCGGATCTGCAGATCATTTCTCACACCGGGCAGTGAAACGCCCGATGGCGGCTCCTTTTCCAGTTCGCCGGTCACGACTGCTTTGCCGCCATACTTGGCGATCAGATTGGGGACAGTATCCATATCGAGGATCTTCCCATGATCAATGATCGCGACTCTGTCGCACAGCCGCTGCGCTTCTTCCATGTAGTGCGTGGTGTAAACAACCGTCCGCCCTTGCGACCGAAGTTGCTCGATCCTCTCAAACATCATGCTTCTAGATTGCGGGTCAACGCCGACAGTCGGTTCATCCAGAAACAGCACGGGCGGATCATGCACCAGGGCACAGGCTAGGTTGAGGCGACGTTTCATCCCGCCGGAGAAATTCTCCGACTTACCTGATTTGCGGTCAGTCAGGCCGACAAAATCGAGCGCCCAGGCCACTCGTTCTTTCAAAATCTTTTCGGGAAGTTGATACAGCGTCCCGAAAAAGTGAATATTCTCTTCAGCGGACAGCTCTTCATAGATCGCCAACGCCTGCGGCGCGACCCCAATACCGCGCCGAGTGTCAGGATGCAGAGGATTGCCGTTCTGGCCGATTCGGACAGTGCCGGAATCCGGCGCCAGTGCGCCAACCATCATATTGATAGCAGTCGATTTCCCCGCGCCATTGGGGCCCAACAGGCCAAACACCTCACCCTTTCCCACGGAAAAGGTGACAGCGTCAACTGCGATCAGTTGGCCAAACCGTTTACTCAGTGATTGAACGTCGATCATAAGCTGATTTAGTGACTCGAAACAAGATACTCTATCCGCCGCTATGAACTCAAGTGCGAAAGTCGCTGACTTACCCTTCCACTACGTAGTACTCCTCGTAATCGTTTCAATCTGAATCAGTCTCGTCCGGCAATGTGCTCGAGGGGGACAATCGACTCCCGCTCAGCCGGATATACCGGCAGCATTGCTACAGGCATAGCCGCAAATCCCGATAATTGATAGATAAGGGAGTTTTCAAAAGATGGGGAACATGTGATCGGCTTACTCAGCGCCATGGATGAAGAGATCGAACTCTTCCGCAGTCACCTTCAATCTGACAGCACGTCTACCTCATTCGCCGGAATCACGTTCGACCTGGGGACTATCAACAACTGCCCCGTTGTCCTCGCCAAATGTGGGGTCGGCAAAGTGAACGCCGCGATGGCGAGCCAGGCGATGATCGACCGCTTCGGCATCCAATCGCTGGTCTTCACCGGCCTTGCCGGGGCACTGGTGCCGCATTTGAGGCGTGGTGATATAGTCATCGCCAACTTCGTGGCTCAACATGATATCGACTTGACTGCCTTTGGGCGACGTCCGGGACAGGTTTCCGATGCCGGCCGATTGATCGAGGCTGACCCGAAAATCGTCGACAAGATCGCCAGAGCGGCGGAGCAGAGTTTTGCGGATAATCCCAACCCGCCGCAGGTACTGGTCGGGACGATCGTCACCGGCGATTCCTTTATTGCCGATCAGCAGCGAATCAAGTGGATTCAGCGAGAGTTTGGGGCGATCGCGGCCGAGATGGAGGGGGCGGCAGTCGGGCAGGTTTGTCAGGCCAACAAGATTCCGTTCGCCGTCGTACGCGTAATTTCCGATTCAGCTTCGGGAGGAGCCGCTGGCGAGTTCATTATGTTCCTTGACGAAGCTTCCGAACGCTCTTACCACATCATTGAAACGGTGTTGCCGATGCTGAATACCGCGCGACAACCGCAGTTCGTATAGAACAGACATCGACAACCGCTGAGATAGAAAAACCCGCCCAGATGCCTGAGCGGGTTTCTTATTGTCAATAATTTGACTGCTATCAGTCTTTACTGCCCGACCTTCTGTTCCTTCGGTGCGGCATTGAAGGTGAACGAGAGTCGATCCATCTCCGCGCCGATCACCAGATCCAGGTCGCCGGCATACTGCCCGCGCAGGATCTCCTCGGCCAGCGGATCCTCCAGATACTTCTGCAACGCCCGCTTGAGCGGCCGCGCTCCGTATGCCGGATCGAATCCCTTGTCGACCAGGAACTCCTTCGCTTCGGGAGTCAGCTTGAAGCTGATGCCACGCTCGGCCAGACGCTTCGCCACATCGATCACCAGGATGTCGATGATCTGCTTGATATGATCGCGGTCGAGCGAATGGAAGATCACGGTTTCGTCGATACGGTTCAACAGTTCCGGGTTGAACAGCTTCTTCAGTTCATCCATGATCTTGTGACGCATCCCGTCATACGATCCGTCGAAATCGGCGCCGTCGAACCCGACCGTCTTCTGTTCGCGAAGCTGGCGGGTACCGACGTTGGAGGTCATAATGACGATCGTATTCTTGAAGTCGACCCGTCGACCGAACGAATCGGTCAGCGCGCCGTCATCAAATAACTGCAACAGGATATTAAACACTTCCGGATGTGCTTTCTCGATCTCGTCGAGCAGCACCACCGAATACGGTTTGCGACGGACCTTTTCGGTCAACTGTCCGCCTTCTTCGTATCCGACATATCCGGGCGGAGCACCGATCAGACGGGACACGGCAAACTTCTCCATGTACTCCGACATATCAATGCGGATCAACGCCTCGGGATCATCAAACAGGAAGTCCGCCAGCGAACGAGCCAGTTCCGTCTTTCCGACACCAGTCGGACCGAGGAACAGGAAAGTGCCGATCGGACGGCGCGGGTCACCGAGTCCGGCACGAGCACGGCGCAATGTGCGGGACAAGGTCGTGATCGCCTCTTCCTGACCGACGATCTGCTTCTTCAGCTCTTCCTCCATCCGGAGCAAGCGCTGTGATTCCTTCTCTTCCAGGCGGAAAAGCGGAATACCGGTCATCTTGGAGAGGACCATCGCGACATCATCGGCGGAAAGGGTGACGCGCTCTTTTTCGCGTGTCTCTTCCCACTTCTTGGACTGATCCGCGAGTTTTTCTTTTTCAGCCTTGATCTCGTCGCGCAACTGCGCGGCAGTCTCAAACGCCTGATTTTTGACCGCTTCTTCCTTGCGGTGCATCAATTCGGTAATGCGCGTTTCGGATTCAGAGAAAAATCCAGGACGCGTGTAAGTCGACAGATGCGCGCGCGAGCCGGCCTCGTCGATCAAATCAATCGCCTTATCCGGCTGATACTTGCCTGAGATGTAACGATTCGACAACTTCACCGACGCAATGATCGCATCATCCGAAATGTGCAGCTTGTGATGCTCTTCATATTTCGGACGGAGCCCCTTCAGGATCTTGATCGTATCTTCCTCGGATGGCGGCTCAACCATGACCGTCTGGAAGCGGCGCTCTAACGCACCATCTTTTTCGATATATTTGCGATACTCATTCAACGTGGTGGCGCCGATACAGCGCAATTCACCGCGCGACAGCGACGGCTTGAAGATGTTCGAGGCATCGAGCGAGCCTTCCGCACCACCCGCTCCGACGATCGTATGCAACTCATCGATAAAGATGATCACATCGGTGGAGTTGATGATCTCGGTCATCACCGCTTTGAGTCGTTCTTCAAACTGGCCGCGGTACTTAGTGCCGGCCACGAGTGACGCCATATCAAGTGTCACGACTCGCTTGTTCTCCAGCGTCTGCGGGACATTCCCTTCGACGATTCGCTGGGCGAGCCCCTCGGCGATGGCGGTCTTGCCGACACCTGGTTCGCCGATCAACACCGGATTGTTTTTCTTGCGGCGCGACAGCACCTGACAGACGCGCTCGATCTCATTCTCGCGCCCGATGATCGGGTCGAGTTTTCCGCGACGCGCCAGTTCTGTCAGATCGCGACCGAAGTGATCCAGTGCCGGCGTTTTTGATTTTTTCCGTTTCTTCTTAAACGAAGACGGCTTGCCGCTCTGGATATTCTTCAGCTCTTCGTAGGCTTCTTTATAGTCGATTTCATAGGTCGACAGGACCTGAGCCGCCACACCCTCTTCGTCTTTGAGGAGAGCCAGCAAGATATGCTCAGTGTCGATATCCTTGGACTTGAGGGCGCGCGCCTCCTGGCCGGAAACCTCGAGCGTCTTTTTCGCCCGGGCGGTCAGTGGAAGTTGCCCCATGGTCATCGTCCCGCCCGATGGCTGTACGACCTCTTCGATCGACGCCTTCAGGTCATCCAGATCCAGGCCGAGGTTGCCGATGATATCGACCGACCGGCCTTCTCCGAGACGAATCAACCCTAACAGGAGATGTTCCGTACCGATGTAATCATGTCGAAGTCGTGCGGCTTCGTCCCGAGCATATTCAATTGCCCGTCGGGCCGCTTCGGTAAACATCTCATTCATGCTGTGTCTTCCTTCCTGTCACGTGACAATATGCACCGTCACACTGCCGTTGCACAATCAGAACAGCGTCCGGCTAGTCCGAGTTCCGCAGCTTTTCCCGCACCAACTGGGCACGAACGAAATCGCGGCGATTCGGATCCATTTCCTGTCCAAAGTACTTCTGCAAATGCGCCGGCTGCGACAATAGCAACAATTCGTTGATCAGAGCGACATTTAAGAAATCGATGATCTTCATCGCATGCCCGAGGCGGACCGCCGACAACAGGTTCATCACCTCTTCGGAGGTCAATACTCTCGCATACTTCAGGATGCCATATGCCCGCCATATCTTATCTTCTATCATATCGGCAGCTTCATCCATTAGTCGCTGCCGTGCGGCCGCTTCCGCCTCAATGATCTCCCGGACCACTCGCGTGATCTGGTTGAGGATCTCGCTTTCGGAAACGCCCAGGGTGTTCTGGTTGGATACCTGGAACAGGTTCCCCAGTACATCGGAGCCTTCGCCGTAAAATCCGCGCACAATCAGGCCACTATGGGTGATGCGCGATATCACTTTCTCGATATCCCGGGTCAAAACCAGACCGGGGAGATGGATCAGAACCGAGGCCCGCATGCCGGTCCCGGCGTTGGTCGGGCAGGCGGTCATATATCCAAAATCAGCATCGTAATCAAATTCGAGGAATTTTCCCACTTCAAGGTCGTATCGCGTTGCCTGGGCAAACGCACCTTGTGGATCAAACCCGGCGGTCAGCGACTGGATGCGCAGATGGTCCTCTTCATTGACCATGATCGAAACCTGTTCGGCCGGACTGATATAGAGCGCTTTGGATGTGTCTCCGGTCAGAAAGGCCGGCGATATCAAATGACGCTCCACCAAAAAATCGCGATCCAGATCCGAGATCTCTCCCGCCTTGACGTAGGTTCCTTCCCCCAAAACGGAGGAGCGACCGATCGCCGAATCAAAGTAGCCGACAATGCGACGTTTGGTTTCGGTATCTGCGGTCGTGGGGAAACGACAGCCGGCCACATTTCTGGCTAGCCTGACGCGGGTCGACAAAACCACCAGCGCCTCGTCCCCCTTCCCGGAGAGCCATGCTGCAGGCGATTTGGCCATTGACTCAAACATCACTATCACTCTTTCTGCTGCGCTCACGAATGATATCCTATCGCATATTTGATCGATTTAAGTTTATCCCTGATCTCCGCGGCGCGCTCAAAATCCTCGGCGTCGATAGCCTTGCGCAACTCCGTCTCGAGACGTTCCTCTTCCTTGACCGGGATCGTCACTTCACCCTGTTCTGCTTCAAACGGAAGATCCGGCGCTTTGCCGCGATGCAGCGATGCTCCATGGATCTTGCGCATGATCGACTCCAACCGCGGCCGGAAGGTACGATAACAATCGCCGCAGCCAAATCTCCCCTGACGCGTGAATTCTTCAAACGTAAGCTGACAGGTCGGACAGACCATCGCATCCAGAGGAGCCACATTCCCTTCCTGGGTGAAACTCTTGGCCAGATTGGTCAGAATCTCCGCCAACGGAAAGGGCATATTGTCCAAGGGTGAATGGAAACCGCGCGCCGAGGCACACTCCTTGCACAGCGATAGCCCGATCTTCTCATTATTGATGATCTGCGTCAGATGAACCTGAGCTTCTCGTTTTTTGCAGTCCTGGCACAGCATGATCTTCTCTTATCCTTCCGTTACCCCTGCAATTGTCCGTCAGCCATATGGAGTTGACGGGTGCAGCGTTCGGCCAGTTCCTGGTTATGCGTAGCTATCAAAAAGGTAGTCGACTTTTCAGAGTTGAGACGGAAGAGCAGATCGTGGAGCATGCGACCAGTCGCCGAATCGAGATTCCCGGAGGGCTCATCCGCCAGCACAATTCCCGGACCATTGGCCAGTGCCCGGGCGACCGCTACTCGCTGTTGTTCCCCGCCCGACAACTGGTCTGGACGGTGAGATTTTCTACCACTTAAACCCACATCCTGCAATAACAGTTCCCCCTGCCGCACCGCCTCAGACCGCTTCACACCAGCTAACAGCATGGGGATCATAACGTTCTCAAGTGCGGTGAAATCCTCTAGCAGGTAGTGAAACTGGAACACAAAGCCAACTTTCTGATTCCGTATTCTCGCTCGTTCTTGCTCCGAAAGACTGCTGAATTGCAGTCCCTCCAGACTAACCTGACCCACAGTCGGGCGATCTAGCCCGCCTAAAATATGTAGTAGTGTCGATTTGCCGACCCCGGAGACACCCGTGATGGCGACCATCTCGCCGCGTGTCACCCGTATATCGATCCCCTTCAACACCTTCAGGAGACCTTCCACCGTCTGGAACTGACGGTGAATCCCGGTCCCTTCCAGAATGATCTTAGTTTCTTGCACGGACAGCCCCCTTTCCACCGGCCATCCGGTTTCCTGATGAAAGCTTATCCGTTACTGACATTGTCGCCATTTTTGCTCAAAGTTTTAGCAGTGCAACGACATCTACTTACGAAGCACTTCGATCACCGACATCCGGGATGCCTGCAGAGCCGGGTAAAGGGCCGCCAGAAAACAGATCAACAGGGTCACTAGTCCGGCATAGGCAAAGTCAACCCAATGAACCTCAATCGGGACATAGCTGACAAAATAGAGATCGGCCGGGAGCGAAACCACCTTGTAGTAGTTCTGAATAAATGCCGCCACCAGCGCAACTATCCATCCACCCAGCACCCCAAATCCCGCGATTAACATCCCCTTGTAGACAAAGATTGCGGCGATCAGGTTGGGTGTAGTCCCGATCGTTTTCAAAATTCCGATCTCCGCTCGCTTTTCCATGGTCAACATCACCAACGTAGAAATGATGGAAAATGCGGCAACCAGGACGATCAGAATAAACCCCGCCCCTAATACGATCTTCTCTATTTCGATCCAATTAAAGAGATTTTTGTGCAGCACATTCCATGGCACCACATCATAATGGTTCCCCAGCGCCGAATCGATCACCGGTGTCAGATTTTCAGCCTGATAAATGTCTGTCAGTTTGAGATGAACCGCGGTCGCCACGTCCCCCATTAGAAACAGCTTCTGCGCCGATTGCAGTGAGATGTAAGTCAGTTCTCCATCGAATTCGTAATAGCCGGTCTCGAATATCCCCGACACGTAAAACTTCATTATTCTCGGAGTGATGCTTCGACGGAGGTCCTCACCGCGCAATGCATAAAGCGCGACCTCCTGCCCGACATAAACGCCCAGCCGGTCCGCCAGGTTTTTGCCGAGAATGATCCCCGGCAGCGAATCGCCATCGATAAGCGTCCGCTCGAAATTGTATGAACCTTCTTTGATATCCCGCGCAATATTAGCGGTCTGCTGCTCTCGCTTTGGATCTATCCCCCGCACGACCACACCATCCCCATGACCCGACTCCGAACTTATCGCCGCTTTGTAGTAGATGAACGGCGAGGCGGCCACCACCCCAGGGATATTCTCTATCTGATCGACTAGTTGGTCATAGTCCGTAATGAATTCGCCGCTCAGACTGAATACGGTAATATGGGAGGTTGTGCCAAGTAGTCGGCTCCGGATCTCCGATTCGAAACCGTTATGCATCGACATGACAAAACAGACGACTGCCACACCGAGGGCAACCCCGGCGATAGTCATCCAGGTCGAGACGGAGATAAAAAACCGCCCGGAGCGGAAATAGCGGCGTGCGATGTAGCTTGCAAAGTTCATCCAGTACCGCGAGTTATACAATTATAGGATCTCACGGAGGGAACATACCAGATGATAAACAGTGAAATCAATTGGTTTTCCTGCCCATTCCGCCATTCCTAACCGATTGTGATCTATATCACTTAAGGCTTGATTCTGATATCGAGTGATTTAGGTCGGCCGAAGACGGGATAAAAAAAGGCCCCGGGCATAGCCGGGGCCTTTGACTGAACTGCGACTCTGACTATTCCTGCTTAGTTCGGATACGATCCCGGAGGCGGATCATCAGCCCGTTCAGGTGGTCAACCGTCGACCCAACCCCATCTCGAACTGTATTGGCAAAGCGGTGACCCCAGGTATAACGATCACCGATGCGGGTGCTGTCACACACCGGACGCACGTAATCCGGATCCTGGCAGTTAGGAATTCCGTCACCATCCGCATCCTGCAAATACAGGTACTGATGGTTGAAATTGTTCGGCACTCCGGTGTTGCCGTTGCCATGGCTCTGCGCCGTAGCACTCATGACAAGCGCAAACGACAGAAGTAGGGTGAACATCAAGACGCGTTTCATACAAAACCTCCTCTAAAGTGTTGACGACTCTCAAGCCGCCGGTGTTGTCTTACAGTTTTGCGTTAATGCGAATGTCGTGCCGGGAGTGTGCCACTGACGGAAGAGACTGACTATCAGTGAGTTAAATGGACCACGTGCTCGCCGTTCAAGGGCCATGGCGACCGCCGCGGTACAGATTGCACCTTGTCGTGTACCTGATTGTCCAAATTCGACTTATGGACAACGTCGTGAGCACAAATTGTCACAAAACAAGACAGCAATGGATGAACGGATTCTGCCGTCTGTCTCTCTGCTGTTATTTTGTCTGCGCGAAATTCATCCCCGCCGACCGGTAGAGCAAACAAGTGGACATCGATGCAACGGGAATCTGCGATTCTCCCCTCAAAAGAAAAGGCAGGAGTCCCTTTCCTCCACGGAAAAGGATTTCTGCCTTACTTGTATTCAAGCACTAAGAATAGAGAAACGACGGAGGACGATTAACCCTTCTCTTCCTCCAGCAACTGCGCCAGGATCTTCGACACCGGCACCGATCCCTCTTTCGTCTCCTTCATCTGCGGGAAAAACAGCACGTCCCGGATCGACTGCTGGTCGGTCAGCAACATCACGAGTCGGTCGATCCCAAAGCCAAGTCCGGCAGTCGGCGGCATGCCGTATGACAGCGCCGTGATGAAATCATCATCCAACGGCTGCGCTTCTTCATCCCCCTGCTCAATCGCTTTCCCCTGCTGGAGAAATCTTCCAAGCTGATCCATCGGGTCGTTCAGTTCGGAGAATGCATTCCCCATCTCCTGACCAGCAATAAACAGCTCGAACCGCTCAGTGAATCGCGGATCCTTGCGATGCCGCTTCGCCAGCGGTGATATCTCGACCGGATGATCCGCTATGAAAGTCGGCTGGATCAAGTTCGGCTCGACCTTCAGCTCCCAAACCGCCTCAATCGCCTTGCCGCGATTGATCAGCTTCTCCTTTTCATGCACGCCAAGCTTCTGCGCGGCGGCTTTTGCATCAGCATCCGAGAGATCTGTGAAATCAACGCCCGTAGCTTCCTTGATCGAATCAACCATAGAGATCCAGCGGAATTTCGGTCCGAAATCGATCTCCTGACCATCGTAGGTCACTTTGTGACTGCCGAACACGGCATGCACCGCGTGGCGGAGCATCTCTTCATAGAATGCCGCCATGTCATGGTAATCCGCATACGCCCAGTAGAGTTCGATCATACTGAACTCAGGATTATGCTTCCGGTCCATCCCTTCATTCCGGAAATCTTTGCAGAATTCCCAGACCTTTTCGTAACCGCCGACAATCAACCGCTTGAGGTAGAGCTCATCGGCGATCCGCATATAGAGCGGAATGTCCAGCGCATTATGATGCGTCTTGAAAGGCCGTGCCGACGCGCCACCGTACAACGGCTGAAGGATCGGCGTTTCGACCTCGAGGAATCCTCGCGAATTCAGGAAGTCCCGGACTATCTGTATTATCTTCGTTCGCTTGACGAATACTTCGCGAACTTCCGGATTGATGATCAAATCGGCATAGCGACGGCGGTATCTGATCTCAACATCGGTCAACCCCGCATGCTTATCCGGCAGCGGATGCAGTGATTTGGAGAGAAGCTCCCACGAGTTGACTTTAAGCGTCCGTTCGCCGGTCCGGGTGATGAACAACGTCCCTTCGGCCCCGACGATATCTCCCATATCGAGCAGGTCGAAATTATCAAACCCGGCCTGGCCGACATTGTCGATCTTGATATACAACTGGATCTTGGCAGCAGCATCGCGAACATCGGCAAAGATCGCTTTCCCCATTTTTCGCTTCAGCATGATCCGTCCGGCCAGCCGGACGACTGTCTCGGCCGCCGCTAACGTGTCAAACTGCTCCTGCAATTCGGCGATCCCATGCTTCCGGTCGTATTTGTATGGGTATGGCTCGATCTGCTGTTGCTTGAACTGGTCGATCTTCTGCCGACGGATCCGGATCAGGTCGGCCAGCGGGAGATGTATCTCCGCATCCGACTGAACGGTACTGTTTTCCGGGTGCGGCTTCTGCTGATGGTCACTCATCTCTGTACTCCATGGGTAAATCGCGTTTCCGCGAAGTAATCAATATAGGTCAATCCAACCCCTTTGCCAAGCGGCGGAAAATGCTGTAATAGATCAGTCTCTATCGACTAGCCCTCACCCGCCTCTTCGAGGCACCCTCTCCCGCAAGGAGAGGGGATTTCCCTTCTCCCTATGGGTGAAGGTGGCGCGGAGCGCCGGATGAAGGGCGCTTACCCTCCGCCAAACTTCCTCTTTCCTTTTCTCACAATATGGAGTATCTTATCGGTGACCCTCACTCGCCAGGATCGAACTCTGTAGCTGATTGGGGATAGTCATGTTTTCCATCGCACCCACCCTCCATTTACCTCGCCTCATGTTGCGTCCGTTTTTCCTTGAGGATATCGACCCACTCCATCGCGTGCAATCTGAGGATTCCGTGTTTCGCTATTTCCCGCGTACCACCCCGCCCCCCCGTCCATCCGTGGAAAAGGATATCTGTTATCAGATCGAGCACTGGACCCGGTTTGGCTATGGACGGTGGGTAATCGGTCAGCCGCCCGATGGCAGGCCCATTGGATGGTGCGGTTTGCAGTATCTGCCGGATACCGACGAGATCGAAATCGGCTATTTGTTGGCCAAGCCGTTCTGGGGGCAAGGTCTCACCACCGAAGCCGCAATTGCCGGCCAGCGCTGGGCCTTTGAGCATCTCGACCTGCAGGAATTAGTAGCTATCATTCATCCGGAGAATATCGCTTCGATCCGGGTCGCAGAGAAACTGGGTATGACTTTCACCGCCCGAACTGTCTACTTCGGGATGCAATGCGACCGGTACGCGATAAATAGGGGGGAATGCGAAGTCTGGGAGGCAGAGCACAACCATCATCACTGATGGATGTGCCATAGAATGGACACTGCTCAACGGCGACGCTTAGAATTGCTTTTAAACTTCCTCACCAGTGCCTGCTTGACAACTGTCGGCACCAGCCCCGTCACATCACCGCCGTTTTTCGCCACTTCCCGCACGATCGAGGATGACAGATAAACCCACGAAAGCGACGGCATCAAAAAGACCGTCTCAACTTCGCGCACCAATTTGCGATTCATCAGCGCCATCTGAAACTCGTACTCAAAATCTGAGACTGCGCGAAGCCCTCTGATGATCGCGTTCGCCTTGATCTCCTGCACAAAATCGGCCAAGAGACCATCAAAGCCGACCACCTTGATCCGCTTCGCATTCTGCAGTTTCGCCACCGACTGCTTCATGAACCCGAGTCGTTCTTCGGCGGTGAACAACACGTTTTTGCTCGGAGCGGTGGCGACTGCCACGATCAGTTCATCGAATAGCCAGGATCCCCGGTCGATCAGTGAAAGATGTCCATTGGTGGTCGGGTCGAAAGAACCCGGATAAACCGCGCGTGTACGTACTGCTTTGGCCATAACGTGATGTCTGGTTGAGTTTAAGGTTGAAAAAACATACTGGTCGGACTGTCCAATGGCAAGCTAAATGACCGTCATCCCCAGAGCCGGGAGAAACAGCTCCGGACGGTTCGACATCTCCAGCCCTGGCCCCAATGCCGCTCGGTTCACCTCCACGCGGTGTACCCCGGTCGGAAAGTACCGTTCGATCTGCTCGAGCAATTGATCCGAAAAATCGCCGGAAAGCGACAGCGAAGACATCGGGATCGATAGTCCCATTTCTGCCACCGAGGCCAGCTTAAACGAGACCAGCGTTTTGATCTCCATCGCCAACCGTTTCACCGACATCTCGTCCGCCGGCTCGTACCCTTCCAGTTTCAAATGCCCGAGGGCGATGATCTCCGCGCGATACAACAGACAGAGTGACAGCGAATCCGGCGTTATATCCACCAGACCGATCAACTCCCCACCGGGTACTTTACAGAATGCACGGAATCCGCGCGCCAATGCCACTCCCCTGGCCAGCGATATACTGGGCGCTTCTTCGCTAATAGCCAGCCTCTGCTGCAATGCAGCCAGACCTGATTTGCGGCAGATCAGCCCAAGATACCTGTCCGGCAGACTGGTCCTGATCGTGTCGAAACGAAATTGGTCGGCATCATCCAGCAACGACTGCTCCATTTCAAATTGCAGCCGAAGTTCCACATCGCTACCGGCGACAGTCGGCATCTGGTAGTATTTCACCATCACCGAGTCATCCGGGATCGCCAGGGCGAGCGTCACCTTATCAGGATACTGCATCCGCTCAGACACTGGCGCCTGGGCCAGCCAGAGAATCGTGCGACGACCGTTTGTTTCGCCAACCGATGCGGTACAGATGGTCGGACCACGCAGATCGATCCCCAGGATCGCACTCATCGTTTGACCCTCAGGTATGGTTTGATCCGCTCGTACAATTTCGGCCCGATCCCTTTCACTTCGGTGATATCGATCTCCTGTTCAAACCGATGTTGCTGTCGGTATTCGACTATTCGATCAGCCAGCGTCCGCCCGATTCCCGGCAGCAATTCAAGCGAATCAGCGGGAGAGGTGTTTGGGTCGATCAGAAATATCCCGGTGAACTTCTGATCCTCGCCCAAAAAGACGGGCATGGAGACTGCCTGTGGAGTCGGTTCGGCATAGGAACGGATCAGCAGGTAGCCGGTCAACAGGATCGCTGTGACCGTCAATATCCCCATCGCCTTCAATTGCGTCGGGGTATAGTCGAAAAATGCTGCCAGTCTCTGTATGTGCATAATTTTCGCCCGAGATCGCAGCAATTAGATGGCAGAAGGACTGGTAGGTGATTTAGAAATTGACAATGGATTAAAATGGTCTATATTATAGTGTAGCGCGAGGGTCCCCCCCCGCTGCCTCCCACGGAGCCCCCTTTCCCCTTCCAAGCCGTCACCGTGGGGCTGCTAAAAGGTGGTGGCCCTTTCCATCCTCCCACTGGCGGCGCCCCCCCGCCCCCCCCCCCCCCCCCCCCCCCCGTTTTTTCGGGCCGCCCGGTGTGTGGGCCCCCCCCCCGGCCGGCGCCCCCCCCCGGCCGGGCGCTGCGCGCCTCGGGCGGGGGGAGTCCGCCCGCGCGGGGTGGGGGGGCGGCGCCGTGGGGCCGCCCTCCGGGGGGGGGGGGGTTCCCTCCCCCCCCGCGGCCCCCCCCGGTGGCCGCCGGATCGTCGCGACCCCGGGGGCCCCCCCTGGGCCCCCCCCCCCCGGCACCCCCCCCGCCCGGGGGGGGGGGCCTTCCCCTCCGCCCGGCGGCCCCGGATATCCCCCCCCCGCGGGGTCTTCGGGTTGTGTGGGTTCTCAGACACAAACAGCGGTATTTGGGATCTTTCTTTACGACCCGGCAATTCTCGGGGTACGCCGGGGTGGCGGTGCTGGCGCCCCCCCTGGCTCTGGCTTGGGGGGGGGGGCCTCTGCCCGGGGGTGGTCTCTCTTCTTCCTGGTTTGGTGTCCACTTCTTTTCTTCCGCGCGGGCCGGGGGGGGACCCCCCTGCGGGTCTTTTCGGTCTAACTTCGTCCTCTTGTTTCCGGCTCCTCCCCAGGGGGTTCTGGGGGGTTTCGCTCTCCCTCTGTTCCTTTGGCCTCTTGGGTTTTTGTGGTGGGTGTGGTTTTCTCTGTGCTCCTGCCGCCCGCCGCGGCCGCCCCCCCCCTGGCGGAGCCACCGCTCCGGACTCCCGGTGGCGGGCCCCCCCCCCCCCCGCCCCGCCCCCCCCCCCCCCCCCCCGCCCTCCCTTTTGGGCCCCCGCCGCCCCGCCCCCCCCGGGCCCCCGCGGGCCCGGGCCGCGGCCTTGCCCATGCTCATGCTTTTCCATGGCCCGACAGTCGACCAGCGGCCACCCCCCCCCGCCCCCCGCCCAAAACTAAATCCCCCCCCTTCCTTGTACCCAACCACGGGCCCCCCGTGGGGCGCCTTCCCTTCCCGGGGCCTCCCCCCCCGGGGGGTGGAAGGGGGGGGAAAATACGGGGGGGGTGGTTAGATTATGCCGTTCCCCCTACAACACCCGGGGGGGGGGTTCCGGTTGAGGGGGACAAACTTTTTCCGGGGGGGTGGGGGGTGGGGGGGGGGGGGGGGGGGGGGCGGGGTTTGTTTGGGGGTGTTTTCCGTGGGGGGCGGCCGCCTGTCCGCCCGCGGGGGGGCCGCCCGGCGCCCCCGCCACCCCCAACCGGTACCGGATTCTGGGCAGACAACAGGCCCGGCCCGGGGGCCCGCGGGGGGGGGGGGGGGGGCGGGGCGGGGGGGGGGGGGGATGCCCCGTAAGTGGTTCGGCAATGTGACGATAGCAGGGAGTATTCGTGGTGAAATCCCTGGATGTAGTGATTCACCTACACCGCCCCCCCCCGCCTAAAGTGGTCCCCTTTGGTTTTGGATTTTAGGTGAATATCTACTTGGCACCGGCCTATTCGCGGACTCTGGAAGATGCGCGCTCATCACCAACTACGGGTTTATGGATAGTCAGTACCCGCTCCCGCTTGCCAGTCCATATCAGTCCGAAATGTCCAATGAGAACCGCTACTCCTTCCCTTCCTGTTGGAACAACCTGCACTTTCAAGTTCGTGGAATGTCTTGTTGGGAATGGTTTGAGCAGGATTTCGAAGGGTACTACACCGCCGTACCAATATTCGCGCCCATTCGACTCCCCTCGGAAAGACTCCTGCCCCCAGGTGAAGAGCACTTAGTTGGTCCCAACAATGACCTGGTAAACCTCGATTATGACGTAGGCGCTCAGGTCCTATTTCGATCCGACCTCAGTGCACCGTCGCGCAGAACGAAGAGCGTGCGACTGGGACCGGTGATGCCCCTCGGCAATATCAATGTTGTCGCCAAAATTGCCAATTCTGGAATCGCAATTGACCAGGGAAATACTTCAGATAGTGGTCTGATTCGCCTGCTGGGAATGAGCAACAGTTCACCCGATACCATTGTTGCATCGGGCCGCACTTATATTACTGCGGCGAGAAGGTTCTCTAATCAGCCCACCTGGGTATCGGTTTCGGCCGAGGTGCCCGATCTGGATTCCGTCGGACAATTGCGTGCCGCGCTCCCCTTCTGGTGCCACCGCTTGTGCGGTGACATCGTCCTCAGGTGATTCCATTCAGCTCTCCTTGGCAGCGAATGATTACATAGCCACGCTCACTGATAGCCTCACAGCAATCGGCCAGTTCACCATTCACGCTCTGGATAATAACAACGCTCCCTTTGCTGTGCCGTTCAATTTCCGCACGCAACTTGGAAACGGTTCTGGATCGATCATGCATGGACCTGGTGGAGCCTGTCAGGTAAATCTGGACACCGGAATGGCATCCACCGGCCGCACCATGCTGCTCACTACCACCTTTCCTGTGATCGCCACCGGATTGGGGACCAGCTCACGGCAAGCTGGCCCGGCGTCGCTGTGGCTGACGTACCAACGGCATCTTGCTAGGCGCGTCTGCACTCGTGTCCGGTGGAGCTGTCGATACTGCGCAAAACGAAGTGATGTCCGCTATATCGTCCACCGGTGTGTACGCCGCTTTCACCTCGAATATACCAGTCGATGTTGATGACGACGAACGCGGTGACATGCTGCCCGATGACTTCGAATTGCGACAGAACTACCCAAATCCATTTAACCCTAACACGACAATTCGATTCTCGTTACCCTCCAGATCGCAGGTGAAAATTGAAGTATTCAATCTGCTGGGGCAGTCGGTTCGTACTCTGGTCAAAGACCAGCTATCTGCCGGACAACATGTTGTGGAATGGGATGGACGCGATGAGAGCGGCCAGGAGGTTGCCAGCGGAGTCTACTTGTACAGAATGTCGGCGGGAGAATTGGAACTGACACGAAAAATGCTGCTGATCAGATAAGAGCTGCGGATATATAGAATAGAAATCCGTCAGCCGGCTGAACGCGTCAGCGGCTGCAAAATTCGGTCCACAAACACTAGCGCAGGTTGAGCTGTTCAGCCAATGTCGGATCGGGAAGCGGCAGCAACTTTCCATCGCGGGCCAGTAGTTGCATCAGCTCAGTCAGATCGGCCGCCTTGCCTTCATTCAGCGATTCAACCAGCTTTTTGCTGTAGATGCCGAACAACGGCTGTGCCACTCCCTGGTGAACTGACTGGTACCCCAGGAACGACTCTCCCTGGTAATTCCTGACCAGTTCCACTACCAGTTCGAGCGGGAAATCCCGGATCTCGGTCGATCCGATAAAAACCGCATCCGACCCGGACTGCCGCAATGCTTCTTCGATCCCATGCACGGCGCCATGCTCGGTTGATTCGTCGCACACATACGGATAATTGAGATATTGCTCGCGCGCCTGGTCCTTCTTCAGCACCAGCGTCACACGCTCAAAGACCGCAGCATAGCGACGGTACCCTCGCTCAAGGCGCGTCAGGTCACCATCGGGCTGAAAATCTCTCTCCTGGTTGCTTTTTCCCCCGGCCAGGACAAAGCAATCCATCTCCCTGAATCGGTTCTGCACAGTCTGCTCCCTTCCATAGGAAAGACGAGATATTTGGTCATCTGTTGGGATATTCATTCCGGGATAACAGTAAACGGCAAGATCGAGAGTCAGGCAAGCAAAAAGGAAAAAGGGTCTCTAAATGTCACAAAAAAACCGGCGGTCTCGCCGGTTGTGGATAACCTCTCTGCTATTGCGCGGCAAACGTCCTCGTTTGCCCGGGCACACCGGGAGGTGTGCCGCGCAAGTCACAATGACCATTACATGCTGTCTATCTCATCGGTATTGTGAATAGTCCCGGAGACTTGTCTCAGCACTTTGATCCGGGTCAACTTCTGATCCGCTTCCAATCCCCAGCCGGTAACCACATCCCCTTTTCTGGTAACCTTGACATAGGCATCGGTCTGGATCTTCTCGATATCCGGATTCCAGTGCAGGTAGTCGGTTTCCAGCATTGAGTGATCTTCCGAGACAACTACCACGTGCCCATAGACATGCATATGGTTGCTGGTTTCTCGAATATAGGCGGAGTCTCCGTCCAGTCGCGAAGTGATATTGCCAAGCGAATCAAAAAACTCAGCGTGAACAACGTAACCCATCGTAGAGTCTTTGGCGTCGAACTTGAGAATTCGGTCGGCATCAATTCGAGTGGTAACTCGCTCCCCTTCAAGCAGGTCTATTGTGGCGCCGCGCATCTCGGTATCCGGACGGCTGGAATCAACCACAATATCGGTCTTGGTCGAACTCTCATGGTTCGAGCAGCCGGCCAATATCGCCGTCGTAAGTCCGAGTAGTATGATTCTTAGGTAGTTCGCCATAATAGTCTTTATCTATCGGCAGACAACATGGGGATAATCAGTCGAGAGTCAAGGCAGATTTTCCGGGCGGCTGTTCCAGCGGGTATGAATCCAGATCCACTGGTCGCGGTGACTATCGATCATTTCCTCTAATGCCTTGGTGCAGAGTAAGGTAGCCTGGTAAGCGTCTTTCTCGACATCCCCCGTCCGCTCAAATTGCACCTCCGGACGAATGATCACTTTATACCGATCGTTAGCCGTTCTGAGGCAAGCAACCGGCAAAAGCGCAGCTCCGGTCTTGACCGCGATGATCGACTGCCCGATCGGCGTATTGGCCGGTTTCCCGAAAAATGGGACGAATGCCGATCGTACCCGCATTGAATCAATGTCGATCAGGACGCCAACAACCCCTCCTTTGCGAAGCCACCCAACGATCTTTTTGGGTGAATCGGTCGTGGCGATATTCACCAACCCGACAGCCTCTCGATTCCGGACCAGAAGCTCGTTCAACCGTTTGTCATACATCTCACGCCCGATCACCGCGCAAGAATATCCGAGCGACTGCATGTAGGCGGCCAATAGTTCAAAATTCCCTAAATGGCCGGTCACCCCGAATATCCCTTTCCCCCGTTTGGCAGCAGCTTCGAAATACTCCAATCCTTCGACTTCAACCAGCGGCCGGATCTCATCACGGAAATGTTTTTCAAAACGGATCACATCAACCAGATTCTTCCCACTATTAATAAAGAACCGACGGCCGATCTCCTCGCGCTCGTCCGCGGTCAGCCGGTTGCCATAGGCGATCTGGAGATTCTGATGGACGCGCTGGCGGTCCCGGTCGATCATCCGCCACGCCAGCCTGCCGAGCGATGCTCCTATCCGAATGGACCATGATCGTGGGAGAATATTCAGTTTCCAGATGAGGAGACGTGTCAGGTAGTAGACAAGTGTATTCTTGGTTCGCTTGATTATTCGCGACGACATTTTGGTGTTACCTGGATCTCATAGAGATGCTATTTCCGGTCTGCGAGCGCCAACCGCGCTCCAAGCGCAATAAAGACCGACCCGGTAAACCACTTCTGCACTTTGAGGAATGTCGGGCTGTTTTCCAACCAACTGGAGGCATGCCCTACCGCTATTGCGATCACCAGCAGCACGGTCACGCCGGACAGGTCGAACATCACTCCCAATGTCGCCAACTGCAAGCCGACCGATCCTCGTTCCGGATCAACGAACTGTGGCAGAAACGACAGGAAGAAAAGCGCGACTTTGGGATTGAGAATATTGGTTAACACTCCCTGCCAGAAGATGCGCGAGAGACTCTCTTTCGCCACGTTTTTCCCCAGATGCAACTGCGCCTTGCTGCGAAAGGTCTTGATCCCCAGATAGATCAGGTAAGCCGCGCCAAGATACTTGATCGCCATGAAGGTGAATGCCGAGTAAGAGAGCACTGCGGATAACCCGAGAGTTGCGGCGATAATGTGTACGATCGTCCCGGCGCCTATCCCCAGCGCTGATGCGATCCCCGCCCGTCTCCCCTGGCCGAGAGACCGTGTCGCGGTGTACAGCATGTCCGGTCCGGGGGTCAAATTAAGCGCCAGCGTTGCCGCCATGAAGATCGCCAGTTGCGATGACTCAAACATCCGATTCTCCTCTGCCGGAAAGTTGATTCGTGACGCCCGGGTTATCTGCTATGCTGCTTAGAGCAGCTTGGATTTCAGAATGTCATGCAGGTGGATCACGCCGACCAGCCGACCATCCTGGTCGACCGTCGCCAGTTGCGTTATCGAATACCGCTCCATCATCGCCAGCGCCGCATCCAGGATCGCCGATTCAGAGATAGACTTCGGATTGCGGTGCATCGCTTCATCCGCCGTCAGATTAAAGAAGTCCTTCCCTCGCTCCAATAATCTCCGAAGATCCCCATCTGTAAAAACGCCGGTCGGTTTCCCCTCAGGATCGATCGTAAACACACACCCCAATCGCCGGGAGGTCATCACCAGCAACATCTCGGTGATCTTCGCCTGTGAGGTGATGATCGGCAACTCCTCGCCGGTATGATGCACTTCGGAGACATGCTTGAGCAGTCGTTTGCCGATGAATCCCGCCGGATGATAACTCGCCAGTTCTTCGAGTGAGAAATTACGCGCCTTGACCAGCGCGAGCGCCAATGCATCTCCCATTACCAGCGCGGCGGTCGATGATGAGGTCGGCACGACATTATTCGGGCACGCTTCCATCTCCACCGAGCAATCCAACACGATATCGGCGCGCTGTGCCAGCGGAGAATTGGGCGTTCCATTCAGCACGATGATCGTGACGCCGATCCGCTTTGCGGCGGCAATGATATACGCGAGATCGTCGATCTGACCGGACTTGGAGATCAACAGCATAATGTCATCGGAGCGAACTAATCCAAGATCACCATGCACCGCTTCGGCAGGGTGCAGAAAAAACGACGATACTCCTGTTGAATTGAAAGTCGCGGTGATCTTCCGACCAATGAGTCCGGACTTCCCCATCCCTGCGACAATCACGCGCCCTTTGCAATCCATGATCGCCTGCACGGCATCGCTGAATGATCCATTCAGCCGATCAGCCATGGCAGCAACTGACTTTGCTTCCTGTCGGATCACCGACTGGGCATACGTGACCATCTCTTCCGCTTTCAAATCACATACTCGATCGGGTTTTTGCCGACCGCCTCAAAATAGAGCTGGATCACTTCGCGCACCGCCCCAGCGCCGCCTGATTGCACGGCGACATATTCTACCACTTCAAGATACTCCGGCGCGGAATTGCGTACTCCGATCGGCAATCCCACCCGCTTCGCCAACCCGATATCCAGAAGTTCATTTCCGACAAATGCCACTTCATGGAACCCGATCTGCAATTTCTCCAACAACGGTTCGATCAGTTCCACTTTGTTTTTCTTCCCCTGCAGTACGTGCGTCACGCCGAGATCTTTCATGCGGGTGTCCGTCGCGGGAGAGTAGCGACCGGAAACTATCGCCAGTTCCAGCCCGCTCCGCATCGCCAGCACCATGAAGAAGCCGTCCGAGATATTGAACCGCTTCATTTCGAATCCATCCGGACCGAAATAGATGGAATCATCAGTCAGCACACCGTCGACATCGAGCGCCAGCAGCCTGACCTGCTTAAACCGTTCCCGCATCTGTTCGCGGGTCAACTGCACTTTAGCCATGCGACTTCACCGCCTCGCGAATCGCGGTCACTTGTTCGATCAATTTGGGCATCGCCTCAAGCGGGAGCTGGGTAGCGCGGTCCGATTTTGCTTCCGATGGATTGGTATGTGTTTCGATAAACAGCCCATCGATTCCAACTGCCGCAGCCGCCCGCGCGAGGGGGAGCGCAAACTCCGGCTGTCCCGAGGACTCTTTCCCCGCCCCACCCGGCAATTGCAGCGAGTGCGTAGCATCAAAGACCACCGGAAGGCCAGTTTTTTTCATGATCAGTAATGAACGGAAATCGACCACCAGATTGCGGTAGCCAAAGGATGCCCCTCGTTCGGTCAGCATTACCTTTTTGGTGCCCGCTTTATGCGCGATCTGCTCCATATCATCCGGAGCCAGAAATTGCCCTTTTTTGATATTGATCCATTTGCCGGTGGCTGCCGCCTGCACGACCAGTTCGGTCTGGCGGCAGAGAAACGCCGGTATCTGCAGGACATCGACTACCTGCGCCACCGCGGCTATCTCAGTGGTCTCGTGGATGTCGGTAAGAACCGGAATGCCGAAAGTCGATTTGATTCTGGCCAGTATCTCCAGCCCCTTCTCCAGCCCCGGTCCGGTATAGGTCTCCCCCGAAAGGCGATTCGCCTTGATATAAGAGGTCTTGAATATGTACGGGATGTTGTATTTCTGGGCCAGACTGTTGACCGATTCCGCCACTCGCAGACAGAGGTCGGCGGACTCTGCCACACAGGGTCCGGCAATCAGAAAAAACTCCCCTTGTTCGATTCGCCGCATTGTCTCCAGCGTCATGACGGGGAATATATATCCCCGGTCCAAAAAGGGAAGCTAATATCTGGCAGTCGGTTTACTCGGATGGGACCCGAAATTTCCAGACCACCGTATCCCCTGACCGAGTGAACATCTTGTCTGCCGCAGTCTTAGGGACTGTGTCGTTGATCGTATATACCCAGTAGCCCGACGTTCCACCCCGAATCGAGTCGATCCCTGTCACAAATGACCCCATGGCGGTCGACCGCGATTCCACATAGTGCGACATCTGGAGCAGTTCTAACACCGTGACGGAATCCTGCCCTACCAGAGTAACTGACACGCTATCCCGTCCCTTACTCTCTTCAGTATTGGCGGCAGTAGTGGTGTCTCCCGGCAGTGCACTACTCTCCTGCTCTTCCGTGCCGCAACCGTGAATAATCAATCCAAGCGCAAGTAATACCAGCAAACTGTAGCGTTTCGTACGACTCAACATACTTTCACCTTTCGTTTCTTCAGCGCAAAGGTGCGGGCGATAGTGGACCAAATCAAGTTTGATTTTTCAATCCGCTTTTTGATTGCCCCGAACTTTTCTCTGGAAGTATATTGGGTCGATCACACAATCACAGACGAGGAGATGACAATGGAGTTTGGGTCTATCCTGCAGCGGTCCTGGGATATCGCCTGGAGATACAAATCTCTTTGGGTGTTTGGACTCTTCATTGAAAGCATCGGCAACCTCAACGGCCTGATCAACAGCGATGACTACGGCCAGATACAGTCGATAATCTCCAGCCCGGCTTTTATGACCATTCTGATGATCGGAGTAGTCGTGGGGCTATTTTTGTTCATCATGCACTTTATCTCCTCAGCCGCACATATCGATGCTGTCAACAAATTGACTCGCGGCGGTGTCTATACGTTCGGAAGTTCCTTCTCTATAGGCGTCGACAACTTCCTCCGCTTCCTCGGCCTCGGCATCCTTCTTTTCGGAGCGGTGGTTGCCCTGGCGATAATAATCATCCTGCCGGCCGTACTCCTGTTCCTTATCCATTGGGTAATTGGGATTCTTGGACTGATCATTCTTTTGCCGGCCTTTATCGCCGGACTGGTCACTGTTCTGATGCTCTACTGGTTCTCCCAGCGCGCGATCGTCGTTCGCGGCTCCGGGATCAGTGATGCACTCGATGAAGCCTACTTCCTTTTCCGGACCTATCTCGGTACCTGTTTCAAGTTTGCCCTGATCCTGATCGTCCTGGCCATTGCCATGAGCTTCGTAATCATCATGATCTTCGTGGTGGTCGCCGCCCCGTTTGTCGCCATGGCGCTCGCGACCGAGGGGGGCTTGATCCCCGCTCTCTTGATCGGGATACCGATCGGGCTGTTGCTATTGCTGGTAGTCGATGGCCTCTACGGCTCGTTTTTCCACTCAGCCGTTACCCTGTTTTATTTCAGGCTGTTGGACATTCCGCTCGATCAGCAGCCGGCATTCCCTCAGGAGCCGACCATACGATGATCCGGTTTTGCTTGCACCAACGAGTTGCGACTAGTACTATCGCTGCATGTACCGTTATTGCCTGATATTAATTTTCATTCTGGCTGCGTCACTCATGGCGCAGCCGGATTCATACCTCCAGTCGCGACCGACTGTCCTCTTCGACAAAGAGAATGTCGAACTGCAGACCAGTCTTTACCCGACCTATTATCGCACAACCGCCGCAATTGATGATCAGCGGTGGGTACTGGCGCACACCGTCGAACTCGATTCATTCTGGCTGCAAACCGGTGATTCCGTCCTCTGGATACTCTCAGAGCTTGCCGGTATCCCCTGGGAGCGCCAGACGATCAACGTCACCCTCCTTCGCTACTATCCGACCACTGGCAATCCTGATCCGCTGATCCTGCCGATCAGCGGCATTCGCGTTGGCGCTTTGACCGAGGCGGTACCATCGGGCTCCCCAACCAAACTCAACCTGATCTATCAGTTGGCTCAGCGGCTTCTGCTCGAGGGTGAGTCCCGACGTGCTGACCTGACCAGTACGCTGAAAAATCACCCGCTCGCACAACCTGGTCCGTACAACCGCGACATGCTCGCCTTTCATCTCGCTTATTCGACCGCCAGAATTATCCTCGGCCCGGACTCAGCCGTCGCCTCCTATCAATCGCCATTCTGGAGAGATGGACTCCCCGCCCGCGATCTCTACGAGCAGTATCTCCAGTCAAGCTGGGTGCTCACGCCGGAGAAACCTCTGTTGGTCTGGTTGGGAAAAGAACCGACTGATTCCCGCCTGGTGGCGGCAGTCAGCCCGATGGCGGATCAAACTGCGGGTGAATCGCGCCGGGAGACGGTCGATGGTCTCCCCGCCAAAGGGCAGTTGGGCTTTGCGGTCAGGATAAACGACAATAATCAGTTGGTGATCGATAAGATTGACAACGGTCGTCTCGGCTACAAAGCCGGGCTCCGCATCGGTGATATCATCACGCGCGTCGGCGGTGTTCGCCCCCGCACGCACAAAGAACTTATGGAGATGTTATTCGATGGTACCGAGCGCGGTTCGATCGCGGTTCAGGTATCGCGCGCCGGCAAATCAGAGACTGTGGTGATCAGAAAATAGCGTTACATCCATCGCTTGATGAACTTCAATATCCCCTGATCCCAGCCGACCCGGTGAGTCACCCCCGCCTTGGCGTATTTCAATTCATCCTTATGTTCGAGATACCATTTGTGCGAACCGATCAAAGCATCCTGGTTTGAATAATTCGATTTCCAGCCAAGCTTTTTCTCGATCTTTTCGGTCGACACAAACGAGTCTTTGTCCGCTGTCCCATATACCCACTTGTAAAGCGGCGAGATCTTCATGAACTCAAAGACCGCCAGCGCACCTTTGACTAGTGGGGCAGGAGTTGGAAGGACCTTCGCGCCGTTTCCGGCAAAGTCGCACAAGGCGCCAACATCCAGCTTTACCTTTTCGAAGCGCTGTGCCCCGACATTAAATATGTCATTGGCGACTTCCGGCGGCGCGGAACCTGCCAGGAAGATCGCCTCGATCAGGTCGGTCACTTCGAGCAACTGATAGAGATTATCCCCCTTACCGATGATCGGAATCCGCTTCCCCGAGTCAACCCAATCATAAAGTATCTGGAATACGCCGAGCCGTGCTGTCCCGATAAATGTCTTGGGCCGGATCACCGGCACACACATACCCGCGGCGCGGAATTCCGCGCATACCTCTTCGCCGGCGATTTTCGATTCCCCATACGCCCCGACCCCTTCGACCGGATCGGTCTCAACCAGCGGATGTTTTTCCGGAACGCCATAGACCGCGGTTGAGCTGATGAAAATGACTCGTTCGACTCCGCATTTCTGCGCCTGGGTCAGGGTATTCCGAACCCCGGCGATATTGGTCGACATGATCTCTTCACGCGGCCAGAGCGGCAACGCCGCCGCGCAGTGCACGATGATATCTATCTTGTTGTCATGGATCAGACGGTACATTGCGTCCGCATCGCGGACATCGACATTTACCAGTAACGAATCTTTGGGATATTCATCCTTGAAAAAGGGCGCGATATCATTGCAGGCCAGGAAGGCTATTTCGCGGCGTGGAAGATTTTGAGCCAGATGGTATCCAAGAAACCCCGCCCCGCCAGTCACCAATATTCGTTTATTCTTCATATGTCCAAGTATACGCAATAATCGAAAAACGACAAGGCGGATTCCAGGTTGACCCAACAGCCTTCCACTGCTATGTTGTTGAGCAGAAATCAGTAACCTATTCGGGAGAGGTCCGATGCCACAGCCGATCGTGTATGTTGAGATGGGAGCGGTTGATGTTCCCCGTGCCGCCGCTTTCTACCAGACCGTCTTTGGATGGGAGTTCACCGATCCAAAGCAAATCGCCTACTCAACATTTTCCAGTGGCCCAAATGGAATCGGAGGCGGCATCTTTCGGACCGAGCGGTCCCGCATCAACGCTACCTCTGTCCTCTATATATATGTGGAAGATATCGAGATCTCCTGCGAGAAAGTCGTTTCTGCAGGCGGCGAGTTGGTTGTCCCGAAATCAGTCATCCCCGGAACCGGCTTTTACGCCCATTTCAAGGATCCATCCGGGAATTTGATGGGATTGTTTACGCCAGGAAATTAGTTAGCATCGCAAGTCACTGCGCGGCTGAATCAGGCGAGGGTGGCTGCTCCAGCGGAGCTGCTTCGCTTTTCCAGGGTCCGATCTCAATCTCAAACACTTCGAGAATCGTCACAAACGCTGCCGCCACGAGCGGTCCGGCGATCAATCCTTCGATCCCCAGCAAGGCAATTCCGCCCGTCATGGAAAGAAAAAGCATCAACGGATGCATGTTTGTCCCACCGGCGACCATATACGGACGAAGGAAATTATCTATCTGGCTGACGATCAGCGTACCAACTCCTATAATTATACACCCCTGGACGACATCGCCGTTGATGATCAGAATGAGTCCCGCCGGAACATAGATGATGAAGGCTCCCAATAATGGGATGACCGACAGAAACGCCATGATCGCTCCCCAGAAAAGTGCCGAGGGGATTCCGACCAGGGCAAACATCATACCGCCCACCGCTCCCTGGATCAGCGCGATGACAATCCCACTAATCATGGTCGAATTGATGATCCCATGAAGTTCCTTAAGCATGGCATTCGTGCGTGATCGCTCCAACGGCATCAAAGCAGCGATCCGTTCGACTAGTTTCTCCCCGTCCTTCAGCAGGTAATAGAGCGTGAACAGCATCAGCAGGAAATAGAAGATCGCTTTCGAGACATTAGCGATTATCCAGGAGGTCTGGTTGACAAAAAAGTTGCCGAGCCAGCTCACCGCATCTTCGGTCATTGCACGAAGGTCCAGCTTCTGAATATCCACGTAGGGACTCAACCGTTGCACCACACTATCCCACCATGGCGCCACCTGTGACCAGATTGTGTCCAGTTGACCGGACTGGCGCATTTCCGTCACCCGTTGAACAGCACTCGCCGCCTGTTCAACCAGCATCACCGACAGAAGTACGACTGGTCCAATGATCACTATGATGATGAGGAAGAGGATCAGTATCGATGCGAGCCCGGGCCGCTTGACTCGCTTGAGTAATCTCTTGTACAGCGGATGAAAGAGGATCGCAAACACGGTCGCCCACATCAGCGGCGCGAAAAATGGCGCGAGCAGTTTATAGAAAAGGAAGATGACCGCGGCCGCGACCGTTAAAAAAAGTGAGATGGAGAGGTAATGTCGTTTCATGGTCATGCTTGACTCGCGGCCTCAATCTATGCCCTTTCAAAGTGAGTAGCAACTTCAAACCCGCTGATTCACAGGCAGTTGAGACGACTACCGACTCCGCCCTAGCTCGCCTAACCCATTACTGGGGAATACGTTACAGGCATCGATTCACTACCTCCTGCTCTGCGATGAATGGTTGTTCATCAGTCTTGATAGAAAGTGCGATCAGTTTTTGCGGTCGCAAAATTCGACTCATGAGTACAAGCTCAACCCGGCAAGCCTGCTCAGAAAGCTAACGACATATGGTTAAGTATCTTAAATCAGTGCCGATACAAAGTATAGAAATTGCACTAAAGAGCGAACGTGGACTCAGCCATGTCACGGTTCGCAATCGTCAACGCTCATTAAAGGAGTTCACAATGGCTTTCAAGAGAACCCGTTCCAGCAACCGTGCGTCCGTTCGCACTCGTTTCACCAGCCGTGCGAAGCAGGGTGGCAAGCCGTGGACCGCGAAAGACATCGCTTTCATGCGCAAATTCTATCGCGTCAACGAGACCACTTGGGTCGCTCGTCAGCTCGGCCGTACCGTGTACAGCGTCCGCTACAAAGCTTCCTCGCTGAACATCAAGAAGGTCAATCCCTCCAATTGGAAGGGCAACACTGGCGTGACGAAGGTTGTCAATCGTCGCTTCAATAAGGTCCCGAAAGTGCGCTACGCTCGTACCACTCGTTGGACCGCTCGCCGCAGCCGCAGCCGCAAGTCTTCGCGCTCCGGCCGCTAAGCGTCCTGCCAAACCTTTGCAGCACAGGATCGTGCTGCGACAGACCCGCTTTGATCTCCAACGCGGGTCTTTTTTTATCCCTCAGATTGTATATATTGTAGCATAACCCAGGAGGACCAATGCCTGTCGTCAAATATACTGACATGAAAATGACCGAGATCAATATGACCGGTGTCTCCAAAGCGACCAAGTGCAATGTCATCGGCGGCACCGAGGGCTGGACCGACCACACTCTCCGCGTTTTCCGCCTCCAGCCCGGTGGCTTCACCCCCCGTCACCAGCATGACTGGGAACATATCAATCATATCGTCAAAGGTCGCGGACGTCTCCGGATCGGCGATCAGGTGCATGAACTGACCGAAAAGGATTTCGCCTTCGTCCCGCCGAATACCGAACATCAGTTTGAGAATCCGTACGACGAAGAATTCGAGTTCATCTGTATTGTACCGAATCGCGGCAACTACTAACCGGTAGACTGAGACCGAAACCAGGCGAGCAAGCATATGCCGAAGATCTGCGGAGTCACCATCGCTCTCCCTCCCTATCGGGTGCCGCAATCCGAGGCGGCTCAGTTTGCGCAACACCATTTCGGCACAAAGATCGGCGACCTGCACCGCATGATGCAGGTCTTTGCCAACGCAGGTATCAACACCCGCTATTTCAGTCGGCCGGTGAACTGGCACCTTGAACCGCATACGATCGCTGAGAAAAACGAAGTCTACATCGAGTCGGCCACCAACCTCTGTCTCGATGCTTCCCGCCGCCTTCTCGAACGTAATCACCTCGCGCCGACTGAAATTGACTACATCATCTATGTCAACACTACCGGTCTGGCCACGCCGTCAATCGATGCCCGCCTGATAAACCTGCTCGGTTGCAGGCAGGATATCCGACGGACCCCGATCTGGGGTCTCGGATGTGCTGGCGGTGTTGCTGGTCTCTCCCACGCCTATCATCATGCGCTGGGGCACCCGCGCGATCGGATCCTGCTGGTGGCCGCCGAACTCTGCGGCCTGACGTTTATTCCCGATGATTTCTCTCGAAGCAATCTGGTCGCTACCGCCCTCTTTGGCGAAGGAGCCGCCGCTGTGCTGGTCTGCGGCGATGAGGTCTCCCTTGGGGGATATTCGATCCTTGGCACCCAGAGCCGCTTTTACCCCGATTCACTCGATGTCATGGGCTGGCATGTTGTGTCACAGGGGCTGCAGGTCGTTTTTGCCCAGCGCATCCCGGATATTGTCGCGGCCAACGCAAAACAGGATTTTTCGGATTTCCTGAACAAGCATGAGCTGCGAATGGATGATATCAAGGCCTATCTATTCCACCCCGGCGGGATGAAGGTCATCGATGCATACCGTCAGGCACTCGGCTTCACCGGCAACGAACTCGCCTTATCAGAAGAGATCCTTCGTGACTACGGCAATATGTCGTCCGTCTCAGTCCTTTTTGTCCTCGAACGCTTCATGCAGCGGCAATCCGATCCGGGCGGCCATGGCCTCATCTCGGCGCTCGGCCCTGGATTCTGCTCCGAGTCAATGCTCATTTCACTCTGACGACTGACTCTCCTTGACTTTCCCTCGACTATCCTCGATTCTAGTCCTGCAAGACGGCTTACTCTTTACAAGGAAACGCAATGTCCAGATTTCTGCAGGTAGCCATGGAGGCGGTCAACGCGATGGAGCGTGTGACGGTTGAATATTACTACAAGAAACCGAAAGTCCGCACCAAAGCCGACAAGTCACCGGTCACGATCGCCGATATCTCCGCCGAAAAGGCCGCCATCAAGGTCATCAGGAAGCATTTCCCGAATCATGCCATTTTTGGCGAAGAATCCGGCCACCGCAAGACCAGCTCGGAATTCACCTGGATAATCGACCCGATCGATGGCACCCGGAATTATATCGCCGGAATCCCACTCTGGGGAAACTTGATCGCCCTGGCGCACGATGAACATGTCGTACTGGGGATATCCAATGTCCCACTCCTCAATGAACGGCTCTGGGCAGAACGCGGCTCCGGCGCCATGCTGAACGGCAACCGGGTTACTGTCTCTG